>JACPSH010000059.1 GCA_016193395.1 Gammaproteobacteria bacterium
CTCGTCGCGGCCGAATTCATCCACGTGAATGACGTCCATGACGCGCGCGTCGTATTCGCGCATGCGCTTCGCCTCGGAGGCGTCCAGCACACCGGCCTTTTCGCCGGCGTCGATCAGCTCGCGTCCGAGCAGTGACGGGATGCGATCGGCCTTTACCGCTTCGCGCAACTTGCGCTCCAGCGGCTCCAGACCGTCGGCTTCCTCCAACAGCGCATTCAGCCGGCCGAGCGGGTTATTGTCCATGGGCGTGAGATAGATCCCGGCGATCAAACGCCTGCGCGCCGCGGTTGCCCGCGTGATGAGCGCCGCGACCGTGCTGTCGAGCCGGTCGGATGGCTTGCGGTAATGGCGGCCGGTCGGGAACACGACCAGCCGGAGCACAAACGCGGCAGGACGATTCGGCAGGTTCTGCAGCACTTCGTGCATGGCTTCCTGGTACGCGTGCAGCAGGTACCGGCACGACCATTCGACCAGCGGCAGATCCTCCTCCGGACACTGCTCGTCCTCGTGGTTCTTGAGCACCATGCTCGCGAGGTAAATCATGCTCAGCAGATCGCCGAGCCGGCCCGAGATCATCTCGCGACGCTTGAGCGAGGCCTGCATGGTCAGCATGGCCGAGTCCGCGACCAGCGCAAACGCTGCGCTCAGCCGGTTCACCTCCCGGTACCAGCGCCGCAACTGGTCATTGGCGGATGACGGCGCCGGCGCGAAGGCGGATCGCGTCAGCCCGTGCCAGAAGGCGCGCGCCGCGTTTGTGCAGGTGAACCCGGCATGCGCAAACAGCGTGCGGTCGAACTCCGCGAGAGTATCCGGCGAATCTTCGCGCTGCGCCAGTTCCATCTCCTTCAACACGTACGGATGGCTGCGGATCGCACCCTGGCCGAAGATCATCAGGCTGCGCGTCATGATGTTCGCGCCCTCGACCGTGATCGCGACCGGGATGGACTCGTAGCCCGGCGCGAGGTAGTTCCTAGGGCCCCGCATCACCGCCTTGCCGCCATGGATGTCGAAGGCATCGTTGATTACCTGCCGCGCCATTTCCGTGCAGTGATATTTCAGGATCGCGGAGGGTACCGACGGCTTCGAACCCGCCGCCACGGCCTGCGCCGTGTGCAGGCGCGCGGCATGGATGATGTGGGCGAACCCTGCGATGCGCGCGAGCGGCTTCTGGATCCCCTCGAACTGGCTGATCGGGATCTTGAACTGCCGGCGGATCCGCGCGTAGGCGCCGGCCCCGGCCACGGATCGTTTGGCAAGCGAATTGGCGCCGGAGGGCAGGCTGATGGCGCGGCCGGCCGAGAGGCAGTTGACCAGCATGCGCCAGCCCTTGCCGGCCATGTCCCTGCCGCCGATGATGAAATCGAGCGGCACAAACACGTCCCTGCCGCGCACCGGCCCGTTGTAGAACGGATCGCCGACCGGCAGGTGGCGCCGGCCGATGTCCATGCCGGGCACCTCGCGCGGGATCAGCGCGCAGGTGATGCCATGATCATCCACCGAGCCGATAAGGTGATCCGGATCCTGGAGCCGGAACGCGAGTCCCACCAGCGTCGCGATTGGGGCGAGCGTGATGTAGCGCTTCTCGAAATTGAGCCGCATGCCGATGATCTCTTTCCCATCCCACATTCCCCTGCATACGATGCCCGTGTCCGGGATCGAGGTCGCGTCCGAGCCGGCCAGCGGGCCGGTCAAGGCAAAACAGGGGATCTCCTCGCCATTGGCGAGCCGCGGCAGGTAGTGGTTCTTCTGCTCTTCGGTGCCGTATTTCATCAGCAGCTCGCCGGGGCCGAGCGAGTTCGGGACCATGATGAAGTTGCCGACCACGCTGCCGACGCTGAGCACCTTGGTCAGCACCTCCGACTGCGCGACCGCGGAAAGATCCAGCCCGCCGTATTCCTTTGGGATGATCAGACCGAGGAACCCGTGCCGTTTGATGAACTGCATGATGTGCGGCGGGATCTCCGCCCACACATGGCTCAATTTCCACGCATCCACCATCCGGCAGAGTTCCTCCACCGGGCCGTCGAGAAACGCTTGCTCTTCCGGCGCCAGACGCGGCTTGCCCATCTTGAGGAGCTTGTCCCAGTCCGGATCGCCGGTGAACAGTTCGCCGTCCCACCACACGGTGCCGGCATCCAGCGCCTCGCGTTCCGTTTCGGACAACGCCGGCAGGGCGCGCCGGTAGAGTTTGAACAGCGGTCGGGTGATGGCATTGCGGCGGAACTTCTCGAAACTCAAAGCGGTCAGCACTGCCGCAGTCACCAGCAGGAGCAGCAGAATGATCCGCGAACCGGAGCCCACGGCGAGATAGACGACCAGCAGTGCGGCGCATGCGATCGCGGCCGTGCGCAATTTCGCTTTGTGGTAGGCCAGGACAGTCGCGACGGCGATGTAGAGAATCAACGTGGTCAATGCGCTCATGACGGTTTGCCTTCTTTAGCTTTTGGTCAGAGGTCGGAGCGTATGCCGCGCCAGCGACTCGGGCGGCGTCCAGTAGCGATCGCCATAGCGCTTGCGGTACCGGGCTGCGGCCGCTTCGATTCGCGCCAGTCCCACGCTGCCAGCATAGAACATCGGCCCGCCCCGGTAACGTGGAAAACCGAAACCGTTGGCGAATATCACGTCGATGTCTCCGGAGCGCAGCGCGATGCCTTCGTCCAGAACGCGCGCTCCCTCGAGGGCCAGGGAGACCGTCAGCCGCCGGACAATCTCGCGATCCGTGATCCTGCGCGGCCTGATGCCCAGCGCGGCGGCTTCGCGGGCGGCGACCGCCGCGACTTCCGGATCGGGAACCGCGTTGCGTCCATCATAATTGTAGAAACCGGCCCCCGTTTTCTGTCCAAGCCGGCCACGCTCGCAGAGTACGGTCAGCATGCGGCAGAACGACGGGTCATGCGGTCGATCCTTCCACGCGCCAAGAAACCTGTGGAAGACGTCCAGGCCGCTCAGATCGAGCACGGCGTTCGGCCCCATGGCCATGCCCCATTCCACCATCGCCTGGTCGATGCGTTCCGGCGCCGCGCCTTCCAGGATCATGAGCTGCGCCTCGCGGATGTACGGGATGAACATGCGGTTCGCTACGAAACCGAAGCAGACCCGCACCAGCGTGCCGATCTTGCGCAGCCGCCTGGCGAGCGCCAGCGCGGTGGCGATGACGTCCGTGGCCGTCTTGCCGCCGCGCACGATCTCGATCAGGGGCATCACGTTCGCCGGCGCGAAGAAGTGCAGGCCGATCACGTCCCGCGGCCGACTGGTCACTGCCGCGATTTCATCTACATCCAGGGTCGAGGTATTTGTGGCGAGGATCGCGCCCGGCCTGCACAGGGCATCCAGTTTCGCGAACACCTGCTTCTTGACCTTCATGTCCTCGAACACCGCCTCGACCACCAGATCCGCGTCGCCGATGTCGGCGTAATCCAACGAACCGATCAGCCGATTCATGCAGCTCTCGTGTTCGTCCCGGCTCATACGGCCCTTCTGCACCGCCGTCTCGAAATTCTTCCGGATCGCGGCGACGCCCCGATCCAGTCCCACCCGATCCGATTCCACCAGCACCACCGGCCATCCGGCGTTCAGGAAACACATCGCGATCCCGCTGCCCATGGTGCCGGCGCCGATCACGGCCACCTTTCGGATTTCCCGCGTGGCCACCTCCCTGCCGAGATCTGGCACCTTGCCGGCTTCGCGCTCGGCGAAAAATAGATGACGCAGGGCGCGCGATTGGACGGACTTCTTGCATTTCTCGAACAGGCGGCCTTCGAGCTTGAGCGCCTGCCGGTACGGGAGTTGCACGGCGGCCTCGACACACCGGACGATCTGTTCCTGAGCGATCTGGTTGCGCGACTGGCGCGCGATCCTTTCCCGGTACCTGTCGAAGAAATCGGGCGGGACCGCCGTCCTGTCGACTGACATCTTGCTGATCCGACGCACGGGTGCGCGCTCTGCGACAATCCGGCTCGCGTACCCGATCGCCCCGCGACGAAGGTCGCCTTCAACAATCTCATCGATAATGTGGATCTGGCGCGCCTGCGCGGCATCCATGGGCTTGCCGGAAATCATGAGATCGAGCGCCTTCTCGATGCCGGCAAGCCGCGGCAGCCGCTGCGTGCCGCTCGCGCCCGGCAGCAGGCCGAGTGTGATTTCGGGAAAGCCGAACTTCGCGGAGGCCACGGCGCAACGGAAGTGACATCCGAGGGCCAGCTCGAGGCCACCGCCGAGCACCGTGCCATGAATCGCGGCAACGACCCGCTTTGGCGCGTCCTCGATCTTCTGCACGACGGCGGGCAGCCAGGGATCCTCCGGCGGCGCATTGAACTCGGAAATATCCGCACCCGCGCAAAAGGTCCGCCCGGCGCAGATCAGCACCGCGGCCTGGGCATCGTGGTCGGCGGCGAATTGCTCGAGCGCTTCGCAGATCCCCAGCCGCGTCGCATGACCAAGGGCATTCACCGGCGGATTGTCGATGGTGATGACGGCGATACCGCCATCGCGCGCATAGGTGACGAGGTTATTCATGCTCGTTTCTCAATTCAGGCCTCTCCGCGATCGGCCCCTGGATTCCGGACGCTCCATTGGTATGCGCCGGTGTCGGTCCGGAATGACAAAAAACCGGGTCACGGCCATCCTCCTCCTAGTCATTCCGGGCAAGCCCGCGAAGCGGGCGCGACCCGGAATCCAGCCCTTGTGCCGCATGACCTGCGATGCGGTCAACCCTGCACGACTTGCTCCGGAACGCTGGCGGAAATTTTCACGTAATCGGCAACTCGGTCTTCTCGGTAATCGTCCGCAGCGCGAAACTGGAACGCAGACGGGCGACGCCCGGCAGACGCGTCAGGTACTCACGGTGGATACGCTCGTAGTCCGCGGTGTTCGCCACCACCACCCGAAGCAGGTAGTCGTACTCCCCGGACATCAGGTAGCACTCCAGCACTTCCGGAAGTTGCCGCACCGCCTGCTCGAAAGCGTCGAGATC
>JACPSH010000015.1 GCA_016193395.1 Gammaproteobacteria bacterium
ATGCTGCAGGCGTTCGGGCCACCCTACGGCCAGCGGAGTTCACGGTCAAGCGCGGCGGTCACGAAGTTTGCACTGGATCAATTGAATAATCGCTGATACTCGACCCTGTCGAAAATTTCGAGACTGCCGCCGACTGTCGCGTTCATGATACGGACGCCGTGGGCCGTATAGACCTCCCGGGCCCTGCGATAGACAATTTCCATTCGCGAGACCTGGGGATCGTGCCAGCGATAGCCCGAACCGAAATAATCGGGATGGAAGTGGTTAGGATCCTCCCCGGTCGATGTCCACACGTTTCCGGAAGTCCTGACGTGCTCCGGCTTGACGTAGTTGTGGTCCATGCCGACGAGATAGACCTCCTTGAACCCCATGTACAGGGCGAGCTGCATGCAGATATACGTCACGGTCCCGCCGATCCACATCAAGCGCGCGGGATTTTCCGAGAAACGCGGAAATCCCGCCCGCGGATTGAATTCATAAATAGCCCTGAAGTAAACGTGATTATCGCGATCGAAATCCGGATGGCGGAACTGTACCGGGAAAAAGCAGGTTGACCGCCGCACGCGCTCCATGATGTCGCGCCAGCGATCCTCGAACACCAGGAAGTCCTCCACGACGTAGTAGCTCGGCTCGAACCCGAGCCAGTCGTAAATCAAGAAAATACCATTGACGCCGAATGTGAACTCGTTGCGCAGCGGCGCAGGATCGATCATTTTGAGGGATGGACCGCCGCCGAGGATGAAGCAACGCTCACCGGCGTGGCGATTCCGAAATTTCGCCAGCGCCGGCAGATCGCGGTGCAGGCCTTCGAACAGGCGGTAGAACACCTTCGATTTCCCGGCATAGCGCAGCGCCTTGAAGGCCAGGCGTTCGATCGGATTCATATAGCCGAGGGTGCGCGGGCGCATGTCGCGAGGAGTGGCGTCCGGCGTCATCGCAGGTATTTTCTCGCGCCCGCCGTCAGCTTCTCCCTGAGGTAGACCATGCCAAATGGCAGGAACAGAACGTGCTTGAAAAACGCCACCCGCCGGTAACCGTATCCCCGCATGAACTCCGTGATATCTTCGCGCGTTCCGGCAACGGGATCAGCCCATGGATGGATCTCCATCAGGAATACGGTCAGGCCCCGTTCCAGGATTCGCTTCGCCCCCTTGAGCATGCGCATTTCGGCGCCTTCGATGTCAGCCTTGACGAAGTCCGGCATAGCGTCCGAAAAGAGCCTGTCAAGCGTGACACTGGGAACGCGGATTTCACTCCACTCAACCTGCGTCTTGACCGCATGGGGAAACAGGCCACCGCTGACGTTCGAATTCGTCGTATAGAAGGTGGTTTCCCCCGCTTCGCTGCCAACGGCGGCAAACAGCGGTTCGATGACCGCGCCGGTTTCACGCGACCAGATGCCCGCGTTGCGCACCAACTCTTCGTATCGGATCGGATCGGCTTCAATCGCCACGATGCGGCCTTCTCGCATGCAATGGCTCGCCAGCTTGGTGTACTGCCCGAGGCTTGCCCCGACATCGACGAATAGCCGTGTCCGCCGCAGCAGCCGCGGCAAATTTTCCAGCAGTTCTTTCTCGTGGCAGTCCTCGGAGAAGTAGGCCTGATTCAGGATTTCGTAGACTTCTTCCTTCTTCATGATCCGCCGGCTCTCCTCAGGTGAACCTCGCGTCCGTAAACCGGAAGCGGTAGTACGCCGACAACTCGTCGCGGACCTGGCTCATTCTGCGGGCGGAACACGCCGGAAAATCCACCATCAGCCGGGCGCCATCGACGAGGCGATCCTCGCCGAAGAACCTGCGGGAGTATAGCCGGCTGACGGGACGCTTCCCCGCGATCGGACACGGAGCCGCCGCAGCCGCGTCGCGGCCAAGGAGAATGCTCCTGACCCACTGAACCATGGAAACCGGCAAATGACGCGCCACGCGCCACGCCAATCTGTCGAACGACGGCTCCTTCCGGACTGCCCTCATGAGTTCGCGCACGTTGTTCACGTAGAAGTCCCAGGCCGATTCGCTGCCGCCGTCGCGATCCGCGACGGCGTCCGGGAGCGCGACCAGCCGGCCAATGCCGACGATGTCGCGAAATGTCTCCAGGAACGTCTGCCAGGATATTTCTTCCGGTCCAGGCAGGTTGTAGACGCCGGCCCTGAAATCGAACAGCCGCTCATAAATGAAACGTGACACGTCCTCTCCATGGATCGGCTGGATGTGGCCCGAAAGATCGCAGAAACCGACGTCACCCTGCGTGAACGCCTCCAGAATGCGGTCCGTCCACACCCCGCAAAAGGGCCCATAGACTACCGTCGGTCGCAGGTGGAGTTGCCAGGCCGCGGCGCCCGGCAGCGCCCGCAGCGCCGTTTCCGCGAACACCTTCTCTTCTGCATAACGGTCGTGGCGGGGCGGATTGAGGGCGTCGGTCTCGACAAACCGGAGTCCGCGCGCGAACGGCTCGTAGACCGACATGGAACTCAGATGAATCAGCCGCAGGCCGGGGCACGAGCGTTTCGCGTTGCCCACGAACTGCACGAAGCGCGCGATCTGATCCTTGCCGCTGATGCTGCCGCGACGCTCGAAAGGGTGCGCGAAATTGACCAGCCATCCCACATCCCTGTCGAGTTCCACGGCCTGCGGTTCGGCGGCGGCGTAAAGCCGGATGTCCACCTCGTGCCGCGCCAAGTTCGACAAGCTCTTCGCGCTGCTGGAATAGATAACGGGCTCGATGCCGCCGCGCTTAAGGGCAAAACGGATGAAGTCGTAACCCAGGAATCCCGATCCGCCGAAGACCGCGATCTTCATCAGAATCCCCCCGTGCAGAGTGACGCCCCGGCGTAGGCGTCGTCGATGATCTGCATGACCTTGAGCGCCTCCCGTGGCGATACGCCGCGGTTGTCCCCGGGCACCACGTATTGCTGATAAAACGCATCGAAGAGATCCTTGAACTCCATCTTCCTTGCCCCGGCTGAACCCGCCACGCCCTGCAGGCGCGAACCGGAACCCGTGGCGATCTCCAACGTGTTATCCCGCACATCGGCGGTCAGCACGGCCTTGGCAAAGTTGAAGCAGGCCTTGTTCGACAGTCTGCGGTTTCTGCTGAGCACGAACTCGACGGGAATGCCGCCTGTGGCTTCCAGGTCGAGCACGCAGTTGGCCTCGATGGCTTTGATGCCGCGCCGCATGTCAGCGTCCATCCACGCCCGCCTGAGCTCGAGTGCGTCAAAGACCTGGAACAGCAAATCGAGGGTATGCGGGCCCGTATCGAGCAACACGCCTCCGCCATTGAGGTCGCGCGAGAACGATCCCATCGAGACCGCGCGCCAGGAAAATACGCCGCCCTCGTGCACACTCACCGATCTCAGTTCGCCGAACAGGCACTGGGTCATCGCCTCGCGGATGAAGCGGAAACTGTCGAGTGTTCGCCGGATGTGACAGACAAAGGCCGTGGTCCCGGCACTGCTGACCTGTTCGGCAATGGCCTTGGTCTCCCCGAGAGTGCGCGCGATCGGTTTTTCGATCAGCAGCCTGGAGGTTTGCCCCGCGAGGCGCGTCACGTACATTTCATGGAACTTGGGAGGCGTGGCCACGACTGCAATCTCGTGGCGCAGCGAAGATGGAAGATCGGCCACGAGCGTGATGTCGCCGCGACGGCGGAAACGTGCGGCCAGTTCCTGCCGGCGCCGGGCATCCGGCTCGACAATGTATACGGTCTTGACGTTGCAGTTTGCCGAGATGCGAGGCAGGTGGAATTCGATTCCGACTGCGCCGCCACCAACGATCAGCGCTGTCGCGTGCCCCGCCGGAGTGGGCGCGCTTGCGCGGCTCATGCGGACGCACCCTTGAGTCGCAGCGCCGCCGCGGCGATTTGTTCCACGGTCGGCAACAGGAGTCCGGCAGCCGGCCCCAGTGGAATGAAGCTGTCCTCCGCCGTCACCCGCGCAAGGGGCGCGCGGATGCCTTTTTCTGCGATCAACGTCATCAGAGCCTCGCTCACCGATCCGCTGCGCCGGCATTCGTCCACGATCAGCATGCGTTCGCATCCCTCGATGTGCCGCATGAGATCCTCCAGGGGCAGCGGGACCAGCCAGCGCAGATCGATGACGCGCGCCCGGATCGCGTGCTCTTGCTCCAGCACCCGCGCTGCCTTCCGACTCAGGTAGTACCCATTGCCGTAAGAGACTATCGCAAGATCCTCGCCGTCGCCGAAACATCCTGTTTCCCCGAGATGCGGTTCGGCCTGCGCGCCCGGTGCGGCGTACACCGACGTCCACAACCCGTCGTCCGGCGCATGGAGGTCACGCTCGCCATAGAGTGCGATTGGTTCCAGAAACACGACCACGCGTCCCTCATCCCGCGCCAGCCGCACGCAGGCGCGCAGCATGCCCACCGCGTCGGAACCGTTGGAGGGGCAGGCGACGATAATGCCCGGGATGTCGCGGAACACGGCGATGGAATTATCGTTGTGGAAGTGCCCGCCGAAACCCTTCTGGTACCCCAGACCCGGCATGCGGATCACCATGGGATTACAGAACTGTCCGCGCGAGAAGAACGGCAGCGTCGCCGCCTCGCCGCGGATCTGATCCTCGGCGTTGTGCACGAAGGCGAGGAACTGGATCTCGGGGATCGGAATAAAGCCATTGTGCGCGAGGCCGATGGCAAGGCCCAGGATAGACTGTTCATCCAGCAGCGTATCCATCACCCGCGCCGAGCCGAATTTTTTCTGCAGTCCGTCGGTGATGCCGTAGACGCCGCCCTTTTTTCCGACGTCCTCGCCGAACACGATCAGTTCCGGGTGCGCGTGCATGAGATCCATCAGCGCGGAGGTGATCATCCTGCCCATGGGTTGCGGCCGGGTCAGCAGCCGTTCCTGTCCGGCGAACAGCATTGCCCGGTCCCCCGCGGGAACCGGCGCGGCAGCCCGGATCGGGCGTCGCGACGGGACGATCGGTTCCATCACTTCCGCCGCGCTCACCAACTTGGGCCGTGTCGCCGCATGTCCCGCGATTTCCGAAATCCCCGCCTCGATCTCGGCGTATTTCGTGCAAACGGCGGCGGCATCCAGAATGCCGTTGTCGAGCAGAATGCGCGCAGAATGCAGCAGCGGATCCGCGGCTTCGTCCGCTTCGATTCTCTCCAGACTTCGGTAGCCTATCTCCATATCCGATCCCGCATGCCCCATCAGCCGCAGCGTCCGCATGTGCAGGAAGGCCGGACGGCGGGTCGAACGCGTGTAGTCCACGACATCGCGCGCCACGCGCCAGGTATCGAGCAAATCCAGGCCGTCGCAGCTGAAGTACCTGAGTCCGGGACGATTCGCGAAAGCCGACTGCACCCATCCCGGCGGTGTCGGCACGGAGATCCCGAAACCGTTATCCTCGCAGACAAACGCGACCGGCATCGCCACACCCTGGAACGAAGCCCATGCCGCGGCGTTGAAGGCGCCGAGTGCCGTCGAATGGTTGACCGAAGCGTCGCCAAAATTGCAGAACACGATGCTGTCCGCCGGCATGACGGCCGGCACGGACGAGATGCGGCGCGCCAGATCGATCGAATACGCCGCGCCAACCGCCTTCGGCAGGTGCGAGGCCACCGTGCTGGTCTGCGGCGGGACGAGCAGCGATCTGCTCCCCAGCACCTTGTGCCGCCCGCCGGAAACGGGATCCTCGCTCGAAGCGACCAAGGACAGCAGGATGTCGTAGAGGATCGATTGCCCCGCGAGCTGGCGGCTGCGCTCGATCAGGAAGGCGCAACTGCGGTAATGCAGGAACGCCATGTCCGTGTGCCGGAAAAGCCGGCCGAACACGGCGTTGCCCTCATGCCCGGAACTGCCGATGGTGTAGTAGCCCAGTCCGCGCCGGCGCAGCCTGCGCGCCGCGATGTCGAGCAGCCGGCTCATCATCTGCGACTCGAACAGGTCCACGAGATCTTTTGCCGTCATGCCGACACCGGCCGGGCTCAGACCGGACAGGGCGGCAGGCAGATCGGCGGCGGTCACGCGCCGCGTGAAGTTCCGGTGAATGATCTCGGCGCGGTCGTCCACGGTCCTTACTGGCCGGTTTCAGACCGAAAATCGCGGTTCGGCGATGCCGGCATGATAAGGCGCCAGCCGCAACCGGAGTATGAATTCAGATCCTGCATTCGCGCATCAGGCTTCGCGGAGATACCGCCGCCAGGTGTCGGAGAGTACACTTAATCCTACCGCAAACTCCGCATCTTCAATGGATCGTCCCGCCATTTCCCGTTACGACCTCACGACCTGGGGCCTGTTTGCCGGCGCGTTACTGCTGCTGTTGCATCTGAAACTGCTCTCGGCGTTGATCTCGGGATTGCTGGTCTACGCGCTGGTCAACGCCCTCGTTCCCCTGCTGCGCGTTCAAGCCGCGGGAAAGGAAAGTCCGCGCCTGCTCGCCGTCACGCTCATCGCCAGCGTCGTGATCACGCTGATCGCGCTGGCCGCGATGAGCGTGACCACGTTCCTGCGCGACAGCGGCGAGAGCATTCCAGGGCTGATTCAGCGCATGGCGGAGATCATCGACAATTCGCGTGAACGCCTGCCCGCCTGGCTGCTCGTCTATATTCCCGGGGATGCGGAGGAGCTGCGCAAGGCGGTGGTCGAGTGGCTGCAAAACCACGCGCAGGTGTTCCAGGTTGCCGGCACGGGTCTCGGCCGCGCGCTGGCGCACATTCTCATCGGCATGGTGATCGGCGCCCTGCTGTCGCTCGAGGCCGCCATTCCCCGACCGGGTCTCGGCCCGCTTTCAGTCGCGGTCGCGGAGCGCGCGTTGCGGCTCAGTGTGGCGTTCCGGCGCGTGGTATTCGCCCAGGTCCGGATCTCAACCATCAATACGATTTTCACGGCCCTCTACCTGGCCGTGGCGCTGCCCTGGTTCGGCGTGGAGCTGCCGTTCACCAAGACGCTGATCCTCGTGACCTTCATCGCCGGCCTGCTACCGATCCTGGGCAACCTCATCTCCAATACCGTAATCTTCATCGTCAGCCTGAGCCAGTCGCTGTTCGTCGCGCTGGCCTCACTGGCCTACCTGATCGTGATCCACAAGCTGGAATATTTCCTGAACGCGCGCATCATCGGCGGGCAGATCCGCGCCCGCGCCTGGGAGCTGCTGCTCGCCATGCTGGTGATGGAAGCCGCCTTCGGCATCCCGGGGCTGATCGCCGCGCCGATCTACTACGCCTACCTGAAGGACGAACTGCGGGAGAAGGGACTGGTTTGATAGTGAAACCCAAGTATCTCCGCTGACGATCGCAATCGGGAGGTTACGATGCGCGCAACGAGCACTTTCGCCGCAGTTTCCCTGTTGTTCTTCACGCTGATATCCGGGCCGTTGACCGCGGCTGACACGCCCGAGACTGTCTATCAGAAGTTCCATCAGGCGCAGTTGTCCGGGGACATGGACGCGGTGCTGCTGCACGTGCCTGCCGCGAAACGGACGGAAATGGCGGCCTACACGCCGGAGCAGAAACAGCAGTTGCTGAAGATGATGGCGGTGCTGCTGCCCAGGCAAGTCGCAATTTCAGGCAAGGACGTGAGCGCCGATGGCGCCAAGGCGACCCTGTATGCCAGCGGCGAGGGGACCGACCTGCTGAGCGGCAAAGAGAAGACGTTCTACGCCGCCATCGCGATGGTCATGGAAGACGGAGAATGGAAGGTGGACAACTCGCAGTGGAGCGACCAACGCCCGAAAGTCGCGGCCGGGGCGAAGAAGCCCTCCCGAGAGGCGGCCGTCGCACCGGCACCGCCTCCGCCACCGAAACCGCAGCCGGTTGCCGCCGAAGCGGCTGCGCCCGCGTCAGAAGCGACTCCGTCCGCGCCGGCTGCACCCGCGGCACCCGCATCGGTGGCCGCCGCGCCCGAGCCCGGTCCCCCGCCCGCGCGGATGCCGGAGAAAAAGAAGCAGCAGTGCATCATCAAGCCGGTGATGAGCAACGCCGACATCGAGCGATGCCGGCGGGTTGCCGAGTCCGAATAATCGCCTAATTGCCGGATTCGAGCGCGGCGCGCCGGCCGCGCGCCACGTCGAGGCCGGCGACGATGACAAGGCTGACGACGAAATAAATTCCGGTCACGAGGATTGCGAGCCGGTGATCGCCGCGGCTGATCCAGGTGACCGCGCCGTAGGTCATCGGCCCGAAGATCGACGAAAGTTTTACCGCGAGACCCCACAAACCGAAGAACTCGGCGGCGCGCGCGGGCGGGCTGAGATAGGCGACCAGCGCGCGCCCCGCGGACTGGCTCGAACCGAGGCAGATCCCGACGAGATTGGCCGCGACCCAGAACAGCGGCGGCTCGCGCGCCAGCCACGCGAGCAGCACGGTCAGCAGCCATCCGATCAGGGTGAGCACGATAGTGCGCACATGACCGAGGCGATCCTGAACATGACCAAATGCAAATGCGCCGGCCGCCGCAGTGACGTTCACCACGAGGATGAGGATCAGGGTATCGCGGGTGGTAAAGCCCATCACCTGCTGGGCATAAATCGCCGCGAGTGCAATCACGGTCTGGATCCCGGCCTGGTAGAACACCACGCACAGCAGGAAACGCCAGAGATCCGCGTACCGGTGCGCGTGCCTGAGCGTCGCGCCGAGCCGGGCGAACGTCCCCCGGAACAGGCGGCCCGGTTCCGCCACGGGCTGTGCGCGTTCGCGCAGAAACAGGAACGTGGGCAGGCTCGCCACGGCAAAGATGCCTGCGGTGATCAGCATCGTCACCGGCACGAATTCCGCCGCGGTTGCGCCCGCGGCCTGCGCCGCGGTGACGTAGGCCAGGCACACGCCGAGGGTGATCAGCCCGCCGATGTAACCCAGACTCCAGCCCCATCCCGACACGCGGCCGAGCGCTTCGCCGCGAGCGATTTCCGGCAGAAACGCGGCGATCAGGTTTTCACCGGTGCCAAAGAAAAAATTCGACAACACAATCAATACCCCCGCGAACACGAGATCGCCGCTGCCTGCGGCGGCGAGCGCGGCGGTGAACAGGACGCAGCCGGCCGTGGAACCGAGCAGCAGCCGCTTCTTCGCGGCATGCGCGTCGGCCCAGGCGCCGATGACCGGCGCCGTCAGCACCACCAGCGCGTAAGACACGGCCAGCGTCGCGGTCCAGGCGAACGTCGCCCAGGGCGCATTCCCGGCAATCTCAGCGACGAAATAGGCGTTGAATACCGCGGTGATAACAACGGTCGTGTAGCCGGAGTTGGCGAAGTCGAACATGGCCCACGACCACACCTCGATGGGTCGGACATCGGGCGGCAGGCTCGTGGTCGGCACGGTTGAGCGACTCAGCGGGTTGTCAGGCCGGCATCCGCGCCCGCCGGAGATTGTCCTGCTTCAACGCCTTTCGCGCGCCGGAGAGAACAGGGTCGATAAAACGGCCGGTATAGCTGTGCGCCACCCGCGCCAGTTGTTCCGGCGTCCCGGTGGCCAGCACTTCCCCGCCCTGGTCGCCGCCCTCGGGCCCGAGATCGATGATCCAGTCGGCGGTCTTGATGACGTCCAGGTTGTGCTCGATGACAACGACGGTATTGCCATGATCGCGCAGCCGGTGCAGCACGGTGAGGAGTTGTCGCACGTCGTGGAAATGCAGCCCGGTGGTCGGCTCGTCCAATATATATAGTGTTCGGCCGGTATCGCGCTTGGATAGTTCCCGCGACAGTTTCACCCGTTGCGCCTCGCCACCGGACAGCGTGGTCGCGTTCTGGCCGAGCTTGATGTAGGACAGCCCGACGTCCATCAGCGTTTCGATCTTGCGGGCAATGATCGGCACGGCGTCGAAGAACGGCTGCGCCTCCTCCACCGTCATGTCGAGCACTTCGAAGACGTTCTTGCCCTTGTAACGGATGTCCAACGTCTCGCGGTTGTAGCGCCGTCCCTTGCAGACGTCGCACACGACGTAGATGTCCGGCAGGAAGTGCATCTCCACCTTGATGACGCCGTCGCCCTCGCAGGCCTCGCAACGGCCGCCTTTGACGTTGAAGCTGAAGCGGCCGGGCTTGTAGCCGCGCGATCGCGCTTCCGGCGTGGCGGCGTACAGATCGCGGATGGGCGTGAACAGGCCGGTGTAGGTCGCCGGGTTCGAGCGCGGCGTGCGCCCGATCGGACTCTGGTCGATGTCCACGGCCTTGTCGAACAGTTCCAGGCCGGAGACGTTTCTGTACGGCGCCGGACTCGTGTGCGTGCCGTTCAGTTCGCGCGCCGCGATCCGGTACAGGGTATCGTTCACGAGCGTGGACTTGCCGGAACCGGATACGCCGGTGACGCAGACCATCACCCCGGCCGGGAACTCGACGTCGATGGACTTGAGGTTGTTGCCGCTCGCCCCTTCCAGGCGCAGCACCTTCAGCGGATCGACCGGAATGCGCTTCTCCGGCAGTTCGATGCGGCGGCGGCCGCTCAGGTACTGTCCGGTCAGCGAGGCTTCATGCGCCGCGATCTGTTCCGGAAGGCCCTGCACGACGACGCGCCCGCCATGCACGCCGGCGCCCAGGCCCATGTCGACGACGTGATCGGCGGAATGGATCGCTTCCTCGTCGTGTTCGACGACGATCACCGTGTTGCCGAGATCGCGCAGCCGCTTCAGCGTTGCGAGCAGCCGCGCATTGTCGCGCTGGTGCAAGCCGATGGACGGTTCATCGAGTACGTACATGACGCCCACCAGCCCCGCGCCGATCTGGCTGGCAAGCCGGATGCGCTGCCCTTCGCCGCCGGAGAGCGTCTCGGCGCTGCGGTCCAGTGTCAGGTAGTCGAGCCCGACGTTGACCAGGAATTGCAGGCGTTCGCTCACCTCTTTCAGGATCTTGACGGCGATCTTGCCGCGCCGGCCCGGCAGGCTCATCGCGCCGAAGTGCTGCTGCGCCAGGAGCACGGTCATGGCGGCGACCTGCGGCAGCGACGTGCCGTTGACGAAGACGTGCCGCGCCGAGGGATTCAGCCGCGTGCCGGCGCAGGAAGGACACGGCCGGCTGCTCAGGTACTTGGCAAGCTCTTCGCGCAGCATGATGGAGTCGGTTTCCTTGTAGCGCCGCTCCATGTTCGGGATCACGCCCTCGAAAGGATGGCGGCGCACGGCCCCCCGTCGCTCGTGCAGGTACTGGAATTCGATCTCCTCCTCGCCGCTGCCGTTGAGGAGGACCTGCTGCACCTTCTTCTGGAGCTGCCGGAACGGCGCATCGATGTCGAACCCGAAATGCCGCGCCAGCGACTTGATGAGCTGGAAGTAATAAGCGTTGCGCCGGTCCCAACCGCGGATCGCCCCGCCGGGCAGGCTGAGCTCCGGATGCTGCACGATGCGCTCCGGGTCGAAGAACTGCTTGACGCCGAGGCCGTCGCATTCCGAGCAGGCGCCGGCCGGGTTGTTGAAAGAGAACAGGCGCGGTTCCAGCTCGCTCAGGCTGTAGCCGCATTGCGGACAGGCAAACCGCGCGGAGAACACTACGTCTTCGACCTTCGGATCGTCCATGGAAGCCACGATGGCCAGTCCGCCGGAGATGCGCACCGCCGTCTCCAGCGATTCGGCCAGCCGCTGCGCGATATCCGGCCGGACGCGGAAGCGGTCGATCACCGCTTCAATCGTATGCTTCTTGCGCAGGGTCAGGTCCGGCGCGGCGTCCAGCTCCACGACCTCGCCGTTGATGCGCGCGCGAACGAAACCCTCGCTGCGCAGTCGATCCAGAACCTGGACGTGCTCGCCCTTGCGCGCCTGCACCACCGGCGCAAGCAGCATCAGGCGCTCGCCTTCCGGACAGGCGAGAATCAAATCGACCATCTGGCTGATGGTCTGGGCGGCCAATTCCGTGCCGTGCTCCGGGCAGCGCGGCTCGCCGACCCGCGCGTACAGGAGCCGCAGGTAATCGTAGATCTCGGTAATCGTGCCGACCGTGGAGCGCGGGTTGTGCGAGGTGGACTTCTGCTCGATCGAAATCGCTGGCGAAAGCCCCTCGATGTGATCGACGTCCGGCTTTTCCATCATGGAAAGGAACTGCCGCGCGTAGGCCGACAGTGACTCGACATAGCGCCTTTGGCCGTCGGCGTAGATCGTATCGAAGGCGAGCGACGACTTGCCGGAACCCGACAGGCCGGTGATCACGACCAGCCGATCCCTGGGGATGTCCAGGTCGATATTCTTAAGGTTGTGGGTCCGGGCGCCCCGGATCCGGATGCTGTCCATGTGCCTTCCCAAAAAAGGTCAAACTGGTAATATAAAATCTTTCCGGACGACTAGGCAAAGTCACTTACACCGCAGCGCGGACAAAGGAGGAAACATGGCCAGGGGAATCAACAAAGTCATACTGATCGGGAACTTGGGCGACGATCCGGAAGTGCGATATACGGCAGGCGGCGCCGCGGTGGCGAACATCCGGCTGGCCACCTCGGAATCATGGAAGGATAAGGAATCCGGGGAAAAGCAGGAACGCACCGAGTGGCACCGCGTGGTGTTTTTCGGCCGGCTCGCCGAAATCGTCGCGGAATACCTTAAAAAAGGCTCCCAGGTGTACGTGGAAGGCTCGCTCCGCACCAACAAGTGGCAGGACAAGTCCGGCAACGACCGCTACACCACTGAAATCATCGCCAGCGAGATGCAAATGCTCGGCGGCCGCGGCGGAGGAAGCCGGGACAGCACGGGCGAAGGCCGCGAGACCGAGGGCCGGTCCGCCCGCAAACCGCGCGACGAAGGGAAACCCTCGAAGGAAGAAGGCAAGGTCAACGACGAGTTCGTCGACGACGACATTCCCTTCTGAATTCACCAGGGGTCAGGGCGTGTGCTCTCACTCCGGTCCCCGTGATGCCGATTTCTGCGCTGCAAGGGAGCGCAATCCATGACCATTGTCACGAAGGTCGATCTGCTCAAAAAGCGGCGCACGAAGATCGTCGCCACGATCGGGCCCGCGTCGAAGGATCCCGCCGTCATCGAGCAGCTCATCGAGGCCGGCGTCAATGTGTTCCGGCTCAACATGTCGCACGGCGACCATACGTCGCACACCGACGCATACCGTCATATTCGCGCCATCGAGCAGAAACGCAACCAGCCCATCGCCATCCTGGCGGACCTGTGCGGCCCCAAGATCCGCGCCGGCAGGTTCAAGGGCGGCAAGATCAGGCTGGAAGCCGGCTCGCGGGTCACCGTGACCACCCGCGACGTGCCCGGCGAAAGCGGCCTGATACCCTCCCAGTACCCGGATCTCGCGCGCGACGTGAAACCGGGTGATCGAGTCCTGTTGAACGATGGCGCGATCGAACTGAAGGTCGACGCGGTGCAGGGCACCGAGGTCGCATGCACGGTGGTGCATGGCGGGCCGTTGTCCGATCACAAGGGCATCAACCTTCCCGGCGTCGCGATCTCCGCGCCCTCGCTCACCGAGAAGGATCGCGACGACGCGGTATACGCGCTGGAGCTGGGCGTGGACTTCATCGCGCTCTCATTCGTGCGCAAGGCCTCCGACATCATGGAGTTGAAGGAACTGATCTGGGAACACGAGGGCACGGCGGGCGTGGTCGCCAAGATCGAAAAGCCCGAGGCGCTGGAAGACGCCTCCCGCATCCTCGACGTCTCGGACGCCATCATGGTCGCGCGCGGTGATCTCGGCGTCGAGCTCCGACCGGAACAGGTCCCTGTGGCCCAGGGCCAGCTCATCGATCTGGCGCGCACGAAATTCAAGCCCGTCATCGTCGCCACGCAGATGCTCGAATCCATGATCGAAAGCGCGCGCCCGACGCGCGCCGAGGTGTCCGACATCGCGCACGCCGTGAGCCTGGGCACGGATGCGGTGATGCTGTCCGCCGAAACGGCCAGCGGGGCGCACCCGGTGGAATGCGTGCGCATGATGGACCGCATCGCGCGCCAGACCGAGAGCTATCTCTGGAGCACGGGGTCCTATGGAGCCGTATTCGCCAAGCCGGAACCGCCATTGCCTATCTGGAGCGTGATGGCAAACGCCACCTCGCACATGTCCAAGGACCTCATGGCCCATGCCGTGCTGGTCATCTCACAGAGCGGCATGTCGGCCGCGACGGTGAGTTCGGCGCGGCCCGCCGCGCCGGTCGTCGGCATCACGCGCAGCGTCGAGGCGTGCCGGCGCATGGCGCTGCTCTGGAGCGTAATCCCCGTGCTGGTTGAAGAGGCCGGCATCAAGAACCCGAACAAGCTGGCCGCCGAAGTGGCCCAAACTCTGGGTCTCGCGGAAAAGGGAGAATATGTTCTGCTGGTGCGCGGATTCAGCAGCAATCCGGACATGAATACGCCGTCCATAACGGCGTTAAGAGTGTGAAGACAGTCTATATTCTACATTCTACCTACTCTCCCCTTATCCTCTTCAGCAACTCCCCCACCGGCACGTCGGCCGGCGCCTTGACGTTCACGGTGAAGCGCTCCTTCGCATCCGGAACTCGCACCACTTCGCACTTCCCGCCGGGATACAGCTTCGCCAGCAGCCCGTCAATCGCCGGGCGCAACGCCGTGGCCGTCGCCTCGGTATTCGGCGCGTTCAGCCGGTCATTGGCGAAGATCTGGAGTTGATCGCCGCTGAATTTCACCTTCCCTGCGAATGTCGGCTCCCGCTCCAGCAGGTGACATGCCCGCAGGGTCTTCGCGCAGATCGCCAACAACATTGCTGCGACATCTCCGGATTGCGGATGCTTTGCGTAGTACGCCAGGCCGCGGCGATTGCCGGTTTCATCGACGCTGTAATTGCCCTCATGGGCGACCAGCAGGACGCCGGGCCCGGCATGGACGTGACTGTAATCGGCGACGTCGAGCAGAAGCTCGTCGAGCACGCTCTGCTGGATCCAGCGGTGGAACACGGGCAGGAATTCCGGGAGGGCAATCGTGGCCCCGTCCCCGGCGAAGAATTTCACGCCGAGCCTGTGGAGATTCATCGGGTCGAGAGCGCGCCTAGGCCGGGGCGGGCGCGGCCGGTTCCCTTGCGGGTTTCGCCTTTGCCGCCGCGGCCCGTTCCAGCATGCCTGCATGGCAGGCATGGGCTGCCTCGATGAACAACTGCGACTCTTCCAGCAGATGCCGGGCGTGGTCGCGATCGAATCTGCGCTGCCTGTCTTCGTGCCTGTGGAACAGGTATTCGGCGAACTTCGTGCCGGCGTACTTGTCTCGGAACAACCCCGTTTCCACGAACCGGCCGCGGAACTCCGCGACGATGCGATCGGGCTGATCGCCGATGTCCTGGAACTGGGTGCGCACCAGCCCCTTGGCGGCCTGCAGCATGGCACGGTAGGCTGTCTCGTCCGCCTTCCGGAAATCGCCGTCATTGAAGTGCAGCTGCGCCTCGAAATACTGGCGCTCCGCGGCCTGCAAGTCGAAATCGATCATGGAGACCACCTCGCCCGCGCATTCGCCCGTGCCGATGTCGTCCAGCGTGAATTCGCGCGGATCGCGCCAGTCGGAGTAATAGGATCGATCCAGTTCGTACGGCGGCACGACCGCCAGCTTGTCCAGCACCGCCTTCAGTTCCTTCTTGTCGGACCGTTCGATGAATGTACGGAAACTCTCGCCCTTGTTGCGTTCCGCCAGGTACTTGGCAGTCAGCTCGTCGACCAGGTCGGGAACGCGCTTGGACGGCACGACGCCGATGGCGATCCCGTAGGAACCGGCGTTATTCTGCCACTGGCCGCCAAGGACGACCCGGAAATGCGGCACCGTGCGCCCGCCGGTCTTGCGGCTGACGCCGTAGAATCCGAGATCGGCCAGGTGATGCTGCGAACAGGAATTGAAGCAGCCGCTGACCTTGATGCGCAGGTCCTTGACGGACTGATCCATGGTTGCGAAACGCGCGGCGAGCCGCTGTCTGAGTTCGCCGGCCAGTCCGCGCGACGAGGCAATCCCGAGCTTGCAGGTATCCGTCCCCGGGCAGGCCGTGACATCCACCACGGTTCCCGCGCCCGGCTCCGCGAGTCCGATCCGCAGCAATTCGGCGAACAGCGCCGGCAGGTCCGCTTCGGCCATCCAACGCAGCAGAATATTCTGCTCCACGGTCGTGCGTACGTTGTCGCCCACGTAGCGCCGGGCGATTTCCGCGAGTTCGCGCATCTGCCAGCAGGTAATGTCGCCGAGCGGGAGCGTGACCGTGACGGCCGCGTATCCCTCCTGGCGCTGGCGGTAGACATTGGTCGAACGCCACGCCTGGTACGCGGGATCCGCGCCGGCCGATGCGGCCGCCTTGCCGGCCTTCAGGGGTTCATCGACAAACCGCGGCACGTCCTGGATATAGTCGGTCCAGCGATCGTCGTGCGGGATGACCTTGCGTTCCTCGCGCACGAGCCGGCGGAATTCCTCGATGCCCAGCCGATCCACCAGGAACTTGATGCGCGCCCGCGCGCGGTTGCGTTTTTCGCCAAGGCGCGCATACACGCGCGACACGGCCTGCGTCAGCGGCAGGATTTCCTCTTCAGGAACGAATTCCTCAAGCACCTTCGCCTCGTAGGGCACGGCGCCCAGCCCTCCACCGACGCGGACCTCGAAGCCGCGTTTCATTGCGCCATCGATCTCGCGGATCGCGGCGATGAAACCCATGTCGTGCATGGTCACCAGGCCGCAGGCATTCTCCCTGCAGCCGGAGAACGCAATCTTGAACTTGCGTCCGAAATCCTGAACATCCGGGTGGCCTAGCAGGAACCGGAAACAGGCGTCGGCATACGGCGTGATGTCGAAAGTCTGATCGCGGCAGACGCCCGCGATCGGGCAGGCGGTGACATTGCGCACCGAATTCCCGCAGGCCTCGCGCGTGGTGATCCCCACGGCCGCCAGGCGGCGCATCAGGTCCGGGGTGTCCTCGATGTGCACGAAGTGCAGCTGGATGTCCTGGCGCGTGGTGACGTGGCAGATTGCATCGGAATACTCCTCCGCGACGTCCGCGAGCGCGTCCATCTGTTCCGGCGTCATGCCGCCCCAGGGCAGCTTGATGCGCTGCATCCCCGGTGCATCCCATCTGGTGTCGGTCCCCTTGAGCAGTCCTGCGGACGGGAATGTAAGCGTGCGCTGGGCCTTGCCGTCATGCCGTTGACCGTTGTCGTAGCGCTGTCCGTAAATGCCGCGACGCAGGCGAGTCTCGGCGAACAGCTTGTCGTCCACCTTGCCCTGCTTCTTGAGGGCGATCTGGGTTTCGAAGACGTCAATCTCCTCCGCCCAGGCTGCGGGCATCCTGTCGGAAAGGACCTGTTTCCAAGTATTCATCGTTGAACGGCTAACCCTAGCAAGTTGTAATTATTCTATTAAGGACACAAATCTAATATCCATATAACCGGAGGGCAAGCGCGGCGACGGGGTCGCGGCGCGGAGACAGGCGGGATCAGGCTTCTTCAGCCTTCGGCTTGAAGGCGGCGATCAGCTCCTTCTGCGTGCGCGCGGGCACCGGATCGTAATGGCTGAAGGCGAGGGAATAGGAACCCGCGCCGCCGGTGATCGACTTCAGTTTGGACTGGTAGCCGTCCAGTTCGCTCAGGGGCGCCTGCGCCATGATCGCGGTCATTCCGCCGGGCTGTCCTTCCGTGTTGCTGATGCGCGCGCGTTTTCCGGAAAGATCCGCCGTGATGTCCCCCATCGCGGAGTTAGGCGAAATCACGGTGATCGTGACAATCGGTTCGAGCACGACGGGATTCGCCTTCATGAAGGCGTCCAGGAACGCTTTCTTGCCCGCGGAGACGAACGCGACTTCCTTGGAATCCACCGGGTGGTGCTTGCCGTCGTAAACGCTGACGCGGATGTCCTGCATCGCGTAACCGGCGATGGCGCCTTCCTGGTACGCCTGGCGTATGCCTTTCTCCACCGCGGGGATGTACTGTCTCGGGATCACGCCGCCGACCACATCGTCTACGAACTCGAATCCGGTGCCGCGCGGAAGCGGTTCCACCCTGAGGAAGACTTCGCCGAACTGTCCGGCGCCGCCGGTCTGCTTCTTGTGCCGGTGGTGTCCCTCGGCCTTCATCGTGATCGTCTCGCGGTAGGCGATTCGCGGCGGACGCGTGTCCATTTCGACGTTGTACCGTTCCTTGAGACGCTCGAGGATGATGCGCAGGTGCAGCTCCCCCAGGCCACGGATCACCGTTTCGTTCAGCGCAGCATTGTGCTCAACCCTGAAACTCAGGTCCTCCGTCTGCAGCTTGTGGAGGGCATCGGAGATCTTCTGCTCGTCGCCGCGACTCTTCGTCTGGATCGCCAGGCCGTACATGGGCTCGGGGAAATTCATCGAGTGCAGGTGAATGTGGTCCTCGTCGTGGGAGTCGTGCAGGACCGCGTCGAAGTGCAGCTCCTCGACCTTGGCCACCGCGCAGATGTCGCCGGGGATCCCCCTGGCCAGCTCGGTATGTTCCCTGCCCTGGAGCTTGAGCAGGTGGCCGACTTTAAAGGGTTTGCGACCGTCGCCGACGAACAGCTGGCTGTCGCGAGTGATCGTCCCCTGATGGATGCGGAACACGCCGAGCCTGCCGACGAATGGATCGATGCTGACCTTGAACACGTGCGCGAGCGCGTGCCGGGACGGGTCCGGGACGATCGCGTACGGCTTCGCATCGGCTCCTTCCCCCGTGAGGAATTCCGGCGGGTTGCCCTCCATCGGATTGGGCATCAGGCGCGCAAAGATCTCGAGCAGCTGATCGACGCCAGCGCCCGTCACTGCTGACACGAAACACACCGGAATCAGATGATCCTCGCGCAGGGCGCGTTCGAAGGGATCGTGCAACTGCTCGGGCGTCAGTACCGCGCCCTGCTCGAGATACACTTCCATGAGTTTCTCGTCGAGTTCGACCACCTGATCGACAATGTGCGTGTGCGCCTCCTCCACCGAGGAGAAATCGGTGGCCTTGCCGGAGGGCTGGAAGAAGCAGTCCACCACTTCCTTTCCGCGCGCCGCCGGCAGGTTGATGGGCAGGCAGCCGCCGCCGAATTCCTCGCGCAGTTGCTTGAGCAGTCCCTCGAGGTCGGTGTCCTCGGCGTCGATCTTGTTGACGATGATCAGGCGGTCCAGCTTGCGCTCCTTCGCCACCTGCATCATTTTCCGCGCGACGATCTCCACGCCGCTCTGGGCGTTGATGACGACGGCGCAGGATTCGACCGCCGCCAGCACCGGCAGAGTCTTCCCCATCAGGTCCGGATAACCGGGCGTATCGATCAGATTGATGTGCCCGCCGTGGTAATCCATGCTCACCACCGCGGCATCGAGCGAATGCAGGTGCGCCTTTTCCTGCGGATCGAAATCGCAGACGGTGGTGCCCTTCTGGACGGATCCCATCTGGTTGATGGCCCCGGCGCGGAACAGCAGGTTCTCCGCCAGCGTCGTCTTTCCCGTGCCGGTCTGTCCGACCAGCGCGACATTGCGGATCTCCTCGGTGCGGTAGCTGGCCATCGATTCCCTGGTCTTCGGATTATTGTTATTTCGCGGATAAAATGACGGGGTTGCCCGCTACCGCGAAGGATAATGAGTAGAACCGGGGCAAGTCTATCCCCGCCGCCCCGTCCGGGGCCTTCAATGATGGGAAAAGTAACGCGCGCGGATCGGGGTCGAAGGATCCGCTCCGACCCCGGTACTCCCGGAGCCGGTCGCCACGGTTCAGGCGTAGTGATAGCGGGCCAGAAGAGCCCGGCCTTTCCGGGTCAGATACCCTTCGGCGTCGATAAAACCGCGTTGCGTCGCAAGACCATAGAGGGTCTGGGAGCGGTTGTGCGGCAAATACACCATGCCGTCGCCGTAGTGGCACTCCAGCAGTGCGGCGATTTGCGGCTCCGACAAATCCAGCGTGGAACCGGATTCAAGACGGGATGGAGTCATATTCTGGATAGCGGCCAGCGGGCTCTACGCTGAACGGCAATTTCAATTAAGGCTTTATAAGCAATGGGTTATGTTAACTACTTAATTCATGAAGTCAATAAGCAGTCTTAACTGATGGAGGCAAAGATGCTTTTACTATAACGATCAGACAAGGACCGGAACCGGATGGTTCCATGGTGCCTTCCCTAGTGACCCGTCCCGCAATGCTCTTGTGCAATTCTCGTGTCGCGATGACGTCATTCCGGAAGCGGCGCAGCCGCTTTCCGGAATCCAGATAGCACTCGACGAACGCTGGATTCCGGGCGCCGCCTGCGGCGGGCCCGGAATGACGTTCCTCCTGGTGTGGAATTTCGCAAGAACATTGCGGGACGCCACACTAGCCCCTAGTCCCTTCTTCAATCACTCCTGTGCCCCCGCGCGAGGTAAGCATGCGACTGCATTTCCACCAGCCGGCTTGCCGTGCGGAGAAAGGGTTGGGCGAGTCGCCGTCCGGCGTAGAGTCCATCCGGCGGCGCATCCGCGCTCAGCATCAGCCGCACGTTGCGGTCGTAGAGTTCGTCCACCAGATGGATGAAACGCTGCGCGCTGTCGATCGAGCCATCCTCCATGCGCGGCACATTGCCGACCAGCACGGTCTGGAACTGGCGCGCAATCTCGATGTAATCGGACATGGATCTGGGTCCGCCGCAGATGACCTGGAAGTCGAACCACACGACGCCGTCCGCGCGGCGCACGATGGGGATGCGGCGATTCTCGATCTCGATCGTCGTGTTGCGGCTGCCCGCCTCCGGCGCGAGGTTGTCGAAATGCGTGTGCAGCACCGCATCGGCGCGCCCATCCAACGGGAAATGGAAGATGCGCGCATGGTCGAGGTAGCGCATGCGGTAGTCCACTCCGGAGTCGAGATTCACGACCTGGGTGCGTTCCTTGATGAGGTCGATCGCGGGAAGGAAGCGGTCGCGCTGCAATCCACCGTGGTAGAGCCGATCCGGATGCTCGTTCGAAGTCGCGACCAGGCAAACGCCACGGTCGAACAGCGCACCGAGCAGGTTGCCGATCAACATCGCATCCGTGATGTCGGATACGTGAAACTCGTCGAAACACAGCACCAGGGTTCTCTCCGCCAGGCGATCAGCGACAATCCTGAGCGGATCCTCGATCTGCCTGAGCCCTCTCAGCTCACGGTGGATGTGTTGCATGAACCGGTGGAAGTGCATGCGCAACTTTCGTTCGAACGGCAGGCACTCATAGAAGGCATCCGCGATCCAGGTCTTCCCGCGCCCGACGCCGCCCCATAGATAGAGTCCCCGGCACGGAGGCTCCTTTTCCCCGAGCAGCCTGCGCCTCAGCCGGCCAAGCAGCGCGTTTCGACGCGCATGCTCGGCAATCAGCGATTCGTGGAGCGACTGCGTCAGTCCGACCGCTTCCCGCTGGGCGCGATCCGGAACGAACCTGCGGCACGCGAGCACCTGCTCGTAGTGCTGCATCGGCGTGGTTATCCCGGCCTGCATCCCCAACAAGCGTGATTCAGAACATTTCCAGTTGTGGATCGGATCCACTCGGCGGCCGGAACAGTTCCGTGCGCAGTGTTTTCTCTTCGCCG
This sequence comes from Gammaproteobacteria bacterium, assembly GCA_016193395.1. GTDB lineage: Bacteria > Pseudomonadota > Gammaproteobacteria > Eutrophobiales > Eutrophobiaceae > JACPSH01. Next base: position 21,378 of record JACPSH010000015.1, read on the forward strand.
TTCAGGCCGAGCCGGTCGCAGGCGTGCCGGAAGCGCTGCCGGATCAGGTCGGCAAACTGGCCACTCCCCTTCATGCGTTGGTGGAACTCCGGATCGTTCAGCCGGCCGCCGCGCAGATCGCGGATCGCGTTCAGCACGCGCCCGGCCTTAAGCGGCTCGTGCTCCTTGAGCCAGCCGCTGAACAGCTCCTTGATCTCGAGTGGCAGACGCACGATGACGTATCCCGCCCAGCGCGCGCCGGCGGCGGATGCGTGTTCCAGCACCGCTTCCATCTCCGCGTCGTTGATGAACGGGATCACCGGCGCGAACATCACGCCCGCGGGGATCCCGGCATCAGACAGCCGGCGCAGGGTTTCGACGCGTCGTTTCGGTGAGCTGGCGCGCGGCTCCATCTTTCGCGCCAAATCGTTGCGCAGCGAAGTGATCGAAAGGGCGACCTGCACCAGTCCCTTCTCCGCCATGGGCGCGAGCAGATCGATGTCCCGTTCCACGAGCCAGGACTTGGTGACGATGGTCAGCGGATGATCCGTCTCGTGCAGGACCTCGATGATGCCGCGCGTGATGCGCCATTCGCGCTCGATGGGCTGGTAAGGATCCGTGTTCGTCCCCAGCGCGATCGGCGTGCAGCGGTAGCCGGGTTTCGCCAGTTCCTGTCTCAGCAGCTTCGCCGCGTCCGGCTTCGCGAACAGCTTCGATTCGAAATCGATGCCGGGCGACAGATCGAGATAGGCGTGCGTCGGGCGGGCATAGCAATTGTGACTGACGACGCCATTTGCGATGAAGTCGCCGGTTTCAGTCGTCATGTCGTAGAGGCGAAGCGCCTTGCCAAGCGATTCAATCCCGATAACTTCCAGTCTGGCATTGGTCTTTACAGCCTGACCTTCAATATTGCGTTTCCGGGTAATGGCAGGGTCCATCGTATGCAAGAACCGGAGTTGCTCGGGCAAACCACCCAAAAGCCTCACGGCATTCATCGACTTCCTGGTTTCAAAGCTCCGGTGCTCTACGCAATACCGGAAACCAAGCGCCTGCAGTCCGCGGCAAACCCAATCGATGATTTCCATATCCGTATTGAGGATTCTCAAATTGCACTGGCTGAAGCTTCCCTCGGCATCGAAAATTCCCGCGAGGAAGCCAGCATGCCATTCAGGCGATTCGTTCGAGGGCCAGGAGATGAGCTTGCCGATGCGTTCGACTTGGGCGCGAGCACTCGTGCGGATCGCCTGCATTGCCTTCCGGTCGCCGGCCGCTTTCTGGAAGACGAATTCTTTCGTAGCAATATCACACTCCCCCAGATACATCCTGGTCCGTTCGAGCGCTTCCCTGTCAATCAAGGCCAGACGGAACCGATGCTGGTCTCCGTTGGCTCGGCCAGCGCGTTGATAGTGATAGGACCCTAAGTGAACATCCGCACGGATCATGCCGCACAGATATCCGAGCCGGTAATTCGGGTCTTTCGTCACCGCGTGGGCGAACGCCCCCGTTCCCATAAGCTTGTTATTGGTCGTCAGGTGTGGCCGGCGAGCGTGTCCCTGCTCCGCTCCGATGACGAATTTCCAGCCCCGTTCCGTGAGAAAGCGATGATCAGGTCCTGCCACAAGACTCGTGCCGTCGGCGAGCGTAATTCGATACGCCGGTTTCACAACGCTCCAATGCGCCTTCACCACGGACTTCACGTAGCGGCGGTACCAGCCATTGCGCTGTGTTCCGTACACTAGGTCGCCCACCTGGATATCTGCCAGCGCGCGAGTGGAAGCATCCTCCATCAGGATCAACGTTTCACCCGACAGGCAGTAGACACACCCATGCTCGCATCCCCTGTAAGGATTGATGGAGGCTTCGAAGGGGATGTCGGGCGAATCGTTCCGCGAGATGATCGTGCGCGGATGTTCGACCGTAACCGTGGTACGGATCGGCGCGGGCGGCTCGGTATCGCCCCAGCCGTCGTCTACGTCCTCCCGCCGCCAGTCGAGGTAGCGGCCGTCGATTTTCGATGCCGTCCCGCGGCCCTTGATCTTCGCAATCGGCTGGTCGGCCATGCCGCACACCGCGTCAGTGCAGGCGCGAGAGGGAATGTTTGAGATCAGCGAGGCGCGTGCAGATGTACTGCTCATCGCCCGAGCCCGGGGAGAGCATCAGGTACTGCTCGTAGTCCTGGATTGCCGCGCGCAGGGAATTCATCTGATCGTGAACGTGCGCGCGGTCGCGGAGCTCGCTCGCGGCATCCGGGAAGATGCGCAGGATGAGATTCACGGCATCCAGCGCCCTGGGGTAGTCCTCACGGTTGAGGTAGATGCTCTTCAGATTCCGGATCATGCGCGCCAGGATTTCCTTGCGGCTGGCCGCTGCCAGCAGGCGCTCCAGGTCCCAGCCGGCACGGCGCTCGCTGGAAAAATGCTCCAGACGCCGTTCGAGTTCGCCACGCTCCAGCGTGCGGCCGCCGGCAAACGGGTCGAGTACAAGTCGCTCGCCTCCCCATTCGACTTTGACCAGGAAATGGCCCGGGAAGGAGACGCCCCGCACCGGCAAGCCCAAACGGCGTCCGATCTCGATATAGACCAGGGAGAGCGATATGGGGATCCCCTGCCGCCGCTCCAGCACATCATTGAGAAAGCTGTTGCGGGGATCGTTGAAGGTTTCGAGGTCGCCGTGAAATCCGAGTTCCTCGAACAGGAACCGGTTCACGGCGGAGATGACCTCCGCCGGCGCGCTGTCCGGCGCGAGCCGCGCGCGGCACTGTTCCGCCAGCGCGTCCAGTCGTTGCAGGTGCGGCGCAGGATCCAGACCGGGATACTCGCGCTCCGCAATGAGCAGCGCGGCCTCCGCCAGATTGATATTCTCATCCGGCCCGGAGACAATGTCCGTGAAGCGATCCAGTCCTGCCTGTTTCGGGTGCTCCATGGGTGTCTGCAACGGAGTAGAGGCGCCGGGACCACCGGAAAATCCACCAGCACGACCTCAATGGCGCTCCCGCCCATCATAACCGACATTCTGCTCGCCGTCGTCGCGCTGGGCGTGCTCTGGCTGTGTCTGCGCCGTGAGGCGGGATCCGGGGCCATCGAGGGATTGACGCGCCTCGATGTTCGAATCGAGGAACACCTCAAGCGCCTCATCGCGGTGGAGCAGCGGCTCGGCGAATTACGCGAGGAACTCCGGCTGATCCTCGCCGAGCACGGCAGCCGCTTCGAGCAGCGCCAGGGAGAAGCCATCAAGCACCTGTCCGAAATCCTCCAGGCCGGCATGACCAATCTTCAGAAGCAGGTCGGCGAGCACCTCGCGCGGTACAGCGACGATCTGGGCAAGCGCATGGACGGCCTGACGCAGAAGACCGACCAGCGGCTCCAGGATATCAGCGGCCAGGTCGAGAAACGACTTGCCGAGGGTTTCGAGAAGACGACGCAGACCTTCGGCGACATCCTGAAACGCCTGGCGCTGATCGACGAGGCGCAGAAGAAGATTACGGAGCTGTCGAGCAACGTCGTCAGTCTTCAGGAAGTGCTCGCCGACAAGGGCTCGCGCGGCGCCTTCGGGGAAGTGCAGCTTGCCGCGCTGGTGCGCAACATGCTCCCCGAGAGCCACTTCCGGCTGCAGCACACGCTGAGCAACGGCAAGAAGGCGGACTGCGTCCTGTTCCTGCCCGAGCCGACCGGCGCGGTAGCCATCGACGCGAAATTCCCGCTGGAGTCCTACCGGCGCATGACCGACCGGGATCTCCCGGACGCAGATCGTAAGGCCGCGGAACGCCAGTTCAAAATCGACATCCAGAAGCACGTGGACGACATCGCCGGCAAGTACATACTTCCCGGCGAGACATCCGACGGCGCGGTCATGTTCATTCCCGCCGAGGCCGTTTTCGCCGAGATCCTGGCGCACCATCCGGATCTCATCGATCGCGCCCAGAAGGCGCGCGTCTGGCTGGTCTCCCCCACGACGCTGATGGCGGTACTGAATACCGCCCGCGCCGTGCTCAAGGATGCCGCCACGCGCGAGCAAGTGCACATCATCCGCGAGCACCTGGTCATGCTTGCCGAGGATTTCGGCCGCTTCCAGGAGCGCATGGACAAACTCGCGCAGCACATCGGCCAGGCGCACCGCGACGTGGAAGACGTCAATATATCCGCGCGGAAAATTACCAGCCGGTTCCAGAAGATTGAAAAGGTCGAACTGTCCGGCGAAACCGCGCCCCCCGTGCCGACCATCCCGGCACCCGACGACGGCGAGGAAAACTGAACGTCATGCTCGCGCCGTCCGCGCCCGACCTCCGGGCGATCCTCTTCGACATGGACGGGACCCTGGCGGACACGGAGGAACTGCACCGGCAGTCGTTCAACCGCGCATTTGCCGAATTCCATCTGGACATCGAGTGGTCGCGCGCGGAGTATCACGACCTGCTTTCGATTTCCGGCGGCAGGGAGCGCATTCGACGCTATCTTCAGCACAGGCGCATCGAGGCCGATGATGCCGCCGCCCTGCTGCGGCTCACGGGATCCCTGCACCAGCGGAAATCCGCGCTGTACCGGGAAATGCTCAGACATTCGCACATGACCCTGCGTCCGGGGATCCGGCGCCTGATCGATGAAGCTCGCGGCTGCGAGCTGCGTCTCGGAATCGCGACCAGCTCGTCCCGGCAGAACGTGGAAACCCTGCTGGCGGCTACGCTGGGCAAGGGCGCCACCGCCCTGTTTCAGGCTGTGGTGACCAGCGATGAAGTCGAGGAAAAAAAACCTTCCCCCGCCGTCTATCTGCACGCGCTGTCGCAGCTCGGGGAAACGCCTCCGCACTGCGTCGCCATCGAGGACACGCGCAACGGCAATCTTTCCGCGCGCGCTGCCGGATTGACGACCGTCATTACGACGCACGCGTTCACTGTCGACAATGATTTCGCCGGCGCGGCCCTCGTGCTCGATCAGTTGGGGGAATCCGGCCGGCCCTTCCGGGTCATTGCCGGCGACGCTCATGGGGCAACGCGGGTGGACGTCCCGCTTTTGCGCCGGCTGCTCGCGGCCAGCCAGAATTGGGCGCGGAACGGAGCCACCGCCCGCTATCCATGACACTCACGGAGCTGCGCTACATCGTCGCCGTCGCCCGCGAGCGGCATTTCGGGCGCGCCGCCGCGGCGTGTTTCGTCAGCCAGCCGACGCTGAGCGTGGCGGTGAAGAAACTGGAAGACGAACTCGGCGTGAAAATCTTCGAGCGCCACCCGCACGACGTATCCGTAACACGCATCGGGGAACGGATCGTTGATCAGGCCAGGCTCGTTCTGGAACAGTCGAAGGCGATCAAGTCCATCGCCGAAGAGGGGCGCGACGAACTCCGGGGCGAACTGCGGTTGGGCGTGATTTACACCGTCGGACCGTGGCTCCTGCCAAGGCTCATCCCGCTGATGCACAGGCGCGCGCCTGACCTCACGCTCGTCATCGACGAGGACTTCACGGGCAACCTGGCCCAGAAGTTGCGCAACGCCGAAGTCGACATGGTGCTGGTGTCCCTGCCCTTCAACATGCCCTCAGTGCGGGTCGAGGTGCTCTACGAGGAGCCGTTCGTCGTGGCCCTGCCGCGTCATCACCGGCTGGCGAATCGGAAATCGATCCGCGCAAATGACCTGCAGGACGAGATGCTGCTGCTGCTGCGCACCGGTAACTGCTTCCGCGAGCAGGTGATCGCGGCCTGTCCCGCGTGCCAGGGCGAAGCCCTGTCCCGGCATCGGATCCAGCGGACGCTTGAGGGAAGTTCGATTGAAACAATTCGACAGATGGTGGCGGCCGGGTCCGGCGTGACGGTGCTTCCGTACCTCGCGGCCCTGGACCGTGGCGGGATCAACCGCATGCTCGACTTCCGGCCGTTCGCGCGCCCCTCGCCTTCGCGCGAGATCGCGCTTGCCTGGCGGGCGAGCTACCCGCGGCCTGGGATCGTGCAAATGCTGCGGCAGGCCATCGCGGCATGCGAATTCCCTGGCGATGAAATCCGCGTGCGCATTAACGGATGACCAGGAACGCCGCGGCACTGCCGCGGATGATGCGCAACAGCAGCGGCTCCTCCTTGCGGTCCACCGCCTTCAGGAATTCATCGAGGCTGGCGACGTCATTGTGGTTCACGGAGGTGATGATGTCGCCCTGCCGCAGGCCGCTCTGCCAGGGCGGGCTCCCGCGCTGCACGCCCTGGACAAGCACGCCCTTCACGCGCCCGTAATAGGGATGATCGCTGCCCAGATCGCCCACGGAGAGTCCCTCGAGCCGCGCATTAATCGCGGTCGGGCCCGTGGGTGACTCCTTCCCGGCGATGATCTTCGCCTTCAGGTTTCTGCGCTTGCCTTCGCGCAGCACTTCGAAGTCGATGGTCTCCCCCACCGGCAGGAGCCCGATCTGGTTGCGCACGTCACCGGCGCTCTGCACCGGCCGGCCGTTCATGGCGACGATGATGTCTCCCGGAAGCAGGCCGGCCTTCTCGGCCGGCGATCCCTCGAAGACGCTGTTCACAATCGCTCCCGCCTGGTCCTTGATATTGAAGGCCTCGGCCAGCTCCGGGCTGAGGTCCTGCACCTGGACGCCCACGAATCCACGCGTGACCTGACCCTTGTCCACAATCTGGTCCATGATGTGCAGCGCGAGGTTGATGGGAATGGCGAATCCAATGCCTATGTTGCCGCCGGTCTGGGAGAAAATGGCGGTGTTGATCCCGACCAGTTCGCCGCGCAGGTTCACCAGCGCGCCGCCGGAATTGCCCGGGTTGATCGAGGCGTCCGTCTGGATGAAGTCCTCGTAACCCTCGATGCCGAGCCCGCTGCGGCTCAACGCGCTGACGATCCCCGACGTGACCGTCTGGCCGAGCCCGAACGGGTTTCCGATCGCGACGACGAAATCGCCGACTCGCAGCTGATCCGAATCGGCGCGCCTGACCGCAGTCAGGTTGCCCGGCGGGATCTTGATCACCGCGACATCGGTCTCAGGATCCGATCCGACGATCTCGGCGTCCATGTGCCTGCCATCGCGCAGCGTCACGGTGATCTGGACCGCGTTGGCGATCACGTGATTGTTGGTCAGGACCAGGCCGCGGTCCGCGTCGACGATGACGCCGGAACCCAGGCTCTGCGTCTTCCGCTCAATGGGCTGGTCAGGAACATTGAAGAAGCGCCGGAAGAACGGATCCGCGAACAGGGGATTCTGGAGTTGCACCCGCCCCTCGGTGGCGATGTTGACGACTGCGGGGGTCACCCCTTCCAGCATCGGCGCCAGGCTGGGCAACTCCCGCCCGCCCGCCGAAGGCGGCAGTGCCGATTCGGCCGGCGCGTTGATGCCGAGCATGGCTGCCAGAAAAACGGCGAGAAATCGAACGTTCATGTCCCTGCGTTCCTCATCGGTGGCACTTCCTTTAGTAAACACGCGGCCTCAAAAAGTTCAGCGCCGTCCGGGACAAAACGGCGCGCCGCCGGCACGCGCCCCGGCGGGAAAATGGCCGGGCAAAGGCGGGGAACGCCCGCCTTTGCCCGGCGTGAGTGTGTCAGCTCTGGACGTCGATCTTGCGCGGCTGGACCTTCTCGTGCTTCGGAATCACGATTTCCAGCACGCCGTCCTTGCCCTTCGCCTGGATCCGCTCCGCGTCCGCCGTGTCAGGCAGGCTGAACCGGCGATAGAACGTCCCGCGAACGCGCTCCGTGCGGTGGAACCCCTCGCGATCCTCGTCCTTCTCCTCGCGGCGTTCGCCGCGGATCGCGAGCGTCCCGTTTTCCATCGTGATTTCGATGTCTTTCGGGTCCACGCCCGGCAGGTCGGCGAGGATAACGAAGCGATCATTTTCCTCTTTCAGATCGACGGCCGGCCGCCAATGGCTGGTGACGACATTCGAAGTATCCTCACCCACACCATCGCTGCCAAGCACATCCCAAGCGCCCAGCCGGTTGAGTTCCCTCTGGAACCGATCCAGCAGGCTGAAAGGTTCATAACGTACCAATGCCATATCGCACCTCCGTTAAATAGCTAAAAGCAATGTCTCATTACCGGAGATGGGGGCACCGCCGACGATTTCAAGACCGGCGTTATTTTCCCTATATTCTAAATGCTATCTGCTGCCTGCATTTTCAAACCCAGTACGCTGTCGTCGTCATGACCCGCGAGGCGAGCGCCATCAGCATTTTTACCGCTTCCGGCAGCTTCTCACCCCCTGATTCGATGGCGGCCGTGGCGTGACGGCCTTCGTCGTCCCTCATCTGCTCGAGCACCGCCCGGCTGCGTCGATCCTCCTCCGGCAACCCCCGCAGGTGCGACTCCAGATGCCGCACCACTTGGCGCTCGGTTTCCGCGACGAAACCGAGACTCCAGCGATCGCCGAACAGGCCGGCACAGCTCCCGATGCAGAACGAACCCAGGTACCAGACGGGACCGAGCAGGCTCGGCCGCGCGTCCAGTTCCGCCAACCGGCGCTCGCACCAGGCCAGGTGGTCGTTTTCCTCGGCAGCGGCCCGGCGCATCGCTGCGCGCACGGATTCGCTTCGGCCAATCCATTCCTGCCCCCGGTAAAGCGCCTGCGCCGCGACTTCGCCGGCATGGTCGACCCGCATTAGCCCGGCTGCGTGGCGCCGATCGCGCTCCGTCAGGGCCTCCGCGTCCAGCCCTTCCGCGGGATAGGGGCGATCGGGCGCGGCCGTCACGCGAAACGCCGTTTTCAAGGCATCGTCCAGGCCCATGATCAAGCGATCGAATTGGTCGAAATCACGCATTTTTCGTCACGGCATATCAATTGACAGACCCCGGGTCAGTCCGTAACATTGCGCGTCCTTTTCGGTTCCCCGGCGGTCCCGTCCCGTTCCATGAAAACTTACACTGCCAAAGCCGCAGACATCAAGCGCGACTGGTTCGTCATCGACGCGAGCGGGAAAACGCTCGGTCGCCTGGCCACCGAGATCGCGCGCCGCCTGCGCGGCAAGCACAAGCCGACCTTCACGCCGAACGCCGATACCGGCGACTACATCATAGTCGTCAATGCCGGCAAGGTGCGGGTTACCGGGCGCAAGGCGACCGGCAAGATTTACCAGTGGCATACCGGCTACCCTGGCGGGATCAAGTCCATCAGTTTCGAAAAACTGCTGCAGCGCAAGCCGGAACGGGTCATCGAGAAGGCGGTGAAGGGCATGCTGCCGCGCGGCCCGCTCGGCCGGCAGATGTTCCGCAAACTGAAGGTATACGCCGGCGCCGATCACCGGCACACGGCTCAGCAGCCGCAGATTCTGGAGGTGTAGACCGTGGCCCAGGAAATCCATTACAGCACCGGACGGCGGAAGAATTCCAAGGCACGCGTCTTCCTCTCGCGCGGCTCCGGAAATATCACCGTCAACAGCCGCACGCTGGACAACTACTTCGGGCGCGAAACCGGAAGGATGGTGGTTCGCCAGCCGCTGGAGACCGTCAAGATGGCGGACGCCATTGACGTCAAGGCCACGGTGTGCGGCGGCGGCATCTCCGGCCAGGCCGGCGCGATCCGCCACGGCATCGCGCGCGCGCTGATCAAGTTAGACGAATCGTTGCGCAAGCCCCTGCGCCAGGCCGGGCTCGTCACCCGCGATGCGCGCGCCGTCGAGCGCAAGAAAGTCGGACTGCACAAGGCCAGAAAGCGTCCGCAGTACTCGAAACGCTGACGCGTTTCAGTGCAAAGTGAAAAGTTGAAAGTGGAAAGCAAGGCATGGATGCCTTTGAAGACCTGGAAGTCTGGAAGCGCAGTTCAGCCCTCGCTGTCGAAGTTTATCGGGCCTTAAAGGGTTGTAGGGAACGACATCTCCGCGAACAAATCACCCGCTCCGCGATCTCGGTTCCATCGAATATCGCCGAAGGATTCGAAAGAAACTCGAATAAGCAGTTTGCTCAATTCCTCCTGATTGCCAAGGGCTCCTGTGGGGAGCTACGGACGCAGCTCCACCTTTGCCAGAAAATGGGGCTGTTAAGCGATCAAACGGCATTTAAGCTCGGAAACGAAGCTGTAGAGATTTCCAGAATGCTGCAAGGACTGATCAATCACTGTCGCCGAGTCGCCGGCACTTAATTCTTTCCACTTTTCACTTTAAACTTGCAACTGTCCTCCTGGGGGATCGTCTAACGGTAGGACCGCGGACTCTGACTCCGCTAGTCTAGGTTCGAATCCTAGTCCCCCAGCCAATTTGTATCAGGCGGTGACAGGCGGACTCGGCAGTTGAGTACCCATCCATGCGCGTCGGTTTCCTGTTCAATCATTCGACTCCTCATCAAGGCCTGAATTTCGCGCCTCACATCGTTCTGTTCAGACGCAACCTACGGCATCGGGCATTCCTTCCGCGCAGGTTCCGTGGAGTCAGGAACATCCACATCGATACGGGCAGCGAGCTCTCGGTCGACATGACTTACATGCCGGCAGCCGACATTTACCTCGGCGACGTCAGCAGCCAGGTCTACGAATTCCTGCTGAACCCCCGCCCGTGCATCTTTTTGAACGGAAACGGTGTTGACTGGCGTGACAACCCCTGTTACGTGCACTGGCACCTCGGTCAGGTCGTCGGCAATGTGCCGGGCGAGCTGCCGCAGGCGATGGCTCAGGCGTTTCCCACCCACGCAGAATTCCTTCCCCGACAACACGCCGTTTTTGACTATACTTTCTTTCGGGATCCAGGGCGCACCGCGGCCCAGGTCGGCGCAGACGCCATCGCGGATTATCTCGATCGATCCTCGGCCCCAGGATCGAAGCCGCGCGATCGACAACTGCATAGTACCAACCGGATATGAGCCATACCCTCCGCCCTCCCGCAGTCGCCGGGAGTTTTTACCCGCGCGACGCCGTCCAGTTGTCCGACTGGGTCGAGAAAATGCTGGCGGATGCTCTCGAGCGGCAGAATGCCGCCACGGGCACGCCGGCCCTGCCGAAGGCATTGATCGTCCCCCACGCCGGCTACCAGTATTCTGGGATGGTCGCCGCCACGGGCTATGCCCGGATCGCCCCGATCGCCGATCGCATCAAGCGCGTCGTGCTCTTCGGTCCCGCGCACCGCGTGGCCGTGCGCGGCCTGGGCGTTCCCGAAGTGGACGCCTTCGCCACGCCGCTCGGCACCGTACCTCTGGATCGGGAGAACATCGACCTTCTGAAGAAGCAGCCCTACACCGCCGTGTCCGACGAGGCGCACGCCCAGGAACACAGCCTGGAAGTGCAGATCCCGTTCCTGCAAAAACTGCTGGGCGAGTTCACGCTGACGCCGGTTGCGGTCGGCATGGGCCGCGGAGACGTCGTGGCGGATGCGCTGACGCGCGTGTGGGGCGGACCCGAGACGCTGGTTCTGATCTCGTCCGATCTCAGTCATTACCACGAGTACCAGGAGGCGCAGCGGCGCGACGCCGAGGCGAGCATGGCGATCATGACGCTCGCCACCGGGCGGCTGCGCTCCGAGGATGCCTGCGGATCGCGGCCGGTCGACGGCATGCTGCGCTGCGCGCGCAGCTTCGGCCTGGTGCCGACGACGCTGGATGTCCGCAATTCCGGCGATACGGCGGGTTCGCATGATCGCGTGGTCGGTTACGGCGCCTGGGCCTTCACCGCGGACGTAGATCCATCGCACGCACCGCTGAGCGACGCCGAAAAGCAGGAACTGATCCGGGTCGCAGCCACAACGGTGCAACGCGCGGCCGCGGGGAAACTCATGCCGAAGGTATCCGTGGGCACCTTCACCGCCGGCATCCGCCGCCCTGGCGCCAGCTTCATCACGCTTATGAAGAACGGACGGCTGCGCGGCTGCCTCGGATCATTGCAGGCGTACCGGCCACTGGTACTGGACGTGGCCGAACGTGGATTTGCGACCGCGTCGAAGGACCCGCGCTTCGAACCGGTACGGACCGATGAATTGCGTGAATTGCACATGGAGGTCGCCGTCCTGCGCGCGCCCCAGCCGATGAGCTTCGAAAACGAGGTCAGCCTGCTCGAACAACTGCGGCCGGGAGAAGATGGATTGATCATCGAAGACGCCGGCAAGCGCTCCACGTTCCTGCCGAAGGTCTGGGATGAAATCAACGAGCCGAGCGTGTTTCTGCGCCGCCTCAAGGAAAAGGCCGGTCTCGCCCCGGATCACTGGTCCGGCAACTTCCGCGCGTGGCGATACGAAACCGAGCGCTTCGGCTCGGAGCTGCCTGCGGATTAAGTCGCTGACCAGGATGCCGCGGAGAAACTTCGAGTGGATGTACTGACAATTCTTCTCCTGGTCCTCGCTGCGGCCCTCGCGTCCGTGGCGATTTCCATCTGCGTCGAGGCCCTGCGGAAACCGACGCAAACGCCGGCAGGGCTGTATTGGAATGCGCGGATCCCGGTCGAATTTACCGAGATCAACGGAATGCAGATCCGCCATATCAAAACGGGACACGGACCGAACCTGGTGCTCCTGCATACGCTGCGCACGCAGCTCGATATTTTTCAGAAGATCATTCCTGAACTGGCGCGCGACTTCACCGTGCACGCCCTCGATTATCCGGGCCACGGTTTCTCCGCCATCCCGGACACCCAATACGCTCCCGATCTGTTCGTCCGGACCGTCGAGGGTTTCCTGGAGCGGATGGACATCCGCGACGCCACGCTGGCCGGCGTGTCCATTGGGGCCTGCATTCCGCTCCTGTTGGTCGCGGATGGTAATACACGGATTAAGAAAATCGTGGCGATGAATCCCTATGACTACGCACGGGGCACAGGGTTGACGCGGGCCGGCTTGGTCGCCTGGCTGATCTTTACCGCGGCGCGGGTGTCGGTGCTCGGGGAAACGGTGATGCGGCTGCGTAACCGCCTGGTGGAACGACTCATCATGGAAGGCGGCGTCGCGCGCCCGGAGGCCCTGCCCCGGGAATTTCTGGAGCAGATGTTTGTCTCTGGCGAACGCGAGGGCCACTACCGCGCGTTCCTGAACCTGATCCGCCACGCCTACCTGTGGGATGATTGTCACCACGCCTATGGTCGGATCCGGGTGCCGGTGTTGCTCGTATACGGCGATCGCGACTGGTCCCGGCCGGAGGAACGCCGGCGGACGGCCGGGGAGATTCCCGGCTCCAGGGTCGAAACCGTCGCGGCGGGGGGTCATTTTCTTCCGCTCGATCAGCCGGGGAGAGTCGCAGAACTCATAAAAGGTTTTGCACAATCCTGAGACGATTGCATCACGGGAGGAACAATATGCCTAAACACGCGTTTTACTGGCAGCTCTACATTTCCACCTATACGGCACTGCTCGGCATTCCGTTACTGTTTTTGCCGAAGGTATCTCTGCCGATGATCGGATTTGACGCGGCCATTGCTGACGGAAACCCCTTTGTCCAATTGACCGGCATGTTCCTACTCGGGTTGACGCTTGTCACGTTCCGCATCTGGCAGAAAAAAATCGAAGTGATGATTCTGGGAACGGTCGTTCTCCGGCTTTTCATCATCGCCACGTTATTGGTGGTCGGCATCACCGGGGGATTTCCGTTCCTGTTCCTGATGACCGGTATAGTCAGCATCGGTGTGGTCGGAACCCTCTGGTCCCTGCGCAGCGTGGATCTGAAACCGTATTTGTGATCTGCGCGGCCCGCTTGGATCCAATGGGGCCAGGCTTGCATTCTTGTGAGGACAGTTCTGACCTGAAAGGGAACGGGTTGGCCGGATTCATCCGGCCGGACCGCCCGATACGAAATGTCTAGCGCAGGACGTTCATCGTCACCGTGATGAACAGGGTATTGATGAAGTCGATGAAGAACGCCCCGACGATGGTGACGACGAAGAACGCCTGCGGTGCCGGGCCGTACTTGCACGCCAGTTCGCCCATGCACGCCATGGCGTTCGCCGTCGTGCCCATCATGAAGCCGAAATAGCCCGTCGCCATCACGGCGGACTCGTGGCTGCGCCCCATCAGCCGGAAAACGATCGTCCAGCACAGCACGATCAGGATCAGGATCTGCCCGCACAGAATGATGAACACAGGCAGGGCGAGATGCACAATCTCCCATAACCTCAGACTGAGCAGCGCCATGACGATGAAAAGTTCGAGCGCGATGTTGCCGAGCAGTTCCATGCGCGACGGTGAGACACGTCCGCCGCGCAGCACGTCATCGATGTTGCGCAGGATGCCGGCGCAGATCATCGGTCCGATGTAGATCGGCACGGTCAGATCGATGTGCGCAAAAAAGCGATTGAGGATCATGCCTGCGCCCATGGCCAGGCTCAGCAGGACGATCGTCGTGGGCCACGTGGCCGATTGCGGGTGCTCTTCGAGTTCCCGGTCCAGGGCTGAAAAGTCCGCGGAAGCATGCCCCCTGACGGGGATCAGTCCGAAGCGCCGGATGAGGACGCCGCCGATGTGCCCGCCGACCAGACCGCCGATCACGATGCCGAACATCGCGGAACCAAGACCCAGCGCGGTGGCCGATTGCACGCCCAGGTCCTCCAGCGGGCCGCCGAAGGCCAACGCGGTGGCCGGCCCTCCGGTCAGCGCCACCGCGCCGGGGATCACGCCAAGCAGCGGATCCAGTCCCAGCATGGCCGCTGCGCCGACGCCCCAGACGATCTGGATCGCCAGTCCCAGCACCGCGGCGCCGAGAAAGATCACCACCTGCCTCCCGCCGGCGCGCAGCAGTTCCAGGCTGGCGTGCATGCCGATGGTGGTGAAGAAGGCCACCATGAGCACGTCGCGGACGCTGGGTTCGACCTCGAAGTTGACGAACCGGTCGCGCAGCACCAGCGCGAGCACGGCGTACACCAGCCCCCCGGCGATGGACGCCGGGATATGCAGCCGATCGAGTGCCGGGAGCCAGCGCTTCAACCACGCGCCCATGACCACGCCGAACGCGGCAAGGCCGAGCATTTCGATGGCGTTCAATTTGAGCGTGATCAGCTCCACGCCGCTGAACCTCCGCGGATTCGCCGCGCATGCGGTACACTCCCAATCCTGGATCGATGCCACATGCCGTGACTCCCCCGCACAACATGCCGTCCGGCGCGGCGGCGAAGCTCGTGGCTACGTTGCGAGAATGCGAGTTGCGCGCCGCGCAGGGCGCCCTCTCCCTTGGAGAGGTGCTCGACTCCGTGCGGGAAGCCGGATATGCCTTCATCTGCATCGTGCTCGTCCTGCCGTTCCTGCAGCCGTTCTCGCTCGGACCGCTGGCGGTGGCCGGCGGGCTCACCTTCGCGGCGCTCGGCTGGCAAGTTCTCCGCGGTCATCCTTCGCCCCTGCTGCCGCCTCGGCTGCGGCAGACGGTCATGACCGCCAGGACCTGGGGCCTGATGCTGGGGACCTGCGTGAAACTCGTCGGCTGGTGCAGCCGGTTCAGCCGGCCGCGCGTCGCAGAAATGGTCACGGGCGAGGCCGGCCGCCGCAACGTCGGACTGATTCTGCTCGCCGGCGGCCTGCTGATGGCGATCCCGATGTTCGGCCTGCCGCTCAACAACCTCCTGCCGGCACTTTCCATATTCTTTATCTGCGTCGGCCAGCTTGAACAGGATGGACTCATGGTCTGGGTGGCCATTGGCTGGCTGCTGGTCACGCTGCTTTATTTCGCGGCGATCCTGGCGGCCGCATGGTTCATAGGCGAACAGGCATTCAATTTCCTGCGCTGACGGCGCGCGCCGGCGCATCACACACCCAGCACCAGGGCCAGGTAGGCCAGGTAGAAACCCCCATTCACAAACAGGTGCCACACCCGGAGCTCGCCGCGCATGGCGACCACCCAGATCCAGAGCGCGGCGACGCAGGTGACGATCACGCCTGACAGCACGGTCAGACCCGGCTGCCATGGGGTCAGGGATATTCCAATCGCGGGCAGCAGGCTGCCCTGGAACACCATCGCCCCGGTGATGTTGCCGAAGGCCAGCGTGTCCTTGCCGCGCCGGATCCAGATGATGCTGTTCACCTTTTCCGGTAGCTCCGTGGCGACGGGGACGATGAGCAGCGCGAGCAGCAGCGGCGAAAGCCCGTACAGGGCCGAAGCGCCGCTGACGCTGTGCACGAACCCCTTCGCCCCGGCGACCAACAGTGCCAGTCCGCCTACCAACTGCACCGCGAGCACAAGCGACGAATCCGGCAAACCGAGCCGGCACAGCAACATCTCCGCGTGCGCCTCGGTGCGGTGGCCGTCCGCAACCAGCTTCGCCGAATCGCGGAACGTCAGGAGCACGTAGATGAAATAGACAAAGACCAGCGTGATGGCCAGCAGCGCCCGCACGACGGGGACATCATGCGGGATGAACAGGGCCGCCAGCGAAATCCCGAACGCAAGGAGGAAGAAGCGCAGATCGCGCCCGAGTCCCTTGCGTTCCGGCCTGAGCAGGCCGTGCAAACCGCGCTTGCGCAGGGCCGCGAGCGCCATCAGGCACATGGCGAGCGTCGAGAGCATCAGCGGCGCGCCGAGGATGGCGCCGACCCCGATCTCCTCGTTGACATGCGCGTCCTGCGTGCCGGCGAAGATCGCCACCAGCGGCACGATGCTTTCCGGCATGGCCGTGCCCACGGCAGCGAAGATCGATCCCGTCATGCCCTCCGAGATCCCGAGGCGCTCGCCCAGGTGCTCGATCGCATTCGTGAAAACCTCGGCCGCGACGAGAATGAGCAGGAGCATGGCGGCGAGATTGAGCCAGATGATCATGAATGACGCAGGCCTCGCATGAAGTTCGCGATTGTACAGGCAATGCGGGCGGGATGGCGGCTTTCCCGGCCCGCGGTTAAACTGCAACGCGCCACGGTTCCATTCCCTGTCCAACACTCCACCATGCGTTCCGTCTGCGTATTCTGCGGAGCCAATGCGGGCCGCAAACAGAAGTTCGCCCGGGCCGCCCGCGAGACGGCCCGCGCACTCGTCGACCACGGACTGACCATCGTTTACGGCGGCGGCAGCGTCGGCATGATGGGGATCCTGGCGGACGCGGCGCTGGAGGCCGGCGGCAAGGTGGTCGGCGTCCTGCCCGGGCAACTGCACCGCAAGGAGATGGCCCACGCCGGACTGACGCAACTGCACATCGTCGGCTCGATGCACGAGCGTAAGGCGCTCATGGCCGAACTCTCCGACGGGTTCATCGCGCTGCCGGGCGGACTCGGCACGCTGGAGGAATTGTTTGAAGTCCTTTCCTGGGCACAACTCGGCCTGCACGCCAAACCGTGCGGGCTGCTCAATATCGGTGGTTATTTCAACAAGTTGAATGCCTTTCTCGAGCTCGCCGTGGCCGAGCGTTTCCTGCGGCGGGAACACCGGTCACTGCTGCTGATCGACACGGACGTGGAGCGCCTGCTGCGGCGCTTCGCGAGATTCCGGCCAGCGCGCCTCAGGAGGTGGATCGGGCCAAGGCAGGCTTGAGACCCCACGCCATGGCCTCGAGGTTCTTTTTCCACCGCCACGCGGCCGACGTATATGAAGATCGGGCGCAGTCGCGTTCTATTTGATCAACTCCGGCCGCCCCGGTCCGAGCGCGCCGTCCGATCGGGCCTTGAGATAGGAATATAGCGCGTCGATCCGTTCCCGCACTGCGGGGTTGTTCTCCCACACCGGCATGCGCACGGCGTCTTCAGATCGGGCTTCCGACGCGCCGATCCATTCCAGGAACGCCTGATGCACCGCCGCCCGCCCCGACTCCGAGGCCAACTCCTCAGTGGATACCGGGATCAGGTAGCGGTTCAGCACCTTCACTTCGAATTCCTTCGCGCTCATCCTGCCGGCGGCGACGGTCAGGTCCGGGGCCACTGCGGAACCGAGGCCGTCTGCCCCGTGGCAGGCGATGCAGGTTTGCTGGTACATGTTCCAACCCAGGAACGTCTGCGCGTCGACTTTCCCGTCGACTACGCGATAGGCGCCTCTTTCCACTTCCTGCGCGCCAGCGTCGGACATGCCTGCCAGCAGCACAATGCCCGAGATAATCGTGTTCAGGATTCTAGTCATGGCCTTGGCTGCGCATTTCACGACCGCGATGCGGCGTGCCCTGGAGGACATTATCGGTGCAGGTCCGCTCCTGGTGATTGATCGGGATCAATTGCCTGCCCTCCGTTCTTCGATATGTATTCCACCAGCCTCGTGCCCGCCCCGAGGGCCTCGTGGACACCGGACAGGCCTGACTGGCGCGACGCTGAGCCGCAAACCATGAACGCGCGCAAGATCTTCGAACCAGGCCGCATGAACGCCGCGGAAGAGCTGCTTGGGCCGCCGCTGGCCGCGGGACGCGATGACTCCACGGCACTGATTTGCGGTCCGCGCAGCCTGAGCTATGGCGAGCTGGATCGCCTCGCCAATCGCTACGGCAATGCCATGGTCGAGGCTGGCGTCGAGCAGGAAAACCGGGTGCTGATTTTCATGGACGATTCACCGGACATGGTCGCCGCCTACCTTGCGACCATGAAGATCGGGGCGGTCGCGATAGCCATAAACGTGCGCGTCGCGCCCGATGACCTGCGGTTCGTGATTGAGGAGAGTCGTTGCAAGCTTCTGTTCATCGATGCCTGCCACGAGCAGCTTTACCGTGCCATAGAAGGCGAGTTTGCGCATCCACCCGTGGTCGTCCCCGGCGGCGCCGACAGTGGGCCTGCACATCAGGATTTTGTGGGCCACCATGCCGACACGCTCAATTACGTGCCGATGGCTGAGGACGACATGGCTTTCTGGCTGTACACCTCCGGCACGACCGGGAAACCAAAGGCAGTCGTTCACTCGCACCATGATGTTCTCATCGCCGACCGGCATCTCAGGGAAAACCTGAACCTGGTTCCCGGCGAGCGGATACTGACCACATCGAAAATCTCTTTCGCCTATGCACTTGGGCATTCCTTCTTCGGTGGCCTGCGCTGCGGGGCAACCGTGATCCTTCATACAGGCTGGCCGGACTGCGGATCTATACTCCGGGAGATTGAGCGCTCCGCTCCCGATCTTTTTTGCAGTGTCCCGAGTTTCTACCGAAACCTGCTGCGCGAGGGCGCGGCGCAGAGCCGCGCATTCAACCGCATCCGGCATTGCATTTCCGCCGGCGAGCATCTGCCGGAACAACTGTTCAGGCAGTGGCGGGAAATTACAAGCGTCACCATTCTCGAAGGTATAGGTACAACCGAGACTATTTTTCTCTTCCTGTCCAACACGCCCGGCGCAGCGCGGGCCGGGAGCGTGGGGCGCGCCCTGCCATGGGCGGACGTGCGGCTGCTGGGTTCCGGCGGCGACGAAATCGCCGATGCAGGAGCCGTCGGCACTCTGTGGGTTCGCATGGACAGTCTCTTCGACCGATACTGGAACCAGCAGGCCAGAACCCATGCCGCATTCAAGGACGGGTTCTATTGCACGGGCGACCTCTTCAGTTTTGACGCCGATGGGTACTGGCATTACCAGGGACGGGCGGACGACATGTTGAAAATATCAGGCCAGTGGGTGAGCCCTGTTGAAATCGAGGAATGTGTCCTGTGCGTCCCTGATGTTGCGGAAGCAGCGGTGATCGGCAGAGAAGATGCTGACGGACTGGTGCGCGCCGCGTTGTTCGTCGTGCCTGCCCCTGGGCGGCCCGTGCCCGAACTTGAGCAGGCAATTCGAACAACGCTGCTCAGTCACCTCTCGATCTACAAGTGTCCGCGAACGATCCGTTTCGTGAGCGAAATTCCGCGGACCCGCACCGGCAAGGTCCAGCGCTTCAAGCTGCACCAGCTGCTTTGACCGGAATCTTCCGATTATGAGAATCAATGCACAGCGCTGGCTGATGACCGCAAGGGGGGAACCGCTCTCACGCGCTGAATTCAATCCATTGCCGCCCGGCGCCGGTGAGGTGGTCGTCGCCGTGGCCGGCTGCGGCGTATGCCATACCGACCTCGGCTTTTTCCATAACGGTGTGCGCACCCGCCATGAACTGCCCTTGGCGCTCGGTCACGAGGTCAGCGGCCGCGTGATCGCCTGCGGCGCCGGCACGGAATCCTGGCGTGATCGTTCCGTGATCATCCCCGCGGTGATCCCCTGTGGCGAATGCGACTGGTGTCAGCGCGGGAAACCGACTATCTGCCCGAACCAGAAGATGCCGGGCAACGACATGCATGGCGGATTCGGCACCCATATCCTGGTGCCCGCGCGGGGCCTGTGCCCGGTGGACGAAACGCGTCTCGCAAATGCGGGACTGTCGCTGCCCGATGTCTGTGTCATCGCGGATGCCGTGACCACACCGCTTCAGGCGGTGACCCGATCAGGCGTCGGGCCGGGCGACATCGCCATTGTCATCGGGATTGGGGGCGTCGGCGGGTTTAGCGCCCAGATTGCCCATGCCTTTGGCGCCAAAGTCGTGGCGATTGACGTGAATCAAGGCAAACTTGACCGCATCAGTGAACATGGTGCGTCGCTTACCCTGAACTCGGGCAGGATCGGGAGTCGCGAACTGAAACAGGCAATAAGCGCCTTCGCGGAACAGTCCGGGCTGCGCCAGACCGAGTGGGTAATCTTCGAGTGCTCCGGAACGGCGGCCGGGCAACAAACGGCATTCGGGCTCATTACCTATGGTTCGACGTTATGCGTGGTCGGATTCACCATGGACAGGATCGAGGTTCGTCTTTCCAATCTGATGGCATTCGATGCGCGCGCCGTCGGCAACTGGGGATGTCCTCCCGGATCGTACCCGGCGGCGCTGGACCTGGTACTGGACGGGCGCATCAAGCTGCTGCCGTTTATAGAGCGCCGCCCGCTGGATGAGATCAACAGGATATTCGAGGAGGCCCATGCGCAGAGCCCGCACCGAAGGATCGTATTGGTCCCGGAACTCTAGGAGACTGACTTATGAACGCACAACCTGAAAAACACACATCGCCCGGGACTCTGCGCGACCATGACCTGGTCCGGGAGATGGTTGCACCGGGTGTCGTCTACGAAAAGCATCCCGTGCACACGCCGGACGGCACTCCTGTCGAGGGGCTGCATCATGCCTGGATCTGGCTGGACAACCCGAAGCAGTACAATTCCTATACGACGGAAATGGTCAAGGGCGTTATCCTCGCCTTTCGTGCCGCCAGCAACGCCAGGGATGTGGTTTGTGTCGTCTTTACAGGCACCGGCGACAAGGCATTCTGTACCGGCGGGAATGTAAAGGAGTATGCCGAATATTATGCCGGCAACCCGCAGGAGTACCGGCAGTATATGCGCCTGTTCAACGACATGGTCTCGTCGATTCTGAGCTGCGACAAGCCCGTGATCTGCCGGGTCAACGGCATGCGTATCGCCGGCGGGCAGGAGATCGGCATGGCCTGCGATTTCACCATCGCCCAGGATCTGGCGCGATTCGGTCAGGCCGGCCCGAAGCACGGCTCCGCGCCCCTCGGCGGCGCCACCGATTTCCTGCCATTGATGCTGAGCGCCGAGCAGGCCATGGTGTCAGGCACGCTGTGCGAACCGTGGTCGGCGCACAAGGCATACCGTCTCGGGATGATCAGCGACATCGTTCCGGCTCTCAAGGTCGATGGGAAATTTGTCGCCAATCCGCTGGTTGAAACGGACCGCTATCTGGACGAGTTCGGCCGCATCATTCTTGGCGAGCCCAAGACCGGTAACGCGCTGAGCGAAGCCAAGGCAGTGCTGGCCAGGGGCCAGGTCGATCTGGAACTTCTGGATCGTAAGATCGAGGAATTCTGTGCCAAGTTCGTGCTGACGTTTCCGGAGTGCATGACAAAAACACTGGAGGAGCTGCGCAAACCGAAAATCAATGCCTGGAACACAAATAAGGAGGATTCCCGCGCCTGGCTCGCTCTCAACATGATGACCGAGGCAGGTGCCGGATTCCGGGCGTTCAATGAAGGGACGGGGAGCGATCGGGAGATCGACTTCATCGCCTTGCGCAGGGCGCTTGCCGCGGGCCAGCCATGGACACCCGAATTCGCCGACAGTCTGCTGCCCGCCGCCAAGTCCAGTCAATGAGCGGGGATCCTGTTCGCTGGCACCGGGACCGGGACGGCCGGTTACTGCGGCTCACCCTGGCCCGGCCGCGGGCGAATATCGTCGATACAAGCATGATCGCGGCGCTGGGCCGCGTGCTGGCGGACCATGCCGGCGATTCCGGATTGCTGGCGGTTCTGCTGGCGGCGGATGGCCCGAACTTCAGTTTCGGCGCCAGTGTCGAGGAGCATTTTCCGGAGCACTGTCGTGACATGCTGGCCGGCCTGCACGCCCTGATCAAGCGCCTGCTCGATTACCCCGTGCCGATACTCGTCGCGATCCAGGGTCAATGTCTGGGTGGCGGACTAGAGATTGCGCTTGCCGGCAGCCTGCTGTTCGGGGCGCCCGATGCGCGCATGGGCCAGCCTGAGATCCGCATCGGCGTTTTTGCGCCGGCAGCCTCGTGTCTGCTGCCGGCGCGGGTCGGCCAGTCACGCGCCGAAGATCTGCTGTATTCAGGGCGCAGCATCGGCGCAGAGGACGCATTAGCCATGAACCTGTTGCATGCGATCAGTGATGATCCGGTAGCGGCGGCACTCGCCTATTTTGATCAGTATCTGGCCGGCCTTAGCGCCTGCAGTTTGCGGTTTGCGCACCAGGCAGCGCGTGGTGATTACTCGATCTACTTGAAGACTCGGCTTGATGCCGTCGAGAAGCTGTATCTGGAACGTCTGATGAGCACGCATGATGCCGTGGAAGGGCTCAATGCCTTTGTGGAAAAGCGCCCTCCCCGCTGGCAGCACAGGTGAACATGGCACAATCCACAGTGGAGAGAATTCAATGTCGTCCCATCCTTCGGCCATCGTTTTTTCCTACGACGATATCTGGTTAATCAACGGCGTGCGCACGCCGTTTGCGGATTTCAACGGCGTGCTGGGACGCGTATCGCCGATCGACCTCGGCATCAAGGTCGCGCGGGAGATCTTCAAGCGCAGCGGGTTGCCGCCCGCCGATATCGGCGCGGTGATCGCCGGTTCGATGGCCCAGGCCTCGTTCGACGCGTACGTGCTGCCGCGACATGTCGGCCTCTACGCGGGGGTGCCACACGAAGTGCCCGCGACGCTCGTGCAGCGCGTCTGCGGTACCGGCATGGAAATTCTTTTGCAGGCGGCCGACGCGATCACGCTGGGGAAAATCCGGCTGGGACTTTGTGTCGGTACCGAATCGATGAGCCGGAATCCGATCGCGGCCTATACGGTCCGCGGCGGTTTTTCCCTTGGCAACGTGGAGTTCAAGGACTTCCTGTTCGAAGCGCTGACCGACACGGCGTTCGGCGGCAGCATGGGGGATACCGCCGAACGGCTGGCCCGTGATTATCATTTGAGCCGCGAGGAGGTCGACCGCTTCGCGTGCGACAGTTTTGAGCGGGCATTGGCGGCCCAGCAGAGCGGTTTTCTGGCCGGCGAGATCGTGCCGCTGACGACCGAGACCTTCGAGTTGGAAGGCTATCGTCCGCGCGGGATCCGGTTACCGAGAGAGGTCAAGGAGTTGGCGGTCGATAATCATGTCCGGCCTTCGCCGATGGAGAGCCTGGCCAAGCTACGACCGGCATTTGGGGGAGTCCAGACAGGCGGAAACAGTTCTGCGATCGTCGACGGCGCGGCGGCGGCGCTGGTTGGCTCGGGCGAGTACTGCCGCGCCAACGGCGTCGCCCCGCTCGGCCGTATCGTCACCGGCGCCGTGGTCGGCGTCCCCCCGGACAACATGGGTATCGGCCCGGTCGCGGCCATCCGCGCCTTGCTGGACCACCTCGGCATGAAACTCGCTGACATCGATCGGTTCGAAATCAACGAGGCCTTCGGCGCGCAGTGCCTGGCGGTCGAGCGCGAAATCGGCATTGACCATGCGCGGCTCAACGTCAATGGCGGCGCGATCGCGATCGGTCACCCGCTCGCGGCAACCGGCGTGCGCCTGACGATCACCGTCGCGCGGGAGCTGCGCCGGTCGCGCAAGCGATACGGCATCTCGTCGGCCTGCATCGGCGGCGGTCAGGGGATCGCGGTGTTGATCGAAAATCCGGAGTATGGCGCGGCCTAGTCCCTAACCCGGTGAATACGATAACGGACGAAAAGTCAGGCGCCGATCGGTTCGCCGAACGGCAGCGCCGCATCACCGACGCCATCGCGTTGCGGCAACCGGATCGAGTCCCGGTGGTGATGAACAGCCTGTTCTGGCATACGCGATACGCCGGGCTCACCTGCCGACAAGCGATGTACGATTACGACGCCTTGACCGACGCAACCCGGCGCGCGCTGCGGGAACTTCAACCTGACGGTTATGTGCTCCCGCACCCGCTGCTCTGTCTGGGTCCGACGATGGAAACCATCGGATACCGGCAGTTGAAATGGCCGGGCCACGACGGGCTCGACCCGAACGTTCCGTTCCAATATCTCGATTACGAGTACATGCACGCGAACGAATACGAGGACTACATCTTCGATCCGACCGGTTTCATCCTGCGAAAATATCTGCCGCGGATTGCGACCGCGTTTGAGCCGTTCGCGCGGCTGCCGAATTATGCCGCGCTGTACTACACCCGCATCCTGCACTATACGCGCGCTTTCGCGGTGCCGGAGCTGGTCGCGACCTGGCAGACACTGGCCAAGGCGGGCGCCGAAATGACAGTCATGCTGACGAAGGCGAAAGCGTTTGCCGAGGAGATGGCGGCAGAAGGTTTTCCGCTGATCGAGTCCGCGACCGCGCTCTCGCCATTTGACTATTTCGCGGATTACCTGCGGGGCTCCAAGGGCATCATGCTCGATTTGTTCCGGTGCAAAGGTCTGCTGCTGGAGGCAATGGAGAAAGCGGCGCGGCTCCTGCCGGAGCCGGCCGTGGCAACCGCAAAACGGAGCGACTGTAATATCGTGTTCATCCCGTTGCATTGGCCGGGTGACAGCCTGATGTCGCCACCGCAGTTTCGGACGTTCTACTGGCCGCCGCTGCGCAAGGTGGTCATGACGTTGATCGAGAGGGGGTTGGTCCCGTGCATGTTATGGGAAGGCGATTGCACCTCCCGGCTCGAAGACATTCGCGACATCCCCGCCGGCAAGTGCATCTATTTCTTCGAGCGCACCGACATCTTCAAGGCGAAGCAGGTGCTCGGTGATGTCGTCTGCCTCCGCGGCAATGTCCCATCGACCCTGCTTGTGACCGGCACGCCGGACGAGGTCAGGGCCTATTGCCGGAAATTGATCGCCATCGTCGGCCAGGGTGGAGGATTCATCATGGACGGCGGCACCGGCATCCCGGACGAGGCGAAGCCGGAGAACGTCAAGGCGATGTTTGACGCGACGCGCGCCTTCGGCGGCTACCGGTAGCGCGCCAGGAGTGGCCGCCCGCCGGCCGGTTGGCGGCCTGCCGTGCTCTGACCAGTCCAGGACAGACTTGTTCAGCGTTTCCGCAGTGTGTCGTCCCGCGATGTTCTTGCGAAATTCCACGTCAGCGGGAACGTCATTCCGGGCCCGCCGCAGGCGGCGCCCGGAATCCAGCCTTCGTCAAGTGCTGTCTGGATTCCGGAACGCGGCTGCGCCGCTTCCGGAATGACGTCGTCGCGACGCGGGAATTGCACAAGATCATTGCGGGACGGTATAGCAGCAGCTTGATGCAAAAGTCCGACCATGGACTTTTGCATCACGCTGTTAGCATTTGCTTTTCACGATCAGCGCATCCAGCGCCAGTACTCCGCTCGCACCCGCCCGCAACGGATTGATATCCAACTCCTGGATCACCGGCTGCTCAACCAGCAGGCGCGAGATCGCGAGCAACGCCCGGATGATCGCTTGCTTGTCGACCGGCGGGCTGCCGCGCCAGCCATCCAGCAGGACCCGTGCCTTCAGCTCGGTGAGCATTTCCGCCGCATCCGCCTCGTCGAGCGGCACCAGCCGCATCGTGACGTCTTTCAGCGCTTCCGCCTGGGTACCCCCCATGCCGAGCAGTACCGCCGGACCGAATACCGGATCGCGAAGCCCGCCGACGATAAGATCGAGACCGGCGTTCGCCATCTTTTCGATCAGGTACGCGCGTTCGCGCAAAGGCGGGATCGCGTCGATCCGGCCGAGCGCCGCGGCGAGTTGATCGGCATCGCGAATGTTCAGATGGACGCCTCCCATTTCCGTCTTATGCAGTATGTCCACGTCCAGTACTTTGATCACGACCGGTTTCCGCAATCGCGCGAACGCGGCGCGCGCTTTCTCGTGGCCAAGGCAAACCGCGGATTCTGGCACCGGGATACCGATGGCGCGCAACAGGTCCTTGCCCTGCGCCTCGTTCAGCGCGCCGGCAGGCAGCGATGGCATCGCGGCGGTCTGGGTTATGGCGTCATCCCGGCGTTGTTTACGGTACCGGCATCGCGCGTCGTCGACGACCGCGCGCATCGCGCGGGCGGCCCGCTCGGGAGACCGGAACGGCACGACGCCCAGTTCGGCGAGCTGCCGCGCGGTCATGCGCATATCGTTATCCTCGCCGGCGGTACCGTAGATGACGGGTTTTGTGAGTCGTGCCTGCCGTTCCTTGAATAGCGCAATCGGATCCAGCACGGTCGGTTCGTGCAGGACGAATATCAGGATGGCGTCGATGCCTTCCTCTGCGGCGATAATGTCGAGCACGTTCCCGAATTCCGGCGTCGGCCGGCCGGCGTCGACCGGGTTGTTGATGTAGTGCATCGGCGGCAGCTCGCGCGCGATCCGGGCAATGCCGTCGGCGCTGAGTTTCGGCACGTCGACGCCGATGGACTTCAACTGATCCAGCATCAGCAGCCCCGCGCCGGCCTGGCCGATCAGAACGCCGACGCCCGGCGCCGGTTTGGGCGGCAGCCGGATCAGCGAGAGCGCGCTCGCGGCGTCAACCAGATCGTTCGAATTTTCCGCGATGACCGCGCCGGCCTGCCGGAAGGCCGCGACTTTCAGGTCGTAGGATCCGACCAGATTGCCGGTATGCGACTGCGCGAAGGCGCCGATTTCGTTGCGCCCGATCGTCAATGCCACGACCGGTTTCCGATCCGTCGCGCGCCGGATCGATTCGAACAGCCGGCGTCCGTCGCGGAATCCCTCCAGGTACAGCGCAATCACGCGCGTGTGCTCGTCGTCGGCGAGGTAATCGATGACGTCCGCCGCGTCGACATCAACCGCGTTGCCGAGGCCGACCGTCAGGCTGACGCCGAAACCGTCATTCTCCAGCATGCAAGCCAGGATCAGGCTCATGCCGCCGCTTTGCGACACAACCGCGATGGGCCCGGGTCCTAACTTCTGGTAGGACACCGAGAAACTCGCGACGAGCCGTTGCGGCGGGGCGGCATATCCGCCGGTATTCGGCCCCAACATGCGGATCCCCGTCTTCCGGCAGATGTCCGCCAACCTGTCCTGCAGGCGTTGCCCTTCCTCGCCACTTTCGCCGAAGCCGCCGCCCATGATGATGGCGGCGCCGGCCTGGATCGACGCGGCCTCCTGCAACAGATCCGGGCACGCCGCGGCCGGCACGGCGAACAACACCAGATCGACCGGCACGCCGATCGCGGTCAACGACGGATACACGGGATGGCCGAGGATCGTCGTCTCCCGCGGATTGACCGGGTAGATCGCGCCGGCATAACTCTCCAGCAGCTGGACCGCCATATAGCCGGCTTTCCCCGGCGTCGCAGAGGCGCCGACAATCGCGATCGAGCGTGGCCGGAAAAGGCATTCGAGACCGTCTTTTTTCGTCATGACGCGGCTAGGATAATCGAAACCGGAGCGGCGGCGGGCGCGAGTGGAGCGGTCGATTGCCTCGTGGGCGATGTTGACCCCGCCGGACGGCAGTCCCTCGAGCTGCAAACGCGCATCCGTCCAGGAGAACTCTCGGCATGTCTGCGAGTAGTCATCCGGGTTCGGCACCACCTTCAGCGCCGCGGCAGTCTTGCGGATGGGATCCCAGACCATTGATTTCGTTTCCAGATTCGCAAGGACTATCACCGAAGGCAGGCACACCATGCTTGATCCCGATCATAATGCGGTTCCGAACCCGGTGCGGGAAACGCCCATTAATGCCTAAATGACGGCACCGCAACCTTAACAGGGTGATGTAAAACCCCGTTTAGCGTCACCCTGCGGCTTCCTGCGGACGGAACGCATCGCGTATTGAATACCTAAGTGTTTGATATGCGGAGCGAGGCCGAAGCTGAGTTTTGGCCGGAGCGAGATGTAAAAGTCCACGGATGGACTTTTGCATAAACTTGTTAAGGGGGAAATCCGCGAGACAATATCACATGCGTGCCTGGCGTATTTTCTCGGATCGCATAGAGGCCGGACAGGATCTGGCAAAGGCGCTGGCCGTACACCGCGGCCGACCGGACGTGGTCGTGCTCGGACTGCCCCGGGGCGGCGTGCCGGTGGCGTTCGAGGTAGCCCGCTTTCTGGGGGCGCCGCTGGATGTACTGATTGTGCGCAAGCTCGGTGTACCCGGGCATACCGAACTCGCCATGGGGGCCATCGCCACGGGCGGCATCCGCCTGCTGAACGACGAGGTCATCCAGGCACTGCAGATCCCGATGGAACAGATTGACCGGGTCGCCGCGCAGGAGCAGCGCGAAATGTCGCGGCGCGAAATGGCCTACCGCGGCGACCGGCCGCCGCTGGACCTGCGTGGCCATGTCACCATCGTCGTGGACGACGGCATGGCCACGGGTTCCACCATGCGCGCGGCCGTGCAGGCCCTGCAGCGGCGCAACGCGTCGAAGATCGTCGTCGCCGTTCCCCATGCGCCCGCCGACACGGTCGGAGAGTTGCGCGCGATGGGCGCGGAAGTGGTGTGCCTGGAAATGCCCGAGCCCTATTTTTCCGTTGGATCGTGGTATCGGGAGTTTCCGCAGGTCGACGATGCCGAGGTCAGAAATCTCATGAAGAAGGCCGGGCGGCGGGCGTTGAAGAGCGGGAGAGCAGCCGGCGGGCAAACTTAGCCGACGACGTGATGTTTGCCGACGACGCTGATCGACGTCGCCTGCGGCCCGGCTTCCCCCTGCTCTTCGTTGAAGCGCACCTCCGCGCCGATTTTCAGGTTGCCGAAGGCGGCGTTGATCAGGCTGTGGCGGTGAAAATACACGAGCCGGCCATCCGGTGTCGCCAGCCTCCCGAAATTCTTTTCGGGCCAGAGTTCCGCAATGCGGCCGTGCAGCACCGGTTCGCGCGTCTTGACGTCCCCGCGACGGCGGCGCATGTAATCCTCCAGTTGCCGCGCGACGGCGTTGAACGCGTCCCGAACTGCCACGTAGACGTCCTCGTGCGCGTGGTGCCCACCGGGACTGCGCTTCACCACGATTTCCTCGCCGGGCACCGTGACATCGATCCGGATGTGATAGAGATTGCCCTTGTGGTGGTGCCGGTGCGGCGCCTCCACCATTACGCGGCAGCGCATGATCTGGTCACAGAACTTATCGAGCTTGTCCGTGCGCTCGCGGATGCGGGCCTCCACGGCCGCCGAGGGTTTAAGGTTACGGAAACTGATCTCCAGCGGGACCGATGCCATGGACGTCCTCCAGCACGCGGCGTTGCGCGGCGACTACCGGACAGAGCATAACGTCATCGGCGCCGGGGGGAATGATCCCGGTCAAGTCCGGATCGCGGCGCGGTTTGCAGGATCAGCGTTGTCGGTCGACAAAGTAACGCAGCCCGCGCAGGGTCGGCGAATCGCATGTCATCAGAAACGTCGGGATCGCTTCCAGGTAGGAACGGTAGCGGCCCTTGTCGACGAACCGCTGCCTGAAACGCGACGCGTTCAGCTGCGCCCGAAGTTCGGGAAGAATGCCGCCGGCCAGGAAGATGCCGCCGGTGGCGCCCAGGGACAGGGCGAGGTCGCCGGCCACCGTACCCAGCAGGGCAAAAAAGGCGTCCAGCGCTTCTACGGCATGAAGATCTTCGCCCGAGATCGCGCGCCGGCTGATCTCGGGTGCGGCGGGCGCCGGTTGCATCGCGGCACCCGGGCCACCGGCTACCAGGCGGTACAGGTTTTCGATTCCGGGCCCCGAAAGCGCACGCTCCGCGGAGACGTGGCCGAATTCCTGCTCCAGCCCTTCCACCATCCCGCGTTCCCGTCGGTCACGGGACGGCAGCGTGACATGCCCGCCTTCGCCTGCAATCGGGATCCAACCCGGCCCGGACTTCACCAGGCCGGACACGCCAAGTCCGGTTCCAGGACCGAGCACGCCGATGTTGCCATCGGGCACGGACCGGCCCGTGCCGATCTGGACCCGATCCGCAGGCCCGAGCGAAGGCACGGCAAGCGCCGCGGCGCACATGTCGTTGATCAGGTGCACGGCCTCAAACCGGAACTGTCCTCTGAGTTCCGCCGCCTCCAGGCGCCAGCCGAGATTCGTCAGCGTTACGCTTTCGCCTGACACCGGCCCGGCCACCGCGAATGCCGCCGTATGAGGCGTGCGACCCCGGCAGCGTTCCGCCAGGAACGCGGCGAGGATCGCCGCGACGCCGCTATGCCGGGCATTTTCGACTACAAATGGGGGGGGCATGCCCTCACCCGGAATGGAGAGGGCAAGGCGAGTATGGGTGCCCCCGATATCCCCGAGCAGTACAGGCGAGTGGATTGCATTCATTCAGGCATGGGCCGGTAATGAAAAACTAATCATACGCCGGCCGGTCACGGGGGTGTCCGGACGCCGGGTTTAGCTGATGTTTTCAGCTCCCTGCGGATATGAGCTAAAATCGGCATGGACCGCCCGCTCCGGGCCGCCTGTACGGAAACGACCGCAAATGGATGTACACGAACTAAAAATCTCCTGCCAGAAGTGCCGGCTCAGCGAGCTGTGCCTGCCGTATGGCCTGGAGTCAGAGGAGCTGGATCGCCTGGAGCATATCGTTCAGCGCCCGGCGCCGCTGCGGCGCGGCGAGGTCCTGTATCGCGCCGGCGGATCCTTCCATGCCATCTATGCGGTCCGTTCCGGGGCCCTTAAGATTTTCTCCGGCTCGGAAGACGGGCACGAACAGATTTTGGGTTTTTATCTGCCCGGCGAACTGCTCGGCCTGGACGGCATGGACAAGGACCTCCACAAGTGCACCGCCGTGGCGCTCGAGACGAGTTCCGTATGCACCTTGCCGTTCAACCAGTTGAGCGTGCTGTGCGAAAAGATCCCGGGACTGCAGAAGCGCCTGTTCCGGCTCATCGGCCGGGAGATCGGCGTCGAACACGAATTGCTGCTGATGATGGGACAGAAGGACGCCGAGGAAAGGCTCGCCATCTTCCTGGTCACGCTGGCCGCCCGCTTCAAGAGGCGCGGCTACTCCCAGAGTGAATTCCGGCTGCCGATGAGCCGCCACGATCTCGCCAATTACCTCGGACTCACGCCCGAGACCGTGAGCCGGCTGTTTGGTCGTTTTCGCAAAAACGGGCTGATAGAGACCAACCGCAGTCTGGTCAAGCTCCTGGACATGTCGCGTCTTGTAACGTTGTGCGCCGGCCCCGAGGATGCGGGCCGCCTGGCCGCCGTCATGAACTGAGTCGCATCCTGTCGCGGACATTGTTGATCCAGATCAGCAACCGTTCTTCCCTTTCGACCGATACTTTCCCTGCAGGATAAGCCGACCGGCCACAATGCCGGGCCGGGCGTTTCCGCCAGTCTGAACCATTCTGGGAAGAGGGAACATGAGCGTAGGCCATGTCTGCAACCGCGAAGCCATCGTGGCCAATCGCGGCGACAGCCTCCTCGACATCGCGAAGCTGATGCGCAAGTACCACGTCGGCAGCGTCATTATCGTGGAACCCCACGGCGAACGTGTGCGCCCGATCGGGATCATTACCGACCGGGACCTGGTGGTCGAAATCCTGGCGGAGGAGCTGGACAACTCCACCGTTGCGCTGGAGGACGTCATGAGTCCGACCTTGATCACGGCCGAGGAGGACGACGACGTGTATGACGTCATCGAGGCCATGCGCAACCACGGCGTAAGGCGCGTGCCTGTCGTCGATCAGGAGGGATTCCTGGTCGGCGTCCTGGCCATGGATGACCTGCTCTGGAACCTGTCGCAGGAACTGGGGAACATCGTGGCCCTGATCGAACGTCAGACCGGGGCCGAGGCGAAGCGTCAGGCGCACGTGTAGGGAAGCTCTTTCCTTCATTTTCCAATCGCTTACGCGACTGGAAAATGGCCATACGTCCATGTATGGCGGCCGGCGCTCACACTGCGTCGCCGCCGGCGAAACGCCCCTGCCCTCTTCATTGCAATGCCGGTCACGGCGCATTCCTTTTGATGACGACGCGGACTGAAAGCCGTCCGATCCGCGTCACCGTTCCGGCACGAGCTTCGACGAGATCTGCCCGCACAGGCTGTCCATCTCGACGCCGGCTTCCGTGTCGATCCGAATGCGGGCGGCCTGCTCGCTGCCGTCCAGAGGTTCCAGGTTCGCGATCTGGTAGTCCAGCACCCGCGCATCGGCTTCCGATGCGTCGCCGCCGACTTTACGCCGCTCGTTCATTCGCCGGCGCAGCGTCGCCTCCCGGGCGCTGACCTCGAGAATGACCCAGGGGGCGCCCCGCTCGCGGGCAACACCTTCCAGGCACGCGCGCTGCTCGCGACGAAGACAGGCCGCATCGATGATGACGCAATGTCCGGCCTCCAGCACCTCCGCCGCGATCTGCGCGAGCCGGCCATATGTCGCCCCGGTCGCGGCTTCGGAATAGATCCCTGCCCCGGTTGCGGATCCCGACGCCTCCAGCGCGGCAAGACCATGCAGACGCTTGCGCTCGATATCCGAACGGACGCGGACAGCGCCGAGCCGCTCGAGCAAATCTTGAGTCACGGAAGTCTTGCCGCTCCCGGACAGACCGAAAGCGATCAGGAGCGCCGCCGTGCGCGGGCCCGAATAGCCGCGGGCAAGGGACAGGTGAATCTGCCGCGACGCGGTTTCCGCGGCGCGCGCCTCCGCCTTGAACCCAGGCTGCTGCAGACGGATCGACGCGATTTTCGCGCGTACCAGGGCGCGGTACGCAAGATAGAAATTCAGCACCCCGAGCCCGCCATAATCACCGCTGTGCTCCAACCAGGCGTTGAGGAACCGCCAGGCCGGTCCCGTGCCGGCGCGCGCGCGCAAGTCCATCATCAGAAATGCGACTTCGTCGATTACGTCGATCCAGCGCAAGCCCTCGGAAAACTCTACGCAATCGAAGATGACGAGTTCTCCGTCGTGAAGAACGATATTGCCGAGATGCATGTCGCCGTGGCACTCGCGTATGCCGCCGTGCTCCTGCCGCGCCTGGAACCGGGCGTGCAGAGCGTGGCACTGAACCCGTGTCCATTCCTCCAATTGCCGAAGTGATACGCGTTCATCACCGGCCAAGGCGGGATCCGCCGCGAGTTGGCTCAAGTTGGCAAGCGCGGGATCGCGGATGCTTTCGATCGATCCGTGACGGGAGCCCGCGTCGGCGATGGTGGCGGACGCATGGAACCGGGCAATCTTCTCCGCAAGGCGATCGACCAGATCCGGAGTCAGCTCTTCGCGCGCCGCAATGCGGTCCAATTCCATTTCACGGGGAAACTGCAACATTCGAACCGCGTATTCCAGGACCGGCCCACTCCCGCCCAGGACGGGACGCTCCTGCGGGCCGGTGATGGACACGACCTCCAGGTAATGCCGCGGGGCGAGCCGCCGGTTCAGTCTCAGTTCCTCTTCGCAGTAGTGCTTCCTTCGCGGGAGCGTCGTGAAATCGAGAAAACCGAGGTCCAGCGGCTTCTTGAACTTGTAGGCGTACGGCCCGGTCAACAGGATGATGGAGATGTGCGTTTCCACGATCGCCATCGTCGGCGCCGGGTGGTTAAAGCGCGCGTGATCGCGCACCGATTCGACCAGTCGCCTGAGCGCTGCAACAGGGTCCGCCTCCCGTGGATCCATCATGGCCATGCCTTCCCAAATCCTTGCGGTAGACCTGCTTCAGCGGCGCGCGGCTTCGCGCCGCGATTGATCCGGATCAAGAATCGAATGCCGCGAACGACCACCGCTGAAATACCATTCGAATTGTCGCGTAGCATAATGCATCCTGTATCGGCATCCGTGCGCGGCATGGCCGCAAGGGAGCGCAGACGATGGAGCTGACCTGGGTAGTCGTTGCGGAAAGCAGCCGCGCGCGGATTTTTGTTTTCGAGGGATTGCAGTCGCCGCTGCGCGAGGTGGAAGATCTGGTCAACCCCGAAGCCCGGGCACATGAACGCGATCTCAAGTCCGATCGGCAGGGACGCACCATCGACAGCACCGGTCAACGGCGTCATGCTAAACAGCCTGAAGTCAGCCCAAAGGAACAGCGCGTGATCGAGTTTGCGAAATCGGTCGCCGAGCGCGTCGAGCGGGCGCGGGCACAGGGCATGTTCAAGCGCCTCATCCTCGTCGCCGCACCCGGGTTCCTGGGCCTTTTGCGCGGGAGCCTCGGCGACGCGACTCGCCAGTGCATCACGCGGGAGATACACAAGAATCTGGTGCGCAAGGACGAGAAAGCCATACGGAAGTCGATGAAACTCTGAGGGCCCTGCCGCTGATCCAGGGTCGCGGCGGATCCGGCCCCACTCTAGACATGCGCGCCGGAGGCGGCCCTGATCCAGATCAATCGACCCATCACGATGGAATCCATCCCCGCCGGACACGAGACCGGCAGCATCGGTGAGGGCGCGCCGCCGCGCTGGGAACATTTCGAGCACAAGGCGGATATCGGCGTGCGCGGCTTTGGCCGCACGCTCGCCGAATCCTTCGAACAGGCGGCGCTTGCGCTTACGGCGGTCGCCACCGATCCCGCCTCGGTGCAGGCCTCCGACATAGTGCAAGTCGAATGCCGCGCCGCGGACACGGAACTGTTGCTGGCGGACTGGTTGAACACGATTATTTTCGAAGCGTCCACGCGCGGCATGCTGTTCGGGCGTTTCGCGGCGCAAATCAACGATGGCCATCTGCGCGGACAGTTGTACGGTGAACCGGTGGATCGGTTGCGCCACCAGCCGGCGGTCGAGGCGAAGGGCGCCACCTATACAGAGCTGCGCGTCGCGCGGCAACTCGACGGTCTCTGGGTCGCCCAGTGCGTTATTGATGTCTGAAGCGCCGATAGGTTGCGGGATCGATGGCCGCCAATCGAGTAGCTTGCTGTATTCATGTCGCAATGGCCGCCTATCCGGGGGCGGGTCGGCCCGGCGTTCATCCGGCGGCGATGAGCGGCGCGCGGGCCAGGGACGGTGCAGCGCGACGCGACCGCAGCGAGCGCGGCCGGGACGCAGCGCGAGCGGGAGCCGGATGAATCCGGCCGGACCGCCCGTTGCGAGGGACTAACAGGTTGTTGAAAAATGGCGGCGCATCCTGCACCGCTTTATCAGGCCGTTGAAAAGGCTTTTTCAACAGCCTGCTAACGGAAGCGGGCACCCGGAGTCCGCCTAGAACGCAGGGATTTTTCAAACGAGTACCCCGTAAGCCGCCTTGGGTGGATGATTCGTTGACTGGAGCCGAGAAATGCGCCTCGACAACCTGGAACGCGTATCGGATATTTGCTGGCGGCTTGAGCCACACGGCGCGATGCGCGTGCCCGTCATTATTTATGGCGACGAGGCGTTGCTGCGGGGGATGGACGACAAGGTGGCCGAACAGGCCGCGAATGTCACCATGCTGCCCGGGATCGTGAATGCCGTGTACGCGATGCCGGACGCACACTGGGGCTACGGCTTCCCCGTCGGCGGCGTGGCCGCCTTCGACGCCGACGAGGGCGGAGTCGTCTCCGCGGGCGGCGTGGGTTTCGATATCTCCTGCGGCGTGCGCACCCTGCATACCGGCCTGCGCCGCGAGCAACTGGAACCGGTCAAGACGCGGTTGGCCGAGGAACTGTTCCGGACCATCCCCGTCGGACTCGGCAGCACCGGCCGCATCGATCTCGGCGCCGCGGAGATGGATGCGATGCTCCGGGGCGGTGCGCGCTGGGCGGTGGAGCAGGGTTATGGCGAAGAGCGCGACCTGGAACGGATCGAGGAGCGTGGCCGGATGGCCGGGGCCCGCCCCGAGCAGGTGTCCGCCCATGCCAAGCAGCGACAGCAGCGGGAAATGGGCACGCTCGGATCGGGCAATCACTACCTCGAAGTGCAGCAGGTTGTCGATATACTCGATCCCGCCGCGGCGGGCGCATTCGGGCTCGGCAGGGGCGACGTGGTCGTCAGCATCCATTGCGGCTCGCGCGGGCTCGGACACCAGATCGGAACCGATTTCCTCAAGGCCATGGTCACGGCCGCCCCGCGCCACGGCATCGTCCTGCCGGATCGCGAACTCGCCTGCGCGCCATTGTCATCGGAACTGGGCCAGAACTACCTGGGCGCCATGCGCGCCGCGATCAACTGCGCGCTTGCCAACCGCCAGATCATCACGCACCTTGCGCGCGAAGTCTTCCGGCGCATGCTGCCCACAGCGCGGCTCGATCTGTTTTACGATGTTTCGCACAATACCTGCAAACTGGAAGACCATCGCGTGGCCGGGCGCAACCGGCGCCTGTACGTGCATCGAAAGGGCGCCACGCGCTCGTTCGGCACCGGCCATGCCGACCTGCCGGAGGCCTTCCGCGAAGCCGGCCAGCCGGTATTGATCGGCGGGTCGATGGGCACCGCCTCGCACATCCTCGCGGGCGATCCCGACAACGACGAGAAGTCGTTCGCCTCCGCGTGCCACGGCGCCGGCCGGAGCATGAGCCGCCGCCAGGCATTGAAGACCTGGCAGGGGCGGAGCGTGGTGGACGAGCTGGCTGGCCGCGGCATTATCGTGCGCAGCCCTTCGCTGCGCGGCGTCGCGGAAGAAGCCCCGGGCGCGTACAAGGACGTGGACGCGGTAGTGGCCGCAACGGAACGGGCGGGTCTCGCGCGGCGCGTTGCGCGGCTGGAGCCGCTGCTGTGCATAAAGGGATGAGCTTCGCACCGGATCCCTCACGAACGCCAGGATCCGGGCGGGCGGGTTCTGTCATCGGACGCACCTGTCCGTGCTCGCTCCGGTCCCCTCCGCTTGCGCGCGGAGCAGGTGCGCCCGATGCCACCCGCCCGGTTTACGTGTCGGGGCGCGACAGGTGAACACGAAGGCGGTACCCGGCGACAGGACCCGTCCGCCCGAAGCCTTGAACGTTTATGAATAATCCGGGGCAACCAGCCGATGCCCGTGCAGAATGAACACGTGGCTGAAATACTGGACGAGATCGCCGATCTGCTCGCCATCCAGGATGCCAACCCGTTCCGCGTGCGGGCGTACCACAATGCGGCGCGCACCGTGCGGGGGCTTTCCCGCGAACTGCATGATCTGATCGCACGCGGCAAGGACCTGACCGATCTTCCGGGGATAGGCGATGATCTCGCCGGCAAGATCAGGGAGATCGTCGGGACCGGCGCGTGCAGGGCCCTGGAAAAACTGCATCGACAGGTCCCGCACGAACTGGAGGAACTGCTCGCCGTCCCCGGGCTGGGGCCAAAACGGGTCAAGGCGCTGTTCTACGACCTGCGGATCCGCACCACGCAGCAGCTCGAGAAGGCGGCGCGCGCCGGCCGCCTGCGCAAGTTGCCGGGATTCGGCCAGAAGCTGGAACAGCGCATTCTTCAGGCCGTCGCCGCACGCCAGTCCGGGACGCGGCGCTTCAGCATCGACGTCGCGGAAGAATCCGGCGGAAAGCTCGCGGCCTATCTCGGATTGGTGCCGGGCACGGGCAAGGCCATCATTGCGGGCAGCTTTCGCCGCGGCCGTGAAACGGTCGGCGACCTCGACATCCTGGTGACGACCTCGCGGCCGGCGGCGGTCATGGAGCGATTCGCGGCTTACGACCAGGTGGCGCGCGTCACGTCCCGGGGCGCCACGCGTGCCTCCGCCGTCCTTCGGAACGGGCTGCAGGTGGATCTGCGGGTCGTGCCGAAGCAGAGTTTCGGCGCCGCCCTGCACTATTTCACCGGGGGCAAGGCGCATAACATCCGGGTCCGGACCCTCGGCCAGAAGTTCGGCCTGAAAATCAACGAATATGGCGTGTTCCGCGGAGCGAGACGCGTCGCCGGAGCGACTGAAGCATCCGTGTTCAAGTCCGTGGGCCTGCCCTTGATACCGCCAGAATTAAGGGAAGACCGCGGCGAGATCGAGGCAGCGCGCGCGCACCGCCTGCCGCGGCTGGTCGAAGAAGGCGACCTCAGGGGCGATCTGCACGTCATCGCGAACGGGCGGGACGATCTGGTTGCGATGGCCATCGCCGCAAAGCGGCGGGGCCTGCGCTATATCGCCTTCACGATCCGGCAGGGACCGGACGCGCCGGCGGACGCCGTGCTCCGGCAACTCGACCGTATCGACCAGATCCGTGAACGCGCTGATGGCATGGTACTGCTCAAGGGGATCGAAGCCGAGATTCCCGAGGACGGCAGGCTGGACCTCCCGACCGAGGTGCTTGCGCGCCTCGATCTTCTGATCGGCGCGGCGCACGGGCAGTTCGAACTGACTCGCGCCAGGCAAACGGCGCGGCTGCTGCGAGCCATGGACAGCCCCTGTTTCACCATCCTGGCCCATCCGGGCGGACGCCTCCTGCCGGAGCGCGATGCCTGCTCGGTGGACATGGAGCGGATCGTGCGCGCCGCGCGCGTGCGCGGTTGTTTCCTGGAACTGAACTCACAACCGCAACGGCTCGACCTGGCCGACGTCCATTGCCAGATGGCGAAGGCGGAGGGCGTCCTGGTCAGCATCAACAGCGGCGCCCGCCAAGGGGAGGACTTCCGGGATCTGCGTTTCGGAATAACCCAGGCGCGGCGCGGATGGCTCGAAAAGGACGATGTGCTGAATACGCGTCCGCACGCCGCGTTGAAGCGGCTGCTCCGGCGGACGATGGACTGACAGAACCGCCCGGCTCAGCGTTTCCAGGCCGCCACGAGCCGGCGACACTCCCTGCGCCATTCGCAGTCCCCGTTTCGGCAATGGAGGCGCTCCTGCGTCATGAAGCAGGCCTTCCTGCCGGCGGCCCTCTGTTCGGAACGCACCCATTCCGTTCTGGAAACAAAGGTGGTGGATCGCACCGGCAGCCACTTCCCTTGTACTGCCGCCACGGTTTCGGTACGTTGTGTCGCCATGCCTCGTCGAACTCCTGCCTTGCGGGATCTTGCAGCGTTTGTCTGATCCCGGGGTCGCGACTGACCGCGTGACCTTCACCCCCTGAATCCGGCGCAACCGGAAACAGACTGCCGCTCTTTTATCAAAGGTAGATGACCCACGGGACAATTCGTTTGACACAGATCAAGAGCAGGCGACGTTCGCGATGATGTCAGGCACTTCCTTCACGCTGGAAATCCAGCCCCGGATCCCGACGGAGTTCGCGCGCCTGGAGGAACTGGCCGCGGATCTGTACTTCAGCTGGGACCGGCACACCCGCGGGCTGTTCTTCTCTCTCGACCCGGAACTCTGGGATCGATGCGGCCACAATCCGAAGGTATTCCTGCGGCGCGTTTCGCAGAAACGGCTCGAGGAAGCCGCGACCGATCGCGCCCTGCTGGAAGAGTACCAGCGCACCCTGGCTTACTACGACATCTATCACAAGGAAGGCAAGCGCCCACAACGCAGCCACGGCCTGGACAGCGAGCTGGTCGCTTATTTCTGCGCCGAATTCGGGCTGCATGAGAGCCTGCCGATCTATTCCGGGGGTCTCGGCATCCTCGCCGGGGACTTCTGCAAGGCCGCGAGCGATATTGCCCTGCCGTTTGTTGCGGTGGGGATCTTCTACCGCACCGGCAACCTGCTCCAGACCATCGATGACAGCGGCCACCAGATCCTGCACAACCTGCCGGTGGAACCGGATGACCTGCCGGTACGCCTGATCCGCGAGGCGGACGGGCGGGAACTCACGGTGACCGTGGAGTTGGCGCATGGCTCGGTCGTCGTCCGCGTCTGGCAGGTCAAGGCGGGCCATACGTACCTGTATCTGCTCGATACGGACGTCGAAAGCAACGCGGAGGCCGACCGCGCGATCACGCATAATCTTTATCCCGCCGACAAGGAGATGCGCCTCAGGCAGGAGATTGTGCTCGGCATTGGCGGCGTGCGCGCCCTGGAGAAACTGGGGCTCCACCCTGCGATCTGGCACATCAACGAGGGGCATCCCTCATTCCTGCTCGTGGAACGCTGGAGTCAACTGGTGCGCGAAGGGATGGAATTCCATGCGGCGCTGGAGATCGTGGCGTCCACGACCATTTTCACGACGCATACGCCGGTCACGGCCGGCCACGAGGTATACGACCATCATCTCATTCATGCGTACCTTCCAAGCCTGACGCGGGGACTCGGGGTCAGCCAGGAGGAATTCCTGTCGCTCGGCGCCGTCCAGGACCGGCCGGGATTCAACCTCACCACGTTCGCCTTGCGCTGTTCCCGCTACTACAACGGCGTGAGCCGGATTCACCGGCGCGTGGCCGCGGCGCTCGAGCGTCACATGTGGCCGGAGATCCCGATCGACGAGAACCCCTTCGGCTACGTCAACAACGGCATTCACGTCCCCACTTTCCTGGCGCGCAACTGGTTCGGCGTGCTGGAAGGCCCCGGCTGGCATAACGAACTGCTGAACGTCGACTACTGGCGGCGCATCGATGCCATCCCGGATGCCACGTTCTGGAGCGTGCGGCTCTCCCTCAAGGCGGCGCTGCTGAAGGAATGCCGTCGCGTCGTGGAGTTGCGCTGCCGGCGGCACGGCCACAGCGTGCAGCAGACCGAATGCGCCACGGAACAGCTGCGCAACGAGGGCAACATGCTGGTCATCGGATTTGCCCGGCGCTTCGCCACTTACAAGCGCGCGACGCTGCTGTTCGAAAACCCGGACCGGCTCCACCGGCTCGTGAATAACGAGCAGCGGCCGGTGTTGCTCATCTTCGCCGGCAAGGCGCACCCGAATGACGAGCCGGGCAAGGAGCTGATCGCGCGCATCAATGATTTCTCGAAGCGCCCCGGGTTCCAGGGGCGCGTGGTGCTCCTCGAAGGCTACGACCTGTCGCTGGCGCGGCGACTCGCGGCCGGGGTTGACGTATGGATCAACGTTCCGGAATACCCCATGGAAGCCAGCGGGACATCGGGGATGAAGGCGGCGATCAACGGCGCCATCAACCTCAGCATCATGGACGGCTGGTGGGCGGACGGGTACAACGGGCACAACGGCTGGGCGCTGCAGCCGCATGCCTCGGAACCGAATCCCGAAGTGCGCAGGCGCCTCGAGGCCCAGGAACTGCTGGACACGCTCGAGAACGAGGTCATTCCGCTCTATTTCCGCACGGGCGCGGGCTATCCGGATGAATGGGTGAAGATGGCCAAGGAGTCGATGAAATCGATCATCCCTCGCTTCAATTCGGAGCGCATGGTCATGGATTACATCAACCAGTTCTACATCCCGTCTCTGCAGACCTCGCGCCGCCTCCGGGCGGACAACAGCGCCGCGGCGCTCGAGCTGGCGCAGTGGAAAAAGCGTGTCCGCGCAAGCTGGCCCGGCGTCCAGTTGCATTCTATCGGCGACAGCAAGAAAGCGATCCGGCAGGGCGAAAACCTGACGGTCAGGGTGGCCGTCCGGTTAAACGGCCTGCAGAGCCAGGATCTCACCGTGGAATGCCTGGTCGGTATTGCCACCGATCACCAGGATTTCAAAGTCACCGCCCGCCACCTGCTGCACGCTGTCGGGACGCAGGATCATGAGACGATCTATGAATGCAGCTTCGCGCCGGACCTGTCCGGCCTCGTGACCTACAAGCTCCGCGCCTATCCGGGCCACTCGCTGCTTTCCCGGCGCTTCGAGATGGGGTTCATGAAGTGGATCTGAGTCGAAGAGCGGCGATTGACGGACGGGTGGCACCGGGGACTCCTGTTCCGCGCGCAGCGAGAGGGCCTCTCCAGCGGCTGGTTCAAGCGAGCACGGACAGGAGTGCCCGGTGACAGGACCCGTCCGCTGACCCGCGTCAGCATCGCCCGTACAAACCGTTGAGGTGCCGGAGCCAGCCGCCGAGTTCGGGTCTGATCAGGTTCCAATCCAGGCAGTACTTCCAGTTGCCATCCACCGTGCCGGGCGTGT
Organism: Gammaproteobacteria bacterium; assembly: GCA_016193395.1. Lineage (GTDB taxonomy): Bacteria > Pseudomonadota > Gammaproteobacteria > Eutrophobiales > Eutrophobiaceae > JACPSH01. The sequence continues at coordinate 63,285 of JACPSH010000015.1, forward strand.
TGGTCCGGTGCGCGGCCCCGAGCACCAGCAGGTCCTGCATCGGCAGGATTGCAAATCGACACACGGAACCCAGCGCGGCGTTGATCAGCGGCCACGGCATCGGCTCGGGCGGCTGGCGCAGATAGTCCATCACTTTCATCTTTTGCCCTGTATCGAGCGCTTCATACCACCCGACGGTCGTGTTGTTGTCGTGCGTGCCGGTATACACGACGGCCTCCGGCTCGAGGTTGTGCGGCAGGTACGGGTTGCTCGCGTCGCCGTCGAAGGCGAACTGCAGCACCTTGACGCCCGGCAACCGGAATTTCTTGCGCAGCTTCTCCACAGGCGGCGTGATGATCCCGAGGTCCTCGGCGATGCACGGCAGGGGCCCCAGCGACTTTCGCAGGGTACGAAGCAGCGCTTCTCCCGGCACCGGCCGCCACTCCCCACGCTGCGCGGTCGGGCAGTCCGCCGGAATTTCCCAGAGAGCTTCCAGTCCGCGGAAATGATCGATGCGGACGATGTCGAAGAGTTGCAGCTGCCGGTGCATGCGCTCAACCCACCACTGGAACCCCTGTTCCCGCAGGCGACCCCAGTGATAAACGGGGTTGCCCCAGCGCTGGCCGGTCGAGGAGAAGTAATCCGGCGGCACGCCGGCGACGACCGTCGGTTGTCCGCGCGCATCGAGCTGGAAATACTCCGAGTGGGACCAGACGTCTGCGCTGTCATGGGCGACAAACAGGGGCATATCGCCGAAGAGCAGAATGCCGAGCGCCTTGGCGATCGATCGCATTTCGTTCCACTGGCACGAGAACAGGAATTGCGCGAAACACCACCGTTCGATTGCATCCGCGTGATCCGAATGGAACGCCGCAAGCGCCCCGGCTTTGCGGTCGCGCAATCCGTCGGGCCAATTCCACCACGGTTGGTTGCCGCAGACGTCCCGGATCGCCATGAACAGGGCATAATCGTTGAGCCAGTATCGTGATTGCTCCCGAAATGCGGCGAAGCCGGCGCGGTCCTCTGTCCCCGCGCGCGCATTGAACGCGGCCAGAGCGGCGCCCCCGCCTTCACCGCCAAACCAGGCAGTCTGGGCAAGGCGCTGGCTGCTGATCAGTCCCGGGTGGCCGGCGAACGCGGAGCAACCCTGATAAGGAGAAGAATGGGCATCGACCGGTTGCACGGGCAACAACTGCCAGATCCTGAAACCGGTATCCGACAGGAATTGCAGGAATCGCCGGGCCGGATCGCCCAGCCCGCCGCCATCGGACGGTACGGCGAGCGCGCTCAGCGGCAGCAGGATCCCCGCGCGCCGGCGTTCGAACCAGTCTCCGTGCCGTGCGCGACTCATACTGCCGGAGGGGCCCGCTGGTGCTCCGCGTCACGCGGAGACAGGCGGCGCGCCAGGCCGGATGACCCCCCCCAGGAGCGGCGCGCCACTGCCGTGCGAAAGTATCCGGGTGAGCTGCTGCGGCGGCTCCCGGCCCAGCATCTCGTACAGGTTCGCAAGATGCAGGCGGAACAGCCGCTCGAAATCGCTGACCGTCTGCGCCGGGTTATACCCGCCGAACCACCAGAACCAGTCCGATCCCTCGCACACCGCGAGCTGCCGCGCCAGCCGATCACGACGGTGCGGGTCGAAATCGCCGAGCTGGAGACACTCGTCGTGGACACGCTTGGCTTCGCTCAGGATTTCCCAGGCGCGGTTCTTGTCCTCGTCTCCAATCCACGTGGAGAAGGTGCCGTGCACCCAGCTGCCGGCCGTGAGATGCGGGAGCTCCCGCGGCGCCGCGGCGTCCAGCGCTTCCGAAAACGTGCAGAGCCGGATGCGCGGATGTTCGCTGAGACGGCGGTACAGCGCCGACAGGAAAAAATAGCCGTTGTTCGGGTAGTACTCCCATGCGTTTTCGCCGTCCATGATGATCGACACGACCGCCCCTGGGGAGGACCTCGTGTGGTCCGCGATGATCTCGAGCCGCCGGACCAGCTCCGCGACCGCGTCGTCGGCGTGCCAGTCGGCGAACGTGAAGCCGATGAGATCGGACAGGGTATCGTCGCGAGCGAACAATCCGAGACGGGCGCCGGGTCTTCGATAGGCGGCATAAAGGGCGTTTGCGTCCCCAGCCCCATGGCCGGAACGGTGCAGGCTGTTGCGCAGCACGGCCTCGCCGGTGGCCGCCCAACCGAAGCCGGCGGCGTCCAGCAGGTCGAGCGTGGCGGCGCTGACGCTCCCCTCCGAGGGCCAGCAACCCCGCGGACGCCTGCCGAAAAAGCGTTCGAAGATCGCGAGCCCGTGTTCGATGTGCCAGGCTGCGCGCGCCGCACCGCCCGGATATGCCTCAAGCACCGGGAGACGCGCGCCCGGCTGCGCCTCCCGCGCCGACCTGAAATCCAGCAACAGGGGGACTATCGGGTGCGCGTAGGGCGTCGTCGACAGCTCGACGCGTCCCTCGTCCGCCAGCTTGCGGTAGCGCGTGCGCACCGAACCGATCTGTTCGGCAATGCATTGCAGCAGGGTCCGGCGCTGGTGCAGCGTGAAACCCGAGCCCTGTTCGCTGAGCTGGCGGACGCGTTCATCGGTGCGGCGCACGGTCTCGCCCATCCACGCGAGGTGGTACCAGGTGACGAGATCGGCGAGGTATTGGTTATTGATATAGGCCCCGGCGTGCGTGTCGTGCATGACCAGCTCCGCGATCTGCGCCAGCCGCCGGTACGGACGGAACGGCTCAATCATGCGCTTGCGGTTAGCGCGCAGGCAGGTCTTGACGAGGGCGAGCCGGTGCTCGACGTCGGCCGGGAACACCGCAGCCTCGAGCGCCGCCAGCAGGGGATCGCCGGGCGGCGTCGCTTCCTTCCGCCAGGCATTGAGCTGCGATTCATAGTCCTCGATCTGCTCGAGCAGGATCGGGCTGAAGTTGACGACCGCCTTCGACCCGGGCGCGGCTTCCAGGTGCGCCGCCATGTCCGTGTAGTCCTTGATCGCGTGCAGGTAGACCCAGGGGAATTCCCATCCATTGCGCAGGTGATCGCGGTAGTCCGGCTGGTGCATGTGCCAGCACAGCACCAGCCGGAGAGGAGGGTCAGGTGCCATATCCGGCCCGCTGGCCGAGCATTTCCGGACAGACGAGGACGACGCCGCCGGGCGTCATGTGGAACCGCTCCCGGTCAGCGGCGGGGTTTTCGCCGATAACGGTGCGCTCGGGAATGTGACAGTCGGAATCGATGATGGCGCGCCTGATGCGGCAGTGACGCGCGATGTTGGCGCCCGGCAGCAGCACGGAATCCTGCACGGTCGAATAGGAATTTACGCGCACGTTGTTGGACAACAGCGAATGCCGGATGAGCGCGCCGGAGACGATGCAGCCGGCCGAGACCATCGAGTCGACCGCCATCCCGCGCCGGCCATCATCGTCGAACACGAATTTGGCGGGCGGCAGCTGGATGGGGGCGGTGCGGATGGGCCAGTCCTGATCATAGAGATTCAGCGGCGGCGTGACGCCGATCAGTTCCAGGTTTGCCTGCCAGTAGGCATCCAGGGTTCCGACATCGCGCCAGTAGCCCTGCTCCGTGGATTCGAGATCGTTGAAGGGACAGGCGATGAGGCGATGCTTCTCGTGTATCGTCGGCATGATGTCACGACCGAAGTCGTGGCTCGATTCGGGGACTTTCGCATCGCGTTCCAGCACGCTGACGAGAAAATCCGTGGAAAACAGGTAGATGCCCATGGAGGCCAGCGCCGCGTCCTCGCGGCCCGGCGTGGGGAGGGGCCGGGCCGGCTTCTCCTGGAAACCGATGACGCGGTTTTCCGCGTCGACGATCATCAGGCCGAACAGGCTCGCGCTGCGTAGCGGAACCTCCACGCAGCCGACCGTGACGTCCGCGCGGCAATCCATATGCGTCGCCAGCATCAGGCCGTAGTCCATCTTGTAGATGTGGTCGCCAGCCAGCACCAGCACGCGATCCGGCCGGTGATCGAGGATGATGTCAAGGTTCTGGTAGACGGCGTCCGCGGTGCCCTGGTACCAGGAAGAATTTTCATAGCGCTCCTGCGCGGGGAGCAGCTCGATGAACTCATCGAACTCGTGCCGCGAGAACGACCATCCGCGCTCGACGTGCTGGATCAGCGAATGCGCGCGATACTGGGTAAGGATGCAGATCTTGTGCAGGCCGGAATTGACGCAGTTCGACAGCGAGAAATCGATGATCCGGTACTTCCCCCCGAAGGGAACGGCCGGCTTGCTGTGGCGCGCCGTCAGCGGGCCGAGACGCGCACCCCTGCCGCCGGCCATGACCACCGCGACGGTATTGCGGAGAGACTGGTCGATGGAACGTTGCACGCGCTTGCGTGGCATATCATCATCTCCCACCCGAGCGCCGGGTGCGGCGGCTGTCGGTCGGCCGCGCGCGACTTCCGTTCAGGCTACGGAACCGGGCCGGGCGCATGCTGACCCAGGTCAATATGGTAACGATTACCGGCGATTATTCTAGGCATCGTACCCCGGAACGGCATAACGAAAACGTGCGGGGTCGACAATTGAGGAGGCGATCGTGAAAAGTCGCGGAAGGGTGATCGCCCGGAACGAAGATTTCGTCCTCGTCGGTGCGGCGCAGCACCATGACCCGGGGCGCGTCCTGGGACGGCACGTTGCCGGGGCCAACGCGGTGGCGCGCAGCCTGGTCCCGGGCGCCGCCCGGGTCGTGATCGCGGATACCGGCCAGCCCATGAGCCGCATCGAAGGCAGCGACCTGTTTGAATGGATCGGGCCCGCAGACACGCTTCCGGCGCGCTTCCGCATCACCTGGTGGGACGGGAAAGGCGCTGAACACAGCGCCTGGGAGCCGTACTGTTTCCCTCCCCAGCTCAGCGATTTTGATCTTCACCTTTTTGGGGAAGGCACGCATCGGCATGCCTGGCGTTTCCTCGGCGCCCGCCCACACCAGGTCGACGGGGTGCCGGGCGTCCTTTTCTCGACCTGGGCCCCGAACGCCCGGCGCGTCAGCGTCGTCGGCGATTTCAATGCGTGGGACGCCCGCCGGCACGCCATGCGCGTGCGCGGCAGCAGCGGCGTCTGGGAACTGTTTGTCCCCGGCATCGGGCCTGGCACCCTGTACAAATTCGAGATCCTCGACCGCGCGGGCGGCCTGCATCTGAAAACCGACCCCTATGCGCGCAGTTGCGAAATGAGACCGGCCACGGCTGCGCGCGTCGCGGACGACGGCGCGTTCCCGTGGACAGACGCGGAGTGGCTGGCCGCGCGCGCGACGCGCGACTGGCGGCATGCGCCGATGTCCATTTACGAAGTGCATCTCGGCTCCTGGCGCCGCGCGCAAGACGGCGGGTTCCTCGATTACCGGGAGCTGGCCGTGCAACTGGCCGCGCACGTCAAGGCGCTGGGTTTCACGCACGTTGAACTCCTGCCCGTGACCGAACACCCGTTCGACGCGTCGTGGGGATACCAGACCACCGGCTACTATGCGCCGACCAGCCGTCATGGCGACCCAGACGACTTCCGCTGGTTCGTCGATTACCTGCACCGGCAGGGAATAGGCGTGATTCTGGACTGGGTGGCCGGGCATTTTCCCGGCGATGCGCATGCGTTGAGGCGTTTCGACGGCACGGCGCTGTACGAGCACGAGGACCCGCGCCGCGGCCTCCATGTCGATTGGGGGACCCTGGTCTTCAACTACGGCCGACACGAAGTGCGCAATTTCCTGATCTCGAACGCGATCTACTGGATCGAGGAATTCCATCTCGACGGGCTGCGCGTGGATGCGGTGGCCGCGATGCTCTACCTCGATTATTCGCGCAAGGAGGGCGAATGGCTGCCCAACGAATTCGGCGGCAGGGAGAACCTGGAAGCCATTGCGTTCATCCGTGAATTGAACGAGCAGGTGCTGAGCCGCCACCCCGGCGCGCTGACGATCGCCGAGGAGTCGACCGCGTGGCCGCTGGTGACGCGCCCGCAATGGGTCGGTGGACTGGGCTTCTCGATGAAGTGGAACATGGGCTGGATGCACGACACCCTGCAATATCTCGCCAAGGATCCGATCTACCGGCATTACTATCATGAAAACCTGACCTTCGGCCTGCTCTACGCGTTCCACGAGAATTTCGTGCTGCCGCTCTCCCACGACGAAGTCGTGCACGGAAAGCGCGCACTGCTGGACAAGATGCCCGGGGACGATTGGCAGCGATTCGCCAGCCTGCGCCTTCTATACACTTACTTGTTCACCTACCCCGGGAAGAAGCTGCTGTTCATGGGCGGCGAATTGGCGACCCGGCGTGAATGGAACCACGACAGCGCGCTGGACTGGACGCTGGCGCAGGAACCTTGGCACCGAGGGATGATGTCGCTGCTCGCGGATCTCAACCGGCTGTACGTGGAACGGGCCGAACTGCACGGCTTCGAATTCCAGCAAGACGGGTTTGAATGGCTGGACTGCCATGACGCCCCGCAGTCCGTGCTGTGCTACATGCGCAAGCGGGTCGATGCCTTCGTGGTGGTGGTCCTGAATTTCACGCCGGTACCGCGCCGCGGCTACCGGGTCGGTGTGCCCATTGACGCTCACTACCGCGAGCTGTTGAATTCCGACTCTGCGCATTACGGTGGCAGCAATCTTGGGAACGCCGGCGGCGTGCACTCACTCGACGAACCGTGGATGGGCAGGCCTTTTTCGCTGGTCCTTGACCTGCCGCCACTGGGCGGGCTGATACTGGGAGCCGGGACGAATTGACCGCCCGCCGCGCATCGCGTCCGCCGGCGGCGGTACGGAACGCAACCGTTCCGCGGCGGACGCGCGCGCGCGCCCGGACGGCGCCGCGGATCCTGATGGCCGCAGCGGAGGTCTTCCCGCTTGTCAAGATCGGCGGGCTGGCGGATGCCTCCGCCTCTCTCTCCCGCGCGCTGCACGAAATGGGCCTGGACGTGCGTGTCGTGCTCCCGGGCTACCGGCAGGTCATCAAGGCCCTGCCCGCCGCCCGATCCGCCGGGGACGTCCGCGGCATCGCCGCGCCCGGGACGAGCCGCATCCTCGAGGCCGTTCTCCCCGACAGCCACGTGCCAGTCTATGTCATCGATCTTCCGTCCTTGTTCGACCGTGACGGCAGCGCATACCAGGACACCGCGGGCCGGGACTGGCCTGACAACGCGCAGCGCTTCGGGGCTTACTGCCGCGCCATCGAGGGGATCTGTCTCGGAACCGCGGGGCTCGACTGGACGCCCGAGGCCGTGCATTGCAACGACTGGCACACGGGCCTGGTACCGGCGCTGCTTTCGCTGCACGCGCCCCGTCCCCCGAGCGTATTCACCATCCACAATCTGGCTTACCAGGGCAATTTTCCGCAGGGCGCTTTCCGGGCGCTCCGGCTGCCGGATGCGCTCTGGACGCCCGGGGGCATCGAGTTCCACGGCATGATGTCGTTTATCAAGGGCGGGCTCGCCTACGCCGACTTCCTGACGACGGTGAGCCCGACCCACGCCGTGGAGATCACCGGCCCCGGCCTGGGCTTCGGCCTCGATGGCCTGCTCCGCTTCCGGCGCGGCGCGCTCAGCGGGATATTGAACGGCGTGGATTACCGGACATGGGATCCGCGGAAAGACCCGCACATCGCGCGCGGTTTCTGGACCCACCGCCTGGACGGCAAGGAATCCTGCAAGCTCGCCCTGCAAGCGCAGGCGGGACTGCGGGAGGACGCGGCGGCGATCGTGCTCGCGCTCATCGCACGCTTCACCTATCAGAAGGGCGTCGATCTCGTGCTCGCCATCCTCGGTGATCTGCTCGCCGAACCGGACCTGCAGCTGGTCGTGCTCGGCGCGGGCGACACGGGTTTGAAGGCCGCCATGCACGCCGCGGCACACGCTCATCCCGGACGCGTTGCGGCGCACGTCAGCCATGATGAGGCCCTTGCGCACCGCATCGTGGCCGGCGCGGACATGCTGCTCATGCCGTCCCGATACGAGCCCTGCGGATTGACCCAGCTTTATGCGCTCCGCTACGGCACGGTTCCGGTCGTGCACCGCACGGGCGGACTGGCCGATACGATCGTCGACGTCACGGATCGCACCGTCGCCGATCAGACGGCGACGGGTTTCCAGTTCGCGCGCGCCGAGCCGGGACAGCTGCTCGACACCGTGCGACGCGCCGCCCGGCTGCGACGCCACGATCCCGGACTCTGGCGGCGGATCATGCGCACCGGCATGCGTCGGGATTTCAGTTGGGCGGCAAGCGCCGCGCGTTATGCGGAGCTGTACGCGCAGTTGCTGCCGCTGCGACAGCTCTGAAGCCGGCCGGCTACATTTCGAAATGTTGCCGGACGGGTCCTGTCACCGGGCGCCCCTTTTCCGTGCTCGTGCGGTCCCCTCACTTGCGCGCGGAAGAAGGGGAGTGCCCGGTGCCACCCGTCCGTTCGACTCTAGCATGATGTTGAAAAACGATTTCCATATCGTTTTTCAACTCGCAAAGCAAAAATGCGATTTCCGCTTTGCTCCATTTTTCAATCGCTTGCCGCGATTGAAAAATGCCGGTACATCCCTGCACCGGGCGCAGGCTGTCGAAAAACGCTGTTTTTCAACAGCCTGCTAGAGCGTGAATCCGACCGGATTCAGGCATAGGTGCTGACCGGGCGGGTGACATCGGGTCACCGCTCTTCGCGCGCAGCGTAAGCGAGCACGAAGACGGTACCCGATGGCAGGACCCGGCCGCGCTGAAGCGGGAATGAATCCGGCCGGACCTTGCACTACTGATACGGCGAGCGGGGCAGGAAGCGGTCAGGGCAGGCGCGAGATGAACTCCGCGGGGGGCTTGCGCAGGGTCGCGGGGATCTCGGCGGGTATCCCATACCAGAAAATGCCGACGACGCGCTCCCTGGCGGGATCGATGCGCGTGATCTCGAAAAAGCGCGGATCGCGTATGACTTCCCCGGTCGTCCATTTGACGCCGATGCCGCGGTCCCAGAGAAAGAGCATCATGTTCTGGGCCGCGCAGCAACACGCCGCATAGTCCTCCCAGCACCGCACTTCATCGGCCTCCCGCTGGCAGGTCAGCAACAGCCAGCCCGGGATGGCGCGCCAGCGCCGCAGTTTCATCTCCGCGGCCCGTTCGCCCTTGCCGGCCCTCACCCGTTCCGCGTTGAGCAGGCATATGGCTTCCACAGTTTCCGGTCCCAGCAGGTAAAAGCGCCACGGTTGCGTGAGGTAATGGTTTGGCGCCCACGACGCGTGCGCGATCGCATCCAGGATGACGACCTGCGGCGGCGCCCCGGGCCGGAACTCGTGGATGGTCCGGCGGCCGCGGATCGTGTCAGCGATGGTTGCAATCATAATGTTGTCGTCTCCGTCGGATCGACTATGTCCCCTCGCGCCTCGCCCGGATGACCACTTCGCGCGCCTCCTTCAGGCGCAGGTTGTCCGGCGTCAACAGCAGCAGCTCATCGATATAGGCCTCAGCCCGATCGTAGTCCCGCTCCTTGATGGCCTGCCTCACGATGATCTGGAATTCGTTGCTGATTGCGCGCAGCTTCTGGAGCGCGTCGCGGTCGCCGGGGTTCTGCTGAAGCCTGCGGCGGATGGCAGCGAGCCGTTCGCGTTCGCGCGGACCGATAAGGAGCGCCTGGTCCGGATGGGCAGCGGCTGCAAGCTTCGGCGTGGCCGGAGCGCTTTCGGACATCCTGGAATCGGGCCGGTTCGCTGGCGGCGGTGCCGTGGATTTCTGCGATTCCGCCGTGCCCGGGATCGGGTCCTGCGCGGTCGTCTTCTCCGTCAGGAGTTGAGTCATCTCCGGAGGCGGTTCGGAGGTTGTCACCGGGACAGCCTCTGAACTTTCCGCTGGCACGGCCACGGACCCGGGTATGTGTTCCGGGACAGGTTCGCGCCCGGGCTGCTGGAACAGGGCAATCCCGATCACGCCCAAGAGCGCCACGGCCGCCAGTGAGCCCGCGACCAGGCGGCTGCGCCGGGAACGCGTGTCGCTCGTGACGGCCACGTCGGGCACGGCCCCGGCAATCATGGTGATCTTCACCGTGTCGTTTACCGCCGGTGCGGCGGTCTTTGCGCGCGCGACCTCCGTCGCCGCCTCGGATCGCTCCGTGGGCATGACCGGGCCCTGAAGATCGCGGCGCCATTCCGCGATCGTCTGCGGGCGGTCTTCAGTCCGGAACGCCATGGCGCGGTCAATTGCACCGAGCAGCCGCTTCGAGTATCCGGACGGATCGAGCTCGACGAGGGGTACGTACACGTCGCGCCCCGTTTGCAGCAGCGCTTCACTGCGGTTCATGGCGTCGACGGGCGCGCGGCCGATGACCAAGCGGTAGAGCGTCGCGCCCAGGCCATAGATGTCGGTCCATGGACCCTGCTTGTCGCTCTTGCCGGTGTACTGCTCGAAAGGGGCGAATCCCGGCGAAACGAGCGTGGTCAGCGTCCGCGTCGCGACGCTCAACGACTGCCGCGCCGAACCGAAGTCGAGCAGCACCGGGCTGAAGTCGCCGCGCACGAAGATGTTCGCCGGCTTGATGTCGCGGTGGATAAAGCCGCGGTCGTGCACCTGCTCCAGGCCATCCAGGATCGGCATCAGCAGGCCGTTGAGTTCGGCTTCCGGCAGCGTACCGCGCTCCTTGAGGATTTCGTGAAGCGCCTGTCCCTGCTCATATTCCATGATCATGTAGGCGGTGTTGTTCTCCGTGAATACGGTGAACACACGCACGATATTGGCGTGCTTGAACTGCGCCAGTGTCCGCGCCTCGCTGATGAACCTGTCCAGCCCCCAGCGGAACTGTTCTTCATGCTCCGGCGACCGTGGGTGGACAGAGGTATCGCTTCCCCGCGCCGCCATTTCCACGGGCAGGTATTCCTTCACGGCCACCACCTGGTTCAGGTTAGTGTCCATCGCCAGGTAGGTAATACCAAAGCCGCCCTGCCCCAGCACTTCGCGGATCACGTACCAGTGAATCCGGTAACCGGGAGGCAGCGCGTTGCGATGTTCAGCCATGAAGTAGAGACCGTCTATTTACAGATGCTTTTGAACCCGCCGGGCGTCCAAGAATACGGACTGGTTCGCGTCATCGTTGCACGGTCGCGCGCACACGCCGATCTTCGGGCAGGAACCACTGCAGCAGGTCGTTAAGATGGCAGCGCCCAAATTCGGTCGGCTGGACGCGTCCGGCGCCTTGCGCGAGCAAACCCCGATCCGCGGCCTGGCGCAGTCCCGGAGCCAGCGCTTCCGCATCGAGCCCCGTGCGTGCCGTGAACAGGGCCAACGCAAAGCCCTCCGTCAGTCGGCAGGCGTTCAGCATGAATTCGATCACCCGATCCGATGCCGCCAGTTCCTGGCGGCGCACCACCACGGCCGGCGTCCCGGCCAGTTTCATGTAACGCTCGGGCAGGCGATGGCGCGCATGGCGTGTGATGGTCCCGCGCTCGACGTCGGTCAGCTTGCCGTGCGCGCCCGCGCCGATGCCGAGATAGTCCCCGAATTCCCAGTAATTGATATTGTGCCGGCATTCGTGCCCCGGCGCGGCCCAAGCCGACACCTCGTATTGCCTGAAACCCGCGTCGCGGAGTTGCTGCTGCCCGAGCACGCGCATGTCCCAGATTGTATCCTCGTCCGGCAATCGGGGAGGCGCGCTATAGAAAGCGGTATTCGGCTCGATGGTCAATTCGTACCAGGAGACGTGCGTGGGCCGCAGCGCCACGAGCCGCCGCAGGTCATCCATGGCCGCAGCCGGGGTCTGAGCGGGCAGGCCATGCATCAGATCCATGTTGATCCGGGTAAAGCCCGCGGCGTGCGCGATAGCCGCGGCGCGGATCGCCTCGGCCGAGTCATGGATGCGTCCGAGGGATCTGAGGCTGGCGTCATCGAGACTCTGCATGCCGAGCGACAGGCGATTGATGCCAAGACCGTGGTAGCCGGCAAAGCGCCGTGCTTCGGCAGTCCCCGGGTTGGCCTCGAGCGTGATCTCCGCCCCCGGCGCGACGGCATCGTGGCGGGCGAGAACCTCGAGCAGGCGCCCGATGGCGCCGGCAGGGAACAGGCTGGGCGTACCGCCGCCGAAGAATATTGTCTGGAACCGCCGCCCGTGCAGTTGCGGAAGCTCCTGCTCCACATCTCGGATCAACGCGTCCAAATAAGCCCGATCCGGCACGGCGCCCGGACCGATGCCGTGCGAATTGAAATCGCAGTACGGGCATTTGCGCACGCACCAGGGCAGGTGCACGTACAGCGAAACCGGCGGCGGTTGCAGACGCGTACTCACGCCGTTGCCGCGCTTCGCGGCCGCAACATGGCGGACAGCTCACGCCGCAGTTCCATCAGGGCCCGGGCTCGATGGCTGATCCGGTTTTTCACTTCGGGGGGCAACTCGGCGGAGGTGCAGCCGTGGGTCGGCACGAAAAAGACCGGGTCGTAGCCGAAACCGTTCCGGCCCCTCGGTTCCATCACCACGAATCCCTCCCATGTCCCGCGTGCGATCACGGGCGCCGGATCGTCAGCGTCGCTTACAAAGGCCATGGCGCATTGAAAGCGCGCGGCGGGACGCACGGCGCCGGTGCAGGCTATTCGATACAGCAACAATCTCAGATTGTCCTCGTCGCTGGCGCACTGCCCCGCGTAACGGGCGGATCGAACGCCGGGCTCCCCGCCGAGCACATCCACTTCCAGCCCGGAGTCGTCGGCGATGGCAGGGAGGCCCGCGTGTTGCGCGGCGTGGCGCGCTTTGAGCACGGCGTTCGCCGCAAAGCTGTCTTCCGACTCCTCCACCTCCGGGATCGCCAGCTCAGGCAGCGGCACGATGTCCACGTCCAGCCCGGCCATCATTTCGCGGAATTCCTTCAGTTTCCCTGGATTGCGGCTCGCCAGCACGACACTCCGATGCGAATGCATGTCCTACCCCTGAAGCGCCTGCTCCTGGATTGCGAACAGCCGCCGGATTCCGGAGTCCGCGAGATCCAGCATCGCTTCAAGCTCGGTGCGGGTGAACGCGCGACCCTCCGCAGTGCCCTGCACCTCCACGAATTCCCCGGCACTGTTCATGACCACGTTCATGTCGGTCTGCGCGCCCGCGTCTTCGGCATAGTCCAGGTCGAGGACCGGCTGGCTGCCGAGGATACCCACGGATACGGAGGCGACCTTGCCGCGCAGGGGATCGCCGGCAATGAGCCCGTTATTCCGGCCGGTCCGGATGGCATCGGCCAGCGCAACGAAGCCGCCGGTGACGGACGCCGTGCGCGTACCGCCATCGGCCTGGATCACGTCACAGTCGATCAAAATGGAGCGTTCGCCGAGCGCCTGCATGTCCACCACGGCCCGCAACGAGCGTCCAATCAGGCGCTGGATTTCGTGCGTGCGTCCCCCCTGCCGTTGTTGACTGGCCTCGCGGCGCATGCGTTCCGTGGTCGAGCGCGGCAGCATGCCGTATTCCGCCGTCACCCAGCCGCGTCCCTGCCCCTTGAGGAACGCCGGCACGGTATTGTCGATCGTGGCGTTGCAGATCACGCGCGTCCTGCCGAACTCGACGAGCACCGATCCCTCCGCGTGGCAGGTGTAGTTGCGCGTCAACGTGACTTTTCGAAGTTCGTCGTTCGCTCGTCCGTCCGTCCGCATGATCTCTTCTCCGTGGCTGCTTGCATTGGGCACGGGAATTATACCGGCAGGCGGATCGCCGGGTGCTTGTTCCTCTCAGCCCGTCGGATCGGGCGGTCCGGCCGGCTTCATCCTGCCCCATCATAGAGGGCGGATCGCCGGGTAGTCGTTCCGCTCATTTTCCGGCCGCTGGGACGTCTTGGCCGGGCTTATTCCGCTTTCGCTTCGCGAATCATTCCTGATTCGCTCGCGGCTAGCGCAGCGCACTTCACCGTCCTGGCTGCGTGCGCTGCTTAAGCCGCTCCACAAGCCCGGCCAAGCCGTCTTTACGCGGCCAGACTTCAGCAACGGTACGGCCGGATTCACGTGCAGGAGATAAACGGACGGGTGGCGCCGGGCACTCCCCTGTTCCGCGCGCAAGCGAGGGGACCGAGCGAGCACGGACAGGGGTGCCCGGTGACAGGACCCGGCCGCCCACCAACGCAAACATGATTCCGGCCGGACCGCCCGTTACGTGGGACTCATCGAAACAAATACCCGGCAGGCCGCCGGTGGCAACACTCGCGGCAGTTATTTAGTATGGGGCCGGACCCGTGCTCCGTTTCAGCAGCCCCTGACATGCAGCCGGGTCGATCGAACACAGAGGAGACCCGGCATGATTGCAAGCATGACGGCGTTTGGCCGGCTCGAACGCAGCGGCGAATGGGGAAGCGCAATATGGGAAGTCCGCAGCGTCAATCACCGGTACCTGGAGATGGCGATCCGCCTGCCGGAGGATCTGCGCGGCCTGGAGCCCGCGGTCCGCGAACGAATCGCGCGCAGGATCCAGCGCGGCAAGGTCGACTGCCAGCTGCGTCATGAACGCGATGCCGGCGGGGACGATAGCCTGCACGTCAACGCGGCCCTTGCGAAACGCGTCATCGCTGCGGCGGAGTCGCTTCCTGTCGCCGGACCCACTACGCTCAACCCGATCGATATCCTCCGCTGGCCCGGCGTACTGCAGAAGACGACCGCGGACGCGGAGGAGCTTGCGGCGATGCTGCTCGGGTTCCTCGACGAGGCTCTAGCTGCACTGGTGGACACGCGCCGGCGCGAGGGCGCGAAGATTGCGCGCATTCTGGAGGAACGCTGCGCGGCGATCTCCGCGATCAGCGCCGGGGCGCGGGACCGCCTGCCGGGGCTGATCGACGCCATCCGCGCGCGGTACCAGCAGCGCGCCAGCGAACTGAAGGTCGAACTGGAACCAGTGCGCCTGGAACAGGAAATCCTGCTGCTCACCCAGAAGATGGACGTGACGGAAGAACTTGACCGCCTCGACGCGCATGTGGAGGAGGTTTGCCGCGTCCTGCGGCAGCAGGAGCCGGTGGGACGGCGCCTGGATTTCCTCATGCAGGAGATGAATCGCGAGGCGAATACCTACGGCGCGAAGGCGGCGAACATGGAATTGAATTATGCATCCGTCGACATCAAGGTGCTGATCGAACAAATGCGGGAGCAGGTGCAGAATGTCGAATAGGCGCTCCCCCTGAGGTTGGAGATCGGCGTGCGGCCCGGAATCCTGTTCATCGTCTCCGCCCCTTCTGGCGCGGGCAAGACCACCCTGGTGCACGGCCTGGTCAAACGCGACCCGAACGTAGTGCTGTCCATATCGCACACGACGCGCCGCCAGCGCCCAGGGGAAGTCAACGGCGTGCATTACCATTTCATCGACGATGCGGCCTTTGGGAAGATGGTGGAAAAGCAGGCGTTCCTCGAACATGCGCCCGTCTTTGACCACCAGTACGGCACGTCGAAGCACTGGGTCGAGGCCCGGCTCGCTGAAGGCCGTGACGTCATCCTGGAAATCGACTGGCAGGGCGCCCGGCAGGTCCGTTCCCGGGGCGCGGACCCGATCTCGATCTTCGTCCTGCCGCCCTCCCTGCACATCCTCGAACAGAGGCTGCGGACGCGCGGAGAAGACGACACGGTTGTGGCGCGCAGGATGCGCGACGCCATCAGCGAGATATCCCATTACGCCGAATACGATTTCCTGGTGGTCAACGATGCGGTGGACCGGGCCCTGCTCGATCTGGGCCAGATCATGGACGCCGCCCGTCACTGTTACCGGCCGCTGCGGCTGCACTTTGACGCCGCCGTCGCCGAACTCTTGCGTGATGCCGGAGACATCCGTTAAACTCGCCGGCCGCCAAACGCCCGGACCGCGTGGCCCCCGTGGCCGCGGCCGGCAAACCGCAACGCACAAGGTGAACACAGCATGGCCCGTCTGACCGTCGAAGATTGCCTGAAGTACATTCCCAACCGATACGACCTCGTGCTGCTGGCCAGCAAGCGCGCGCGCCAGCTCGCGCTTGGCGCGGACCCGATGGTCAGTGAAGACGGCGATAAGCCCGGCGTCATCGCCTTGCGCGAGATCGCCGAAGGACTGGTCAGGCTCGACAACATCGACTCGATCGCCCGCACGCCGACCGAAGAGGAACTGGCGGAACTGGAGTTCCGCGCCGCCGAGTAGCACCGCCGCGCCCGGCCCCGGCGCGTTTCCCCCGATTGCCCGCTTCCCGCCTGCCCCGGCAGGTGCGGCGTGCGTGCGTTAGAATTAGTCTCATGAGCGCGACGATCTCCGATCTGGAACGCCAGGTCAGCGCCTACCTTCAGCCGGACGAGGTTGAGAAGGTGTTGCGCGCCTACGATTTCGGCGCCAAGGCCCACGAAGGCCAGCACCGGGTCAGCGGCGAGCCGTACATCCACCATCCGCTGGAAGTGGCGCAGATCCTGGCGGGCATGCACATGGATCACCAGACCCTGATCGCGGCGATCCTGCACGATGTCATCGAAGACACCGAGACTGCGAAGCTCGAGATCCAGCGCAAATTCGGCAAGGGCGTCGCGGACCTCGTCGACGGCGTCAGCAAGCTGACCCAAATCAAGTTCGACTCGCACGCAGAGGCGCAGGCGCAGAACTTCCGCAAGATGCTCATGGCCATGAGCAACGACATCCGCGTGATCCTGGTCAAGCTCGCGGACCGCGTGCACAACATGCGTACGCTGCGGGCGCTCCCCTCGGAAAAACGGCGGCGCATCGCCCGCGAGACGCTGGAAATCTACGCGCCCATCGCGCAGCGCCTCGGGATCAATTCGATCCGGCTCGAGCTCGAGGAGCTCGGCTTCGCCACGCTCTATCCGATGCGCTACCGCGTCCTGTCCGAGGAGGTCAGAAAGGCCCGTGGGCACCGCAAGGAGATCGTCAACCGCATCCGCACCGCCCTCAAGCGGCGGCTGCGGCAGGATAAGGTGCACGCGCAGGTCATCGGGCGCGAGAAGCACCTGTACGGCATTTATCAGAAGATGATCAGCAAGCGACTGTCCTTCGCCGAGGTGTACGACGTCTACGCGTTCCGCATCATCGTCGACAACGTCGATACCTGCTACCGCGCCGTGGGCACGGTGCACAACCTGTACAAGCCCGTGCCCGGCAAGTTCAAGGATTACATCGCCATTCCCAAGTCGAACGGCTACCAGGCGCTGCATACCGTGCTGTTCGGCCCGTTTGGAGTTCCCATCGAGGTCCAGATCCGCAGCCGCGACATGAACGATGTCGCCGAGGCCGGGATCGCCGCTCACTGGCTGTACAAGTCGGGAAGCGCCAGTGAGCGCAGCGGCGCTCACAAGCGGGCGCGTGAGTGGCTGCGCAGCATCATGGAAATGCAGACCACCGCCGGCAACCCGCAGGAATTCCTGGAGAACGTGAAAATCGACCTGTTCCCCGAATCCGTCTACGTCTTCACGCCGAAGGGAAAGATCATCGAGTTGCCGCGCAATGCCACCGCGGTGGATTTCGCGTATGCAATCCACACGGACGTCGGCAACGGCTGCGTGGGCGCGCGCATCAACCGCCGCCTCGCCCCCTTGGGCACGCGGCTTGCGACCGGGCAAACAGTCGAGATCGTGACCGCCCCGGGCGCGCATCCCAATCCGGCGTGGCTGAATTTCGCCGTCACCGCCAAGGCCCGGTCCAACATCCGGCACTACCTCAAGCACCTGCAGCAAAGGGAGGCCGCGGCGCTCGGCAAGCGGCTGCTGAACCGCGAGTTGCAGATGCACTCGACGGCCTACGACGAGGTGGATCGGGACCAGCTGCGCAGGGTGCTCGAGGAATACCATCTCAAGGGCGAGGAAGAGCTGCTGCAGGACGTGGGGCTCGGGAACCGCATGGCGCCGATCATCGCGCGGCAGCTCCTCGGGCAATGGACCGCGGTCCCGCATGCGAAACCGAACGGAGGGGACGCACAGCCCCTGCTGATTAAGGGTACCGAAGGGCTCGTGATTAACTTTCCGAAATGCTGCCGTCCCATTCCCGGCGATCCGATCCTCGGTTTCATGACCGCCGGCCGTGGCATTGTGGTGCACCACCAGTCCTGCCCGAACGTCCGCGAATACCGCAATCATCCGGACAAGTGGGTCAACGTCGAATGGGAATCGGATATCCAGGGCAGCTTCCCGACCAACATCCGCCTAGACGTCACCAACCAGCGCGGTGTACTGGCGAAGATCGCCGCCGAGATCGCGGACCAGGAGGCGAACATCGTCAACGTGGAGATGCAGGATCGTGACGACCGGTACACGACCCTCAAGTTCACGATCGAGGTCCAGGATAGGCAGCACCTCGCCCGCGTCATGCGCCGCATACGCGGGCTCAAGCACGTCTCGCGGATCTCGCGCAGGTAGTCGCGCCCGGCAGACAATTGCTCCTGCGATTTCTGCATTTCCGCCATCCCTGGCGGTCATCCCTGGCGGCCATCCCGGGCGGTCATCCCGGGCGGTCGCAGAAAATTGCTCCTGCATTTTCTGCATTTCCGCCGTCCCTGGCGGTCATCCCGGGCGGTCATCCCTGGCGGTCATCCCGGGCGGTCGCAGAAAATTGCTCCTGCATTTTCTGCATTCCCGCCATCCCTGGCGGTCGCAGAAAATTGCTCCTGCATTTTCTGCATTCCCGCCATCCCTGGCGGTCGGAAAATCATCTCGACCGACGCGGCGCCCCACGCGATCGGGACCTACTCGCAGGCGGTCCAGGTCGGCAATACCGTTTACCTCTCCGGGCAGATCCCGCTCGACCCCGCGACCATGCGACTCGTCACCGGCGATGTGCGCGGCCAGATCGACCAGGTATTCCGGAACCTCGCCGCGTTGGCTGGAGCCGCGGGCGGCAGCCTGGCGGATGTCGTCAAGCTGAATGTCTACCTCACCGATCTCGAATATTTCCCGCTGGTCAATGAGGTCATGGAGCAATACTTCCGGAAGCCCTATCCGGCACGCGCCGCGGTCGGCGTCGCCGAATTGCCGAAAGGGGCACTGGTCGAGATCGAAGGCATCCTGATGCTGGAGTCCTGACGGAGTGACGCGGTCCTGAGCACGGCATTTCTGGTAGGCGTCCCGCGCCGGGGATAGGCCATTGCCCCGGGCCAGGCCACTGTCCGCGCCCACGCGCGATCTGCCCGGCGTCGGACCCAAGATCGAAGACCTGTTGAAACGCATTGGCATTCACTGCCTGCGCGACCTCTTGTTCCACCTCCCCTACCGCTACGCGGACCGCACGCGCCTGCTGCCGATCGGGGCGCTGCAATCCGGCGTCGAAGCGCTGACCCAGGGACGGGTGGAACTGTGCCAAGTGCGCTATCCCGGCCGCCGCTCGCTCCTGTGTCGAATCAGCGACGGCACCGGCGCATTGACCCTGCGGTTCTTCCACTTCAATCGCGCGCAGGAAGCTCAGCTGCAGCGAGGCGCGCTCATTCGCTGTTATGGGTTGGCGCGCCGTTCCGCAACCACCGTGGAAATGATCCACCCTGAATACCAGAAGCTGAACGCGGAGCAACCGGCCCCGCTCGAACAGACGCTCACGCCGGTCTATCCCGCGACGGAGGGCCTGAGCCAGGGCCGGTTACGCAGGTTGACCACGGAAGCGCTGGCGGCCATGCGCTCCGATGCCGGGGGCCTGGAAGAGATCATTCCGGCAAGCCTGCTTCGCGATCTGGGGATGCCGCTGCTGCGCGAGGCGCTGGAATACGTCCACCGTCCGCCGCCGGATGCCGATACCGCCCTGATGATGCAGGGAAGGCATCCCTGCCAGCAGCGGCTCGCCTTCGAGGAACTGCTCGCCCACATCCTGAGCCTGCGCGTGCTGCGATCCGAAGTCCGCGCGCAGAACGCGCCGCCGCTCAATCCGCCGGACAACCGCCTGAGCGAAGCGATGATCGGCGCGCTGCCATTCGCATTAACCCTGGCCCAGCAGAGGGTCATGGCGCAGGTGCGCGCCGATCTCTCGGGAAACAGGCCGATGATGAGGCTGTTGCAGGGAGACGTTGGATCCGGGAAAACCGTCGTGGCCGCATTCGCGGCGGTGCAGGCCGTAGCGTCCGGTTACCAGGTCGCGTTCATGGCGCCGACCGAACTGCTCGCCGGGCAGCATTTCCTGAACCTGGGACAATGGCTGTCTGCGCTGGAAATCGAGGTCATCCTGATGTCGGCCCAGTCCCGCGGCAGCGGGCGCGGCGAATGCCTGGCCCGCATGCGCGACGGGGCGCCGCTCGTCGCGGTCGGCACGCATGCCCTGTTCCAGGAACAGGTGAAATTCGGGCGGCTGGGCCTCGTCATCATCGACGAACAGCACCGCTTCGGCGTGCATCAGCGCCTTGCGCTGCTCCGTAAAGGGGAGTCGGGCGAATCATTCCCCCACCAGCTGATCATGACGGCGACCCCCATTCCGCGCACGCTGGCCATGACGCTGTTCGCGGACCTGGATCTCTCGGTCATCGACGAGCTTCCCCCGGGGCGGCAGTCGGTACGGACCGTGGTGGTGTCCAATGTCCGCCGTGGCGAGGTGATCGATCGCGTTGCCGAGGCGTGCCGCGCAGGACGGCAGGTGTACTGGGTATGTCCGCTGATTGCGGAATCGGAGGTCCTGCAATGCCAGGCGGCGATCGAAACGCGCGCAGCCCTGCAGGAACAGTTTCCTCACCTGTCCATCGGCCTGCTCCACGGACGATTGCAGGCGCGCGAGAAAGAACGCGGGATGCAGCAGTTCCGTTCCGGCGCGCAGGATATTCTGGTGGCCACGACGGTAATCGAGGTTGGAGTGGACGTCCCGAACGCGAGCCTCATGGTCATCGAAAACGCCGAGCGGCTCGGCCTTGCGCAGCTGCATCAGTTGCGCGGACGGGTCGGACGCGGACGAGCGAAGAGCGATTGCGTGTTGCTCTACCAGCCCCCGTTGTCCGGCTCGGCTCGGGCGCGCATGGAAACGATGCGTAGGACCACGGACGGTTTTGCGATTGCCGAGAAGGATTTGCAGTTGCGCGGCGCCGGCGAACTCCTGGGCGCGCGTCAGACCGGGCTGCAAGGGATGCGCATTGCCAGTTTCGAGCGCGATGCCCGGATGATTCCGCGGGCGCGAAAGGTTGCGGACGCGCTGGTCGAGCGGCACCCGCAGGCCGTCGAACCGCTGGTGCGCCGCTGGGTGATGACCGAAGCCGGGATCGGTTCCGTCTGATATGCTGCCGCGACCTTAACCGCCTTATGGGCACTCCCCAACCCATGCCGCCTGCGATCGGGATTTTCCTGCGGGTCGCCGGTGCCCGGGCCCAGGACTCCTGGCCGCGACTGCGCGAACGCCTGCGGGTGTACGCGGCGCTGACGCGCATCGACCGTCCCATCGGGGCGATGCTGCTGCTGTGGCCGACGCTGTGGGCATTGTGGATCGCCGGCGACGGAGCGCCGTCATTGCACCTGCTGCTCGTGTTCCTGTCCGGGGTGATCCTTTTGCGGTCCGCCGGCTGCGCATTGAACGACCTCGCCGATCGCGGCTTCGATGCGCATGTGCAGCGCACGCGCCTGCGACCGCTCGCGACTGGCGCGGTACAGCCACAAGAGGCATTGACCGTGGCGGGAACGCTGCTGGCACTGGCTTTCGCCCTGGTCCTGACGACTAACCGCCTGACCATTCTGCTCTCGTTCGTCGCACTGACCCTGGCCGGCACCTACCCGTACATGAAGCGGCACACGTACCTGCCGCAATTCGTCCTCGGCCTTGCGTTCAGCTGGGGCATCCCCATGGCATTTGCGGCGCAGGCCGGCGCCATACCGCAGGTGGCGTGGCTGCTGTTCATCGCCAACCTTCTGTGGACCGTAGTCTTCGACACGATCTACGCGATGGTGGACCGCGAGGACGACCTCCGGATTGGAATCAAGTCCACCGCGATCTTGTTTGAGGATGCTGATCGGGTCATTATTGGCGTCATCCAGACGATGTTCATCGTCGTCCTGGCCATCGTCGGACGCAGACTCGAACTCGGAACGCCCTATGCAGTCTCCCTGGCAGTGGCCGCGGCATTCATGGTCTACCACCAGTACCTGATCCGCGAGCGTCTCCCGCAAAAGTGCCTGCAGGCCTTCCACCACAACAACTGGATCGGTCTCGTGATCTTTGCTGGGTTGGTAGCGACTTACGGACTGCGATCGTGAGATTGCGGAGGGCATTGCCGCGATTGCTCGTGATCATGTGCGCCGTTTCGCCGCACGTTCGCGCCGCCGGCGACGACGATGTCGGTTCCGTCTGTGAACGCATCTCGGCGAAGCTTGCCAGTGTCAGGACCGAGGAGTGTGTCGAACGGGAATTGCGGCTGAGCACGGGCCGCTCGGTGCAGGACACGCCGATCCTGTATAAGGAATACGCGCCGCTCTCGTCGCGCAAGCCGCTGGGCCGCGTCCTGCTCGTAGGCGGGATCCATGGCGACGAATATTCCTCGGTGAGCATCGTGTTCAAATGGATGCTCACGCTGGATTCGTATCATTCCGGACTGTTCCACTGGCGAATCGTGCCCCTGTTGAACCCGGACGGTCTGCTCCGCGATGATTCGCAACGGGTGAATGCCAATGGCGTCGATCTCAACCGCAATTTCCCCATGCCGGCGTGGGAGGACACGTCTCTGGCATACTGGATACAGAAAACGGATCGCAATCCCCGCCGCTATCCGGGCAGCGGTCCGCTCAGCGAACCTGAAACGCGCTGGTTCGTGGACGAGATTAATGTGTTCGCGCCGGACGTGATCGTCACCGTTCACGCGCCGCATGGAATCGTCGACTACGACGGTCCGAAGGATGGCCCGCGCCGGCTCGGCCGGCTGTACCTGAGTCTCATCGGGACGTACCCCGGATCGCTGGGAAATTATGCCGGCATCCAGCGGCGCATCCCGGTGGTCACGATCGAACTGCCCTACGCGGGGACGATGCCGAAGTCAGCGGAGGTGGCGGATATCTGGCGCGATCTGGTGCAGTGGTTGACGCGGAATATCCCTGCGCGGTTGCCGGTGGCCGGGCAGGACCCTCAGGACATGGAGCCTTCGTAGACGATCCGCCACTTGCCGTCCTCTTCCCTCTGCCAGTACTGGCGCTTGACGAATACGCGACGCAGATTGTCGCTCGTATAATCCTGTTCAAACGTGACCACGAGGACTTCGTCCTCTCCCGGGTACAGGAACATGCTCTGTGCCGAGATCCCGACGCGGATGAAGCGCTTGCTGGAAGTCACGCGGCGCTTGTAGTCGACCCATGCTGAATAATCCTTGCCCAGACCGGAATAGCCCGGGGAATAGTGACTCAGATAGAGATCCGCGTCGCGGCTCTCCCAGTCGCGTCGCCACTGCTCGACTACGTTTTCCAGCGCGCCGCGGCGCCGCTGCCATTCCGCGCGCGCCAGCCACTGAATGCCGGCGGTCAGTATCACCGGCGTGCGGCCAGGCTCAACATACTGAGCCAGCGCGTTCAGGTCCCGGTTGCTAAGGATCACGCAGCCGTCGCTGTCCCGCGGCGGGCGGCTGAAGGTGTCGTGCGGTGTGCCGTGCAGCCAGATGCCGTAGCCGGTGCGGCCGTGGCGCTGATCCCAGACGTTCGGATAGTCGATGGGATAGGCGCCGTCGCCGTAGAAATCGGGCAGCTGCCCGGAGCCGATGAAGCCGGTGACGAAATAGACTCCGACCGGGGTCTTTTGATCCCCCTCCGAGCCCTTGCCCATCCCGTTCTTGCCGATGGTGGCGTAGAAGTCCAGGACAAGCTCCGGAACGCCGCTCCGGTTTTCGAACAGGTACAGCCGCGACGTGCTCATATTGACGACGATCGCATAGCGCTGATCATCGCTGAGCTTGACCAGTGAAGCCGGCACGAGGCCGGCGGGCGACGGCGCCCGGTAGTGCCGCCAGCGCGCCTGCGCTTCGTCGCGCAGCGCCTGGATCTGACCATACGCGGCCGAAGGTACGTTTCCAAAATCGCCGATCGGCCGGGACTTGGCGAGCAACAGATCGGCATAGACCAGCTGCGCCAGGCGGAAGCTGGGATTGTCGATGACCAGCTGCTGCAGCTCGGCCAATGCGCCGTCCAACTGGCCACGGCCAATCCTGTCCAACGCCTCCACGAACATGAGTTCCTGCCCGTGATCGAAATCGTGCAGGACGACGTGCTTGGCGACCAGGTCCGCGGCACAGGCGGGCATCGCCAGCAACGCCAGGAACAGGATCACGGAGAATTTCATGGGTCGGGGCATGTTCGCACCGGGCGCCGGACCTTAGCGGATGGTCTCTTGGGTGATCATCCAGCGTTCCCCTGTTTTTTTCAGCAACAACGTCTTGCGAATCCGATCGTCAATCGTATCCGATTGGTAATCCTGCCAGAACGCCGCCTGTGCATGATCCTCGCCCATCATGGTCACATTGAGATCGGAAATCTCCACCTGGATGAAGTGCGGCGCCGCCAGCCGTTCCCTGCGCCAGGCTGCCCACTCGCCGCGTGGCCTGCCGTCAGCCGGAGAGAAATCGTCCGCGTAAAACGCGAGATAGGCGTCCGCATCCTTTGATGACCAGGCGGTCGCCCAGAGATCGACCGCCCGTCGCACCGCCTCCAGGCTCGCCGCGGGATCCGCGACCACCGGCCTGGCGGCCACCGCCGCGGGCATTGCAGCAGGTGCAGCGGACGGTTTGGTCGCTGCAGGCGGCGATGCGGGCGCCGACGGAGCGGCTGTCCCGGGCGTCGCCTCGACAGGCGCGGCCTCCGCCACAACCGGCTTTGCGGCCGACGGCGTTTCCGCCGCCGTGGGCGCGGGAGTTGCCGCACGAGTCTCCATGGGAGCCGGCGCCGGCCGCGCAGTCTTGGCCGGGGTGGCTTGCGCGACGGTTGCCGCTTCCGGCTGTGGCGCGGGGAACAGGTTCGTGATCAGGGACAGCTTGGCTTTTGCGGTGGAATTGTCCTGGTCCAGCTGGAGGGCGTGGTTGTAGGCCTGGCTCGCCATCTTGGCGTAGATGTCACCCAGGTTTTCGTGCGCGGTAGCGTAACTCGGGTGCGTGTTGATCGCTTTCTGCAGCGCCTGCCGCGCCTTTTCGAAATCGCCCTGCGCGGCATACACGACGGCGAGGTTATTGTAGGGCTCCGGCAATTCCGGGTGTTCATTCGTCAATTCCAGGAAGATTTCCGCCGCTTCATCCATCCGGTTCATCCGCGTCAGGATCGAACCCTTGAGAAAGCGGTAGGTGACGCTGGCCATGTCGTCTTTCAACTCTGCATTGGTGGCCGACAACGCTTCATCGAGTTTCCCCTGCTCGACGAACTCCTGGATCCGCGCTGATGCGGCGGGCTCTGCACCGCTGGCCGCGCAGATCAAGATGCCCAGCATCCCGGCATATGCGGTCTGTAATTTCGATTTCATTCCCCCGCGCCCGCCCCCATCATGCATTTCAGTTTTTATCTTCAACCGATCCCGACAGATACGCACAACTCTTGAAGTGGCTTATTCTATGGGGCGGACCGGTTGATGGCAATTTGATCACAGCGCACCGGTACAAAGTGATAGCGCGAGGGGAGACCGCGGAACATTTCGTCAATGGCGCTGCCTGAGGCCGGAACCTGCACGTCCAGCCAGTAGATTTGCTGCAGATTCGAATAGGGAACGACGACTGGCTTGAAGCCCTTCTCCTTGAGTTCCTGCAACCTCGCGTTCACGGTGGCCTGCGTTGAAAACAGGCCCAGGGAAATGGAGTTCACCAGGTCCCCGCGATTGATCAGGCGGTAGTCGCGCACGCCTTTTTTCTGAAGATCCGCCATCGTTGCATCCGCACCGGCGCGCGACGTCTGTTCCAGGTATACCCAGAACAACCGGCGGTCCGGATCCTGGGCGGCGCGCGCCGAGGCCGGGCTCCGGCGCGCATGAAACCAGTCTCCCAGCCAGAGCACATGCTTCTCCTCGGGCAACGGCCCGAACGTGAAACAGCTGTACTCGACCGACTCAGCGGACACGTCCGCCATGCTGATGTCGGGCAACTGCGTGACCAAATCCCCTGCATCGTCCTCCGGTTCGGGCGCGGGCTCCACGGGCATCTCTTCCACCCGCGCGACCGGCGGGGATTCCAATTCCTCCAGCAGCGCAAGTTTCTTCGCGGACCAGGCGACGGGCAGCGAGGCATCGGCGTTCGCGATGTTGGCGCGTGATTGCCGATCCAGCTCCCAGCCCAAGTAAACGGCGTTCGCGATCAGCAGGAGCAGCACCAGCCACTTCATTCAGCGCTCCGCGCCGAACAGCGCGAGCCCCCGAAGCACCAGTTCCGGATCATGCTCGAATCGGTGCTGCAGCCCTGGCAGGAGGCGCTCCGCCGCGCCACCGGTGATGAAGCAATGGAGATCCGGCCCGTGGCGGGAAGTCATCCAAGCGGCTGCGCGGTCGATCAATGCCGCGAGGGCAATGGCGGCTCCATTGCGAACGCATTCCCCGGTCGAGCGCCCGAATTCCGGCATGGCCCCGCTCGAAGCCGCAGGCGGGATCCCGTCCGTATTATCACTCAGCGATCGGAGCATCAAATCCACCCCGGGGACGATGAGCCCGCCCACATGCTGTCCTTCCCGATCCAGGCCGTCAATCGTCGTGGCCGTTCCGCAACTGACGATGCACGCGGGCCGGTGCCGCTCCGACCACGCAGCCAGCAGCGCCAACCAGCGATCGACCCCGAGCTGCCTGAAGTCCGTGTAGCCATTGATCACGCCAAAGCGTTGCCGTTCCACCTGCACGAAGACCGGTGAGAGCGACCAAAGCCGGGAACAGTCTGCGGCGACGTTCTCCGCGGCAGCCTGTCCACCGACATTGGCGACCAGGACCGTTTTGGGCCTCGAAAGGTCTGCGAACACCTTGAACAAACCATCGGACACCATGGCATCCGGCCGCGGCACCGCGCCGCCAGTCATGAATGAGCCGCTCTCGAGCGTGGCCCATTTGATGCGCGAGTTGCCAATGTCGATCAGCAGATTCATGCGCCGAGCCGGAGACTGAGTTCGCCACTGCTGAAACGCTGTTCCCGTCCCGCGATTTGCATGATCAGCAGGCCGCGTTCGTCGATGTCCAGGACCCTGCCGGCGACCTCGCGATCGGGAAGCTTGAGGCGCGCCGGACGACCCCTGCCAACGTCATGGTTGCGCCATTCCTGGAGGTACGCCGGCGTTTCACCGGCCTGGCAGTCGCGGCACATGCGCAGCAATTGCGCGATCGACAACGCGGCCAGGCGGTTGCGCGAAGGCGCCGCGCCGCCAATACTCGCCAGGTCGGTGACAGGCTGGTCGACAGATGCGCCGACATTCGGCGGCAGACGGACATTCAGGCCCAGCCCGATGACGACATCGACCGCGCCCGCGATCTGGCCCCGCGACTCGACCAGTATGCCGCCCAGTTTACGATCTTCGTGGACCATGTCGTTCGGCCACTTCAGGCCGACGCCCGTGATCCCGCAGCATTGCAATGCGCGCAGCACGGCCACGGCGCTGAACAGCGACAACATCATCAGGGAATCCGGCGCGCTCTCGAACCGCCAGCCGAGCGACAGGCATATGCCGCTGGCGGGCGGCGACACCCAGCGATTCCCGCGCCGGCCGCGTCCGGCCGTCTGGAATTCCGCGAGCACCACGTTCCCGTGCGGCCGGGCTTCCCTGAGAAGGAAGTCATTGGTGGACACGAGCGTGAAAAACACGTCGAGACGGTTGAGTGCACGGGCTGCCTCCGCATCCAGGCTGTCCCGGATCAGACCGGCATCGAGCAGTTCCAGCGGTTCCGCCAGCCTGTACCCCTTGCCGCGGATCGCGAAGATATCCAGGCCCGCGCCGACCAAGCCGCGAACGCCTTTCCAGACCGCGGTGCGGCTGCGGCCAAGGTCGCGGGCGAGCGTGGCACCAGAATGGAACACCCCGTCGGACAGCCGGGCCAATATCGCGCGCCGCAGTTCCATTCCCCGAGGCTACCGGAGACGCAGCCACCGGATGCGGCGGCGGGTACGCGCAGACACGGACTCCTGCATCGCTCCCGCTACGCCACTTTCACTTGCGGGCGTCCTGGTCCGAACCGGTGATATCAAAGAAATCGTCTCCGGAGCCGTTGCCTTCTTTCTTCTTTGAAGCGCCGCGCGCCGCGGTCGGAGGTGGACTGGCGCCCGGCATCAATGTGTCGTCCTCCGAATCCGGAGCCTTATCGCCCTCGTCCCCGGATGTTCCGCCCGGTAGCAGGGTCTCGTCCTCGGAAGTCGGCCGCGGGGCGCCGCCGGCCGGCAACAGTGTCTCCTCATCGGCGGCGGCGCTTCTGCCAGAACCGCGGGAAGGGAGCAGGGTTTCCTCTTCCCCCGTGAGTCGCGGTTTCCGCCCCGGAGCCTGCTCCTCGCTGACCGAGAGATCATGCAACAACTCGGCCTCTTCCGTGCTCATCGCGGCGGCGGCCTTCTGTGGTACGCCCCTCCCGGCGAATCCCGTCTCCGACACGACGGTCTTGCCGGTCTCGGCCACGTCCGGCATGACAAATTCAAACTGGTACTTATGCAGGCGCACGCGGTCGCCATGCTTCAACCGGATTTCGCTGCTCACAGCCTTGTCGTTCACGAAAGTCCCATTGATGCTGCCCTGATCCATGATCCAGTAGGCGAAGTCCTTGTACTCGATCAGGGCGTGGCGCCGGCCGATGGTCGACTGCGGAATGACGATGTAATCCAGGTGCTCCGTGTCCTTCCCTGCAACGCGACCGAGCATGATGGGTTTGCTTCCGAGCTTGTAAGTGGTCTGCGACGTGCCGCCTTGCAAATCGTTCAGGTAGGCCTCGGCGACATAGGCGTGCGGAGGCCGGAGTTCGTGTCCCCGGCGGATGAGCAGCACGATGATGCCGACCAACGCTGCGATCAGCGCAATCGCGGCGAACAGGATGATGATCGAACGGGTCCGCTCTTCCTCCTGGACGGATTCAACCTGCTGGGCAGGCGCAATTTCGACGGGTGCACCGGCATGGGCCGGTTCCCCTGCATCGGCGGCGGGCGCGAATCCGGGCTGCAGCCCGGGCTGCGATTCCAGGGGAGGACCCGTCTCAGCCGGGACTTCCGCGGAGGTCTCAGTATCGGGCCCTGGCGCGGCCGGTTGCTGAGCGGCCTCCGCGATCCCCGGATCGGCGTCCGGATCTCCCCCCGCCGCAATGCCCTGCTCCTGCCCGGCAACCGGCAGCGAAATCACGAGCATCAGCAACAAGGGCAAAACGCGGGAAATCATTGCATGGAAAGCCTGGTTCGGAGGAGGGTTGGGAAGAGTGACATTATAAGTCGTCCATGTTCGGCTCTGCACCCCGAACGTCGGGGGTTCAGCCCTCCCCCGTCGCGATCGGGCGAGCGGGATCAGCGCACCATTCGCTCCAGGATCCGGCATAGAGCCTGGGAAACGGCAAACCGGCGTGGACCGCCGCCAGAATATTGACACAGGCGGTCACTCCCGAGCCGCAGTAACAGACCACATCCCCTGCGGGACAACTGCCATAGACGGACTCCATCCGACGGCGGATCTCGGCCTTCGGGCGAAACGCTCCGCGGGCATCGATATTCTCTTTCCAGAAGTAATTGCGGGCGCCCGGGATGTGTCCTGCGACCGGGTCGATGGACTCCTTTTCGCCCCGGTAGCGCGCCGGCTCCCGCGCGTCGAGCAGGAGCGGTGCGGCGCTCACCTGCGCCAGCGTGACCAGCCAGTCATCCCGCGGACTCCCCAGGAACGGACTCGGCAAGTTCCTGGTTTCGCGCTGCTCGGTTTCGAATCCGGCGTCGACCCACGCGCTCCAGCCGCCGTTCAGCACAGCCGCCGCATCGTGTCCCATGTACCTCAGCATCCACCACAGACGTGCGGCGATCGCGCCCGACGAATCGTCGTACGTCACCACTTGCACGCCGGCGCTGATCCCGAACGAGCAGAACAGTTCTCTCAGTCGGGAGGGAGAAGGAATGGGATGCCTCCCGTGATCGGTCAGGGGCGGACCGCTCAGATCATCATGCAGGTGCGCATAGACTGCGCCGGGTATGTGGCCGGCGAGATAGGCCCGGTACCCGGCGCCCCGGTCTGCGAGTTCGTAGCGGCTGTCGACGATGACACAGCCGGGCTCGCTGCGTTTTGCGCGGAGCGCCTGCGCGCCAATCAGCGTGTCGAACATGCGACCGATCTTAACAGGTTGAGATACGGGGCTTCCGTCAGGGCGCGCGTTCCATTGGCCGCCGGAGCGCGCGCGGCTACACTTCCGGCATGCAGGCCGCCACCGCACAGTTCCGATTTGATTGCGGACTGTTGGCGCTCGGAGAATTCCTGGGTGCCTGGCGCCTGCTCATCCTTCTGTCGGCCACCGCGCTCGGTGGCTGCGGTACAATTCAGTTCTACTCCCAGTCCGTGGCAGGACAACTGGAAATATGGCGTAAGTCCAGGCCCGTGGAGCAGGTCCTGCGCGACCGGCAGACGCCCGGGGACGTCCGGGAGGTGCTCGAGCTCGTACAGGAGATACGGGATTTTGCACGCACTGCGATGCGCCTTCCTGACAACGAGAGCTACCGCAGCTATGCCGCGCTGGGCCGACCGTTCGTCGTCTGGAACGTGTTCGCAGCTCCGGAATTGTCGCTGGATCCGGTTCAATCGTGTTTTCCCGTCGCCGGCTGTCTGAATTACCGTGGCTACTTCAGCGAGGTCCGCGCCCGGCGTTACGCGGCCTCCCTGGCACGGCGCGGCCTCGACACCTATGTGGGCGGCGTATCCGCCTACTCGACGCTCGGCTGGCTCCGCGACCCGGTGCTCGATACGATGTTGCGAAGAAGCGCGCCGGAACTCGTCAGGCTGGTGCTGCATGAACTGGCTCACCAGTTGCTGTATTTCACGGACGACCCGGACTTCAACGAGGCCTTTGCGGAAACCGTCGCGGGCATCGGCGTCAAGCAGTGGCTGAGCTCGCGGCCCGGGGTGGAGGCGGAAAAGTTTCATGCCGAGCAGGCCCGTGAAGAGGCTTTCTTCAAACTCATCATTGCGGGAAAACGCGAACTCGAGGGCATCTACCGTTCAGATATCCACGCGGCGGACAAGCGCGCTCTCAAACTCTCAATGGCCTCGGAATTGCGAAATCGCTATCTGCAACTGAGCCGGGGCTGGGAAGCCCCGGGTGCCTATCTTGACTGGTTTGCGAACGGGATCAACAACGCACGCCTCGCCGCCGTATCGACCTATCGCGAACTCGTGCCCGACCTGCTGCGCAGGTTCACGGCCACAGGTGAAAACCTGGAGACATTCTATGCCCTTGCCGAAAACCTCAAGGACTGTAGCGCGGCGGCACGGCGGCGCTGGCTTCAATCCGGCCACATCGATGAACATTGCTGAGCGGCGGTAAACGTCATGACCCCATCTCTGTTTCCGGCGCGGACATGGTTCAGGCCCGTATTGCTTGTCTTGCTTCTGGCCGCCTGCAGCCTGGCGCGGAGCGAGACGGCCCGGACGCCGGAAACGGGCGGCGCCGCGCCGGAGCGAAGCGCGGCCGTGCCTGCCGCGGAAGGCGCCCGGATCGCCCATCCGCGCCTCGATAAAGGCATCTTCCTGATTGCGAGACAGGGCCTGGACGATCCCAACTTCAGCCGCAGTGTCATCCTCATCACCCAGTACGACGATGCGGGGACCGTCGGACTGGTCATCAACCGCACGCTGCCGGTTCTGGCCGTGGAAGCCGTTCCGCCCATCGCGCGGCTCGGGCTCGATCCGGGAGAGTTGCGAGCCGGGGGGCCCGTCGCGATTGATTCCCTGCAACTCCTGATTCGCGCGGCAGCCGGCATGGACGATTCCCTGCGGATTCTCGATGACATCTATCTCATCAGCGAAGCGGCCGCGCTGGAAAAGCTCCTGCAAGGGGGCGTGACCGGTCATGCGCTGCGACTCTACGCCGGCTACGCGGGTTGGGGTCCGGGCCAGCTGGAAAGCGAACTGTTGCGTGGCGACTGGCACCTGTGGCCGGCCGATCCGGCGGAGATATTTTCAGCGTCGCCGGACACGATCTGGCCGAAATTGATCCAGCTTGCGGCTGCCCAGTGGGCTCGTCTCGCCGCTCCCTTCCCTGCTGTGACGCATTTGACGAGACGCAGTATAATGGCCGGCCATTTGACTAGAGCACAGCCATCGGCCGGCCGCGACAGGGCGTTCGCGGGCCGGCCCCACCCAAGGTGCCACCAGCCCGCCAATCCGATTCCACACTCGAGCCATGCTGAACAAATTCTTCACTAAACCGCTGGAACTCAAGGTCGCAGGTCAGACGCTCAAGTTCTCCTCCGTGGCCGACTTCGAGTTCAGCGTCGCTGGGCGTGTCGCAGTGCCTTCCAAAAAGATCACCGAGATGGTCAAGTTTTCGCCGGATCAGCTGAAGAAGGAGGCGAAGACCATCAAGGAAATCGAGAAGCGCTTCGTGAACATCCTGTCCCAGTCCATCGAGGACTCGGCCAGCATCAACCGGGCGCTGCGCGAACTCGACCCGCTGATTTTTTCGCAGGACCACGGCTGGCGCGAGATCATTGGCGCGCTGAACGAAGGCGATGACAGTTACAACCCGTTCCGCCGCATCGCCCTGGTCAAGTACATGCAGTACCTGTCGGCCAGGCAGGAGATCATCAAGTACCTGTATTCGGAAAAGAAGAAGTACCTGGAGGAAACGCCTGGCCTCGCGGAAACGGCGACCGATTCCACCAAGTTCAAAGACACGCTGATCCTCGAAAACACCATCTTCGAGCCCGTGGCCGGGGACAAGAAGGCGGGCGATTTCGAGCGCCTGCCGAAGGGCGAGGTCGTGACTCTGACGCTCTCTCCGGGAACCGAGGTGGACGTCATGCTTTCGAAACACCACTGCAAACTCTTGGCCGACGGCAAGGTGCGCTTTATCGACCAGGAGGGCCGACGCTATGACCTCAAGGAAGGCCGCAACATCATCGGCCGCGACACGGTCAGCACCGTCCTCATCGATCCCGCGCTGCGCGACGTTTCGCGCCTGCATCTCGTAATCGAAAACCTCGACAACAAGACGGTGCAGCTCACGGACATGTCTTCGCACGGCACGTACATTCCCGCCAAATACCTGCAAAACCGCTCCAACTGGTAAATCAGGGCAACGGACGGCACGACTCCCCCTGGAGCGCGTCGTCTCGGGAATCAATACCACGGACAACCCATCACGACCAAGAATGGCACGATGAAAACCCCGGAATTCAACGTCAACGCTGCGGCGGCGGAACTCGAGGGCAGGCATCCATCTGAAATCCTCCGCCTGGCGCTCGGACAGTTCAAGCGCGTCGCCATTTCCTTCAGCGGCGCCGAAGACGTGGTCCTCGTCGACATGGCGGTGAAGATCGATCCTCGCGTACAGGTCTTTTCCCTGGATACGGGACGCCTGCATCCGGAAACCTATCGCTTCCTCGAGCACGTCCGCGAGCACTATGGGGTGCAACTGGAGGCGCTCGCGCCCGAGTCGGCCGCGCTGGAAAAGCTGGTCCGGGAGAAGGGCCTGTACAGCTTCTATCGCGATGGGCACAGGGAATGCTGCGGGATCCGCAAGGTGATGCCCCTGCGGCGGAAACTGGCCACGCTGGACGCGTGGATCACCGGCCAGCGGCGCGATCAGAGTCCGGGCACGCGGGCCGCTGTGCCGCTCGTCGAGGCGGACAGCGCTTTCTCCACGCCCGAACACCCCCTCGTCAAGTTCAATCCCCTGTCCAGATGGAGTTCTGCCCAGGTCTGGGACTACATTCGCGAGAACAACGTGCCGTTCAACGAACTGCATAACCGCGGCTTCATCAGCATCGGTTGCGAGCCGTGCACGCGCCCGGTCCTGCCGAATCAACATGAGCGCGAGGGACGCTGGTGGTGGGAAGAAGAGACGATCAAGGAATGCGGACTCCACGCGAACAACGCGGCGAAAATCGGGGGGCGCTGATCGCCGTGCGCATCACCATGGTCAAGAAGATCAAGGCTGACGGTTCGCCCTGCCGCAAGTGCGCGGACGTGGAGGAGCGCCTCAAGTCATCGGGCCTTTGGAACGGCATCGATGAGGTCGTCGTCGCGGATGAACGTGAACCCGACAGCGAAGGGATGCGGCTCGCCCGGCAGTACGGCGTGGATGCGGCCCCGTTTTTCATCGTAGAGGATGGGCCGGGGCAGGTCCGCATCTATACGGTATTCATGCGCCTGCTCAGGGAAGTGCTGGATAAACCCGTGTCGGAATCGGACGAAGCCGCCGAGATCCTGGATCGTCACCCCGGCCTGGACCTGCTATGAAAGTGCAAAGTGGAAAGTTGAAAGTGTAAAGAAAAGTTCCCGCTCCCGGCACTGGCGAGTCCGCTCATCGAAGCTGAGATTTCAGGCTCCCGCTTTTCCCTTTTTACTTTACACTTTCCACTTAATAGCTCGGCAGTTGCACGTCAGCAAACAGCCGGTCCAGGGTGTCCTTCGAGTGCGCGGCCGCGGCCTTTTCGACAACGCTCCGCTGCAGATGTGGCGCGAACAGCTCGATGAAATCGAACATGAACCCGCGCAGGAAAGTCCCGCGGCGGAATCCAATCTTGGTCGTGCTTGGCTCGAACAGGTGATCCGCGGACAGGGCCTGGAGATCGCCGTCGAGCTTCGGATCGTAAGCCATGCTAGCCACGATGCCGACGCCGAGGCCCAGCTTGACGTAGGTCTTGATGACATCCGCGTCCGTGGCCGTGAACACGACCTGGGGTTTCAGGGACGCCGCACTGAACGCGTCGTCCAGCTGCGAGCGGCCCGTAAACCCGAACACATAAGTCACCAGTGGATACCGCGCTATCGCGGCAAGCGTCAGCGGTCGTTCACGGGTCAGTGGATGTCCATGGGGAACGATGACGCTGCGGTTCCACCGATAACACGGCATCATCACCAGATTTTCGAAATGCTCCAGCGCCTCGGTGGCGATGGCGAAATCCACCGTGCCCTTTGAGGCCAGCTCGGATATCTGGATTGGCGTCCCCTGGTGCATGTGCAATGCAACGTTCGGATAACGGTCGATGAATTCACGGATGACCGGCGGCAATTTGTAGCGCGCCTGCGTGTGGGTCGTCGCGATGGACAGGCTGCCGCGACGCGGATCGCTGAATTCCTGCGCGATCTGCCTGATGTTCTCGGTCCGGTCGAGAATTTCCCCGGCCACTCTCAGTATGGATTTGCCCGCGGCGGTGACCTCGGTGAGGTGCTTCCCGCTGCGCTGGAAGATCTGCACGCCTAGCTCGTCTTCGAGGGTGCGGATCTGCTTGCTGACTCCGGGCTGGGAGGTATACAGGCTCTCGGCTGTCGCCGACACATTGAGGTTGTTGCGGGCGACTTCCCAGATGTAGCGGAGCTGCTGCAGTTTCATGAAAATATGCGTATTGGTTATAAAAGCATATAAAATAATTCTTTTTAAGTATAGAAGCTCGGCACTAAGCTACCAAGCTCATTCACGTCCACCCGTCAGCGGGAGACACATTCATGGAACCTGCATACACCATTGCGGGGTTTGTCGTCGGATTCATCGTGGGCCTCACCGGCGTCGGCGGCGGTTCGCTCATGACCCCGATTCTGGTGCTGCTGTTCAGCGTGAAACCGGCGATCGCCGTGGGCACCGACCTGTTATACGCATCCATCACCAAGTCCGGCGGGATCTTCGTGCACCAGAGCCGGGGAACGATCGAATGGAATGTTGTCGGACTGCTGGCGCTCGGAAGCGTTCCCGCGTCGATGGCTTCAGTGATGGTCCTGAAGCAACTGGATGTCTCCGGGGTCGATTACGACCGGATCCTCACGTCGGCCCTGAGCGTTGCCCTGATCCTGACGTCGATGGTGTTGATTTTCAGGGGCAGGCTCCAGAAATTGAGCCAGAGCGACCGGCTCGCGCCGGTGCGCGCCTTGCATCACCGCCTGCGGCAGCCGATGACGATCGTCGCGGGCGCGGCCATCGGCGTACTGGTCACGTTGTCTTCGGTCGGGGCAGGAGCGCTGGGCGCGGCGATCCTGTTCTTTCTCTATCCCAGAATGCGCGCCATCAATATCGTCGGCACCGATCTCGCCCATGCGGTCCCCATCACGGCGATCGCGGGCTTTGGGCACATGCACCTCGGCAGCGTGGATTACATTCTTCTCGGCAACCTGCTGCTCGGTTCGCTCCCCGGAATTTACGCGGGCAGCCATACCGGAGCGCGGCTGCCGGATCATATCGTCAGGCCGGCGCTGGCCGGGATGCTTCTGCTGATCGGCGTCCGCATGGCCTTCTGAAAACGAAAAGCCCCGCGCGAGGCGGGGCTTGTTGCCGGCCGGCGTCAGGCCGGCGCAGATCCGGACTCAGGCATGTGACCGGCGGTATTCTTCAATCATCGCTGCCATGCGATCCTTGAGCAGCAGTTTCTCCTTTTTCATGTTCTCCAGCGCGAAATAATCCAGAGGATCGGCGCCGACATTGGCGTCGCGCACGCGTTGCTTCAGTTCTCCGTGCTTTTCGTACATGCGCTTGAAATTTTGGTTTTCGAGAAGAAGCGAATCAACAATCTCCTGATCGTATTCAAACATTTTTGCCCCCTGTAGAGGTGAGGACTTGTCTCAAGGCTTGAGGATGGGCCGGATCGGGCGGGTACGCCGATCCGGCTCGACAGGACGCCGCAGGATCCTCCGCGTTGCGGCCAGGTCGGGTATGGCGAGCGGTATGGTTCATGCTCCCTCAGCTGTAAACTTAGTTCAGAACGCCCCGCATCTCAAGGTTAAAAATCGGCCGGGAGCGAGGACGGGATCCGGACCAATGTTCATGAATGTTTTCAAGATTTTGTGGCGTTTATGGCATGAAGCCACGGAGGGATCGGGGCGAACCCCGCGCCGTGGGCTCGGGCCGGCCCGACCCGGATCCGGCGCTTGCGCGCTGCTGCCGATGATTGCGCTGGCGACCGCCTGCCCGCCCACGCTGGCCGGGTCCGACAGCGCCTTTAATATCCACGAGATCGCGCCCGGCGTGTTCGTGCACCAGGGTATTCATGTTCCATTCGACCACGCGCAGCACGACGACATCGCCAACATCGGGTTCATCGTCGGCGAGCGGTGTGCGGCGATCATAGACACGGGCGGCTCGATCCGCATAGGACAGGCTTTGCGCCAGGCCGTTCGCGAACAAACCGATCGGCCGATCTGCTACGTCATCAACACGCACGGGCACTACGATCACGTCCTGGGCAATGCGTCGTTCCAGGCCGATCGGCCAACATTCGCCGGACACGCCGATCTGGGCGAGGCGATCGATGCCTCACGGGAGTATTTCCTCAAGCAGTTCGGCTCCGACCTGGGGCCTGATCCCCGGCCGGAAAGCGTCATCGGCCCCGGCTTCGCAGTCGCCGGCCGCGCGGAAATCGATCTTGGCGGCCGCGTCCTTGAATTGATCGCGCATCCGCCGGCCCATACTTTCAGCGATCTCACCGTATTCGACCGCACAACGGGCACGTTGTGGCTCGGGGATTTGCTGTTCATCGATCGCACCCCCGCGCTGGATGGCAGCCTTTCGGCCTGGATCCGGCTCATGGAGGAGCTGCATGCGTTTCCCGCGGCGCGTGCCGTACCCGGCCATGGCCCGGCCAGCGCGGATTGGCCACGATCCGCGGACCGCCAGTTGAATTACCTGCGCACCCTGCGCGACCAGGTGCGCGCCGGCATTGCACAAGGATTGCTGATGGAGGAGTTGGTGGAATCCGCGGCGGCCGGCAGTGATCCGGAATGGCAGCTCTACGAGCAACACCACGGTCGTAACGTCGGCAAGGCGTATCTGGAACTCGAGTGGGAGTGAGGAGAGAACGGCAGGTAGCAGATACCTGCGACCTGCTATCTACAATCGCTGGAACCGGCCGAGCCCGTACGGAGCCGGGTCGAGATCCGGCGGTTCGCCGCATATCAGTTGCGTCACCAGCCTTCCGGATCCGGCCGCCATGGACCAGCCCAGATGGCCATGACCCGTATTCAGGAAAAGATTGGCCCAATTCGTCGCGCCCAGTATGGGTACGCCATCGCAGCTATACGGTCGCAATCCGGCCCACGTGCTGGTGGCGGTCGTCGCGATGAACGGCCGCAAACCGGGATAGAAATCGGAAATGAACCGGGACATGTTACGGATGCGCCGTGGATCCACCGAAGCATCGAATCCGTTGAATTCGGCGGTCCCGGCGACCCGCAAACGGTGGCCCAACGGCGTGGCGGCGATATGGGCATCCTCATCCACCACCGGCATGCGCGGCGGCGCATCCCAGCCGCGGATGTCCAGCGTCAGCGAATAACCTTTGACAGGCTGCACCGGGATCGCAAGCCGGATCGATCGGGCGATCACCGGACTGTAGCTGCCGGCCGCCAGGACGTACACATCCGCTTCGACCCGCCCCGCGGAAGTCCGCACTGCGCGTATCTCGCGTTCGGAAGATTCCAGCCCGAGCACGGTAACGCCATGGCGGAATATCGCACCCCGTTGCATTGCATGATGGGCCAGAAGCCGGCAGTAAAGGTGGGCGTCACCGGATTCGTCATCCGGGTAGAAAATGCCGCCGGCCAGCAGGCTCTCCACCGCTCCGAGCGCGGGCTCAAGGGCAACGACCTGGGCCGGATCCAGCGCCTGCCAGCGGACTCCGCTTCCCTCGAGTTTCGCGTTCAGGTCGAGCGCTGAACGCAGCGAGCCGCCGTCCCGATACAGGCGCATGGTCCCCCTGCGGGCGTCTTCGTAGTGGAGACCCAGCCGCGCGCGCAACTCGCCGAGCGTCCGGACGCTGTACGCGGCGAGTCGCGCGTTTCTGACCAGGTTTACACGGAACTTCGCCTCCGTCGAATTGCGCAGGAACTGGAATCCCCACCGCCACAGCGGGAGCACCACCGCGGGCCGGAGCAGGACCGGCGCGTCTTCCCTGCCAATCCACCTGATCAGTTTTCGGAGGATGCCCGGCGAGTTCCATGGATCGGCCTGGCTGGGCGTGATCATTCCGCCGTTCGCAAAGCTCGTCTCCAGTCCGGGGCCGGGCTGCCGATCCAGCACCACGACCTCCACCCCCTTTTCCGCGAGAAAGTAGGCCGTTGAAACGCCGATCAAGCCGGCGCCGATGATCACTACGCGCATGGTGGACGTCAGCCGCAGTACGTGGTCAGGAGTTGGATTGGCGAGCGCCGGTCACGAGTCATGCACGCGGATGCCGGCGGTCTTCGTATAATATCATGCAGGATCAGGCGCCCAAGAATTTCGAACTTCGGCATTTCTGAATGATTGCAATCCTGGAGGAACTCGTCGCGCATCTCGCCCTGGAACGCCTGGAGGAAGACCTGTTCCGCGGACCGAGCCGCGATCTCGGCACGAACCAGGTATTCGGAGGACAGGTACTGGGGCAGGCGCTGCGGGCGGCGCAGTACACCGTTGGGGATCGACGCATCCACTCGCTGCACGCCTATTTCCTGCGCCGCGGCGATTACAATGCCCCGATCGTCTATGAAGTCGACCGCAGCCGCGACGGGCGGAGTTTCTCCGCGCGGCGCGTGGTCGCCATCCAGCACGGCCAGCCCATCTTCACGCTCGCCGCTTCGTTCCAGCGGTCGGAGGCCGGCCTCGAATTTCAGCCCCGCATGCCTGAAGTCCCCGCGCCGGAGAGTCTCCCGGGAATACGCGAGTACGAACCCGAAGAGACGGACAGGCTGCCGGAGAAGGTCCGGCGCCTGATGCGACTTTCAGCGCCCTTCGATCTGCGGCCCGTGGACACCGGGCAGCAGCGCCATGCCCGGGACGTCGTGGCATGCCGCCGGTTCTGGATGAAGACCGTCGACCGGCTCCCCGACGATGACGACCTGCACCGGGCAATTCTCGCCTACGTATCGGACTACGGACTGCTGACCACCGCGCTGCAGCCTCACGGCCTGCGTCATCTCGACGCTTCACTGCAAATGGCGAGCATCGATCACGCGATGTGGTTCCACCGTCCGTTCCGGATGGACGCATGGCTGTTGTGCGAATACGAGGCGATATCCACCTCGAACGCGCGCGGCCTCGCGCGCGGGAACCTCTATGCGCAGGACGGCACCCTGATCGCCACGACGATGCAGGAAGGATTGATCAGGATTAGAGACGGCGGAAGGTAGAATATGGACTATGAAATATTCTGCCTTCCTCCTCTCACATATTCGGATAATTCGGCCCTCCGCCGCCCTCGGGCGGCACCCAGCTGATGTTCTGCGCGGGATCCTTGATATCGCAGGTCTTGCAGTGGACGCAGTTCTGCGCATTGATCTGCAACCGGGGACCACCCGCCTCCTGCACGATTTCGTAGACGCCGGCGGGGCAGTAGCGCTGCTCCGGGGCGGCGTAGCGCGCGAGATTGAGCGAAATCGCCAATGCCGGATCCGTCAACCTGAGATGACAGGGCTGGTCCTCATCGTGATGGGTGTTCGAAATGAATACCGAAGACATCCTGTCGAAGCTCAGTTCGCCATCCGGCTTCGGATAGTCAATCGGCCGGCAGTCAGCGGCCGGCCGCAACGTGGCGTGGTCGGGGATCGCGTCGTGCAGGGTCAGGGGGAGCCGACCGCGGAACAGCGCCTGATCCACGAAGTTGAACGCAGCCCCGCCAATCAGCCCGAGCCGGTGCAGGGCCGGCCCGAAATTGCGGGCCTGGTGCAGTTCGTTGTACACCCAGGATGAGCGGAACCGGGATTCGAAATCGCGCGCTTCGATTCCACCGCCGCCGTCCAGCTCCGCGAAGACCGCTTCCGCAGCCAGCATGCCACTCTTCATTGCCGTGTGCACGCCCTTGATACTGGCAAAATTGAGCGTTCCGGCATCGCATCCCGCGAGCAATGCTCCGGGCATGGACATGCGCGGCAATGAATTCAGCCCTCCCTTGGTGATGGCCCGCGCCCCATACGCCACCCGGCGTCCGTGCTTCAGCGTGTCGCGGATCACGGGGTGATGCTTGAACCGCTGGAATTCCGCGAACGGATCGAAGAACGGATTGGAATAGTTCAGGTCCGCGATCAGTCCTGCCGCGACCTGCCGCCGTTCCAGATGATAGAGAAAAAATCCGCCGGAGGCCCCGGGGGCCAATGGCCATCCCGCGCCATGCACCACCAGGCCCGGCTCATGCCGGTCGGCCGCGACTTCCCAGATCTCCTTAATCCCGATCCCGTAGTGCTGCGGGTCGCACTGGTCGGCGAGACGGAATCGACGGATCACTTCCTTGCCCAGATGGCCGCGGCACCCTTCGGCGAAAATCGTGAAGCGGGACCGCAACTCCATCCCCGGCGCGTAGGAATCCTTGCGTTCCCCCCGCGCCGATACTCCAACATCCCCGGTCGATACCCCCGCGACCGCGTCTTCGTCGGTATACAGGATCCCGGTGGCTGCAAAGCCGGGATATATTTCCACGCCCAGGGCCTCCGCCTGCGCCGCAAGCCAGCGGCAGACGTTGCCCAGGCTGACAATATAGTTGCCGTCGTTGTGCATGCAGGGCGGCACCAGGCATCGGGGAACGCGCAGGGAGGAACCGGGTCCAGTCAGGAAGTAAAACCGGTCGCCGGTGACCGGCGTCTCCAGTGGGGCACCTCGCTCGCGCCAGTCCGGAACCAGTTCCTGCAGCGCGCGAATGTCCATCACGGCGCCGGAGAGAATGTGCGCGCCGATTTCCGAGCCTTTTTCAAGGACGCACACCCCGATTGGACGGGAGCCCCGCGCGGCAAGTTGTCTCAGACGGATCGCGGCGGCCAGACCGGCCGGGCCGCCGCCAACCACGACGACATCGGTATCAATGGAGTCGCGCGACATCGGAGCAGTACATCACCGGGCGAAGTCCGCGGATGCGGGTTTTACGGGAAGGCGCTGGAAACCCGGCGCCCGCGGGTGTCAATTCTGCTGCTTGCTGTAAATCGTCCAGAGCCGCGCCAGATCGCTCAGGGCAGGGTCCGCGGTCACCGTCTTGAAGGCCGATCGGGCATCCTCATCCTTGCCCGCGCCCAGCAGGGCGAGCCCGAGGTGCAGTTGCGCCGCTTCGGCATTCTTCACGCCGGACTTGCCCAGGCCGCGCTGCAACGCGCTGATCGCCGGATCATACTGGCCGTAGGTCAGATAAGCCTCTCCGAGCTTTGCATCGGCCTCGCCGGACGCCGCAGCCGCGGCTTCCTTCTCGAGCTGCGAAAGCGACTTTGAATCGCCGTCAGCTTGGTTCTTCGCCATATCGAGCAGGCGCTGCTGGCGATCTTTCTGCTCACCGCCGAGCTTGTTGGCCGCAAATCCCTTCTCCAGTACCGACTTCGCTTCGCCCGGCAAGCCGAGATGCAGCGCAAGTTCCGCCATCTCGACATATTCTTCCGCGCTTTCCAGCACGTCCGTAGCGAGCATGAGCCGGTAGATCTCGAGGCTCTGCTGTTCGCTCAGGTTCGAGCGGTCCATCACCATTTCCAGCCGATTGCGCCAGTACTTGACGGATGGGAATCGCTGAACGAGCATTTCCAGGTCCTTGGCTACGCCGTCGCTGTCCTTCAACTCGTAATCGCAGCTCATCAACAACTGCAGGTACTCCTCCTTGACCTCCTTGCCCGCGGCATCGCTAGCCTGAATCAGTGCGCGCACGTTGTCACGTGCGTTCTTGAAATCCTTCTGCAGGTAGTATGCCTGCCCGACCAGCAACAGCATGTCGGTGTTGCCCGGGGAGGCCTGCAGGTACTTTCGGCCGTACTCCGCCGCCTTGGCGTAGTTCTTCGACTGATAGTTGATCTGCGCCAGCTGTTTGTGGTGTGTAGTCACTTCTTCGGCTGTCAGAAAACCGGAGGCAATGCTGGCTTCCATCGCCTTGGCGGCGCTCCCGTAATCGGCGAGGTTCAACGAGATGTAGACGAGGAACTGGTCTATCTTGAACTGTTCCCATGCAGTTTTACCCGAAATCGCGTTCGCCTCGTTGACCTTGGCGAGGGCCTCCTTCCACTTCTTCTGCTGCGTGAGTTCCTGGGCGGCCTGCAAAGGTTTGCCGACCTTGACGCCGATCTTTTGTTCCTTTTCCGCGGCCTGCACCGGAACCGGGACCGCCGAAAAGCAAATTACGCCCGCAGCGAACGCCAGGATTGCCGCCAGGGCGAAAATTCCAAAATGAGGTTTCCTTGTTTCCATGCTCGCTTAGATTACTCCAGATATTGTTCGTTCCCGATGAAGCCGATGCGCTTGACCCCCAGTCGCTGCGCCGCAGCAAGCACGCCGGCAACGTGATCATACTTCGCAAGCCGGTGCGGCCGCAGGTGAAACTCCGGTTGTGGGTCCTTGCGCGCTTCGCGCAGCAGGTACGAGTTCAACGCGTGCTTGCTGGAAACGACGTTGCCGTTCCAGATGATCGTCCCGTCAAAGTCGATCTCCAGATTGACGACGATGGGCTCCACCAGCGGCGGAGGAAGGTTGCTGCGGGGCATGTCCAGCTTCACCGCGTGAGTCTGAACCGGGATAGTGATGATGAGCATGACCAGCAGCACCAGCATGACGTCGATCAACGGCGTCGTGTTGATGTCGATCATGACCTCGGGTTCATCGCCCCGGCCTGTGCCGACTTGCATTGCCATGGATTCTTGACGCTCTCCGATTGTTGATCCGCGCGCGGTTCAGCGCCCGCGGAATTCCGGCTCCGTGATAAACCCGACCTTGGCGATGCCGCCTCGCTGCGCGGTCACAATGACGCGCCCGACGTTCTCGAATCGCGTCTCGCGATCCGCGCGCACGTGGACTTCGGGCTGGGGCTTGAGCACAGCAATTTCCTTCACCTTTTCCAGCAGCGCCTGGTTGGTCGGGACGATGCGCTGATTCCAGTAGATGTTGCCTTCCCTGTCCACGGCAATGGAAATGTTCTCCGGCTTGGTAATCGTGGCCTGGTTCGTAGCCCTCGGAAGCTGAACCGGCACCGACTGAATGACGACCGGGATCGTAATGAGGAAGATAATGAGCAGCACCAGCATCACGTCCACGAGGGGCGTGGTGTTGATGCTCGCCATGACCTCGGGTTCTTCTTCCTGCCCGGCGCCGATACTCATCGCCATTTCAGCGCACCCTCGCCGCCGCTTGAGCCGTCACCGCGCCTCCGCTCACGCGGGCGCCGCTCAGCAGAACCTGATGGATATCCGCC
Organism: Gammaproteobacteria bacterium; assembly: GCA_016193395.1. GTDB lineage: Bacteria > Pseudomonadota > Gammaproteobacteria > Eutrophobiales > Eutrophobiaceae > JACPSH01. The sequence continues at coordinate 107,345 of JACPSH010000015.1, forward strand.
GCAAAATTGCGGAGCCGCTCGCTCGCCACCTTGTTCCGGCGCACGAGCCAGTTGTAGAACAGCACCGCGGGCACCGCTACCGCCAAACCCACTGCAGTCATGATCAGCGCCTCGCCGACCGGGCCCGCGACCTTATCGATGCTGGCCTGGCCCGCGACGCCGATGGCGATCAGGGCGTGATAGATTCCCCACACCGTGCCGAACAGTCCGACGAAGGGAGCCGTGGAACCGACCGTGGCAAGGAACGCCAGTCCAGTCTGCAGCTTGCTGTTCACGGTATCCACTGAACGCTGCAGCGACATGGTCACCCATTCGTGCAGATCGATCTGATCCGTCAGCTTGCCGTCGTGGTGCTTGGTCGACTGCAGGCCGTCTTCAACCAGCATCCTGAACACATTGTTCTTCTTCAGCTCCTTGGCGCCCTCCTGGAGACTCGACGAGGTCCAGAACTTGGCGCCGGCCGCCTTGGCCTGGTTGAAGACCATCTGCTGATAGAGAAGCTTGATGAATGCGATGTACCACGTGAAGACGGACATGATGAGGAGGATGATCAGCGTAAACCTCGATACGAAGTCGCCCTGTTTCCAGAGCGCGCCGAGTCCATAGGGATTTTCGACTACAGCGGTCTCCGGCGCCGGCTCATCGGCAGCGCCGGCATCGACGGGCTCGTTCATGCTTTCGGGCGGCATCGAGCCGGTCGCGGCTTCGCCCATGCCCTCGGTTCCGGTGCCCATCGCGCCCGTCATTCCGGTATCGGTGGGCATGGCGCCTTCCGCGCCGGCGGCCATGGGATCCGTCGGGACCGCGCCCGTCGGTGTCTCGCCCGGCACGGCGCCTGGAGCGGCGGGCGCAGGGGCTGCTGCGGCAGGTGCCGTTCCGGGTGCCGCAGGCGCGGCGGGTGTCTGTGCGGACACCGCGTTCGCGCAAAACAAAACTGCAATCGCCACCGCCGTCAGCGGCGCGCGGCGCAGTTTCAATGCCATCATCTGCGTAGTCATGAACTATACCTCTCCAGTTGAATTTAGCCCGTCTGCGCGACGGCCGGATAAACGGATTGCACTCAGTCCCCGTCCTCTGTCAGCCTGAATGTCACCTTGACCTGATGCCAGGCGGCGACGTTCTTGCCTTCCAGCGTCGCGGGGATGAATCGCCACCGGCGCAATGCTTCACGCACGGCAGCTTCGTCCAGCTTCGGGAAACCGCTGGGCTCGTGAACCTTGGCCTCCTTCACCTTGCCATCCTCAGCGACATACAGCGCCAGGATTACCGATCCTTCCTCGCCCAGGCGGCGCGAAGTAGGCGGATAATCCGGACGGGAATTCGGCCGCTTCGGATCGGCCCGGGGCGGGGTCGGGCCCGGCTTGGCCACGGGCGCCGGCGGCGGGGCCGGCGGTCTCACCTGTGTCGTCACCTGCGTGATGGCCGTGCTTGTCGAAGACTCCACCGGAATATCGATGGCGATCTCGGGTGGCGGCACGAATGGCGGCGGCGGTTGTTCGAATTTCGGCGGCGGCGGCGGGGGTTCCTCTTCCTTCTGTTCCTCCAGCTCCTCGATGACGCTGGCTTCGATAGGTCCCTTCAGGATTTCGACGACAGATTTGCTCAGGCCGGCACTCAATACATATATTACGCCTATGTGCAGCACGATAACGAAACCGATGCCGGCAACGCGCTGCATGGGATTTTCCTGGGGCAACGGCATGGCTTTCAGGGACATACGCCAACCGGCGACCTCCGTGCCGGGGCAAAAGAGCGGGCAGCCGGCATCGTCAAATGCGGCATTGCGTGATCCTCAAATTGTGGGTGCACTCCACAGCTGAAAATAAACATTGGCGATCGTCCGATGGTCCGTCTCCGCGGATCACACCGGCGGCTGGCTAGACATCCCCCGATCATTTACCGGCGCTCATCAAACAAAAGGCCTTAAACATCAAGGCCCAGCGCGCAAGGCGCCGATATTACCTTGACATCCCGGTGAGTGCAAACGGCCATCACACCCAGAGGGAGGGCCGCGCCGCCGGACCCGCCGGGCACCGTAATTGTGCCGCTGCAAGCCGTGTCAGGCCCCTGCAGCAAAAAGGGGGACGCGCTTTTTTTCCACCCATTCGGCAAGCAGGGCGCCAGCGAAGCTGCTTGTTCACACCCGGTAGAAATTTTCACCGGTAACCCCCTGAAAACGGAATATATTCATCGCAGAACGCCAGTGGCAGACCCTGGGGCGCGGGGCGCAGCTTTTGCCTGCCGCGACTTCAGAGGTGGTAGGGGCGACTGAGTTCATGGACCGCGGCCACAAGCGTGGCGACACGTTCCGGATCCGTATCCGGGAGGACCCCATGACCGAGGTTGAATACATGGCCACAGCCCTTTCCGTAGCTTTCCAGGAGGATGGTCGTTTCCTCGCGAATACTGCTCTCCGGGGCGAACAACACCGCGGGGTCGAGGTTGCCCTGCAACGCGACCATGCCCCCGGTCCGCCGGCGGGCATCGCCAAGATCCTGGGTCCAGTCGACCCCGATCGCATCGCAGCCGCAACGCGCGGTCTCTTCGATCCACGCTCCCCCCCCTCTGCTGAACACGATAGCCGGTATGCGCCGGCCATGGGCAGCGCGCGTCACCGTTTCCAGAATGCGGCGTATGTACTCAAGTGAAAACTGCAGATAGGCGTTGCGGCTCAGGGCGCCGGCCCAGGAGTCGAAAATCATCACGGCGTCCACCCCCGCGTTGACCTGCGCGTTGAGGTATGCGCCGGAGGCGGCCGCGACGACCCCCAGCAAGTGATGGAGCAGCTCCGGGCGTTCGAAGAGCAGGCGCTTGATTTTCTGAAAATCCCTGCTCGATCCGCCCTCCACCATGTACGTCGCCACGGTCCAGGGACTGCCGCAGAAACCAATGAGCGGCACCTCTCCCGAGAGCTCCCGTTGCGCCAGCCGGATTGCCTCCAACACGTATCCCAGGTCGCGCTCCGGATCCGGGATCCGCAGGCCGCGAATCTCTTTTTCGCTCCCGACCGGATCCGCAAAGCGCGGCCCGACCTGTTCTTCGATCGAAAGACCCAGGCCCATGGCATCGGGGATGACCAGGATGTCGCTGAACAGGATGGCGGCATCGAGCGGAAAACGGCGTACCGGTTGCAACGTGACTTCGCAGGCAAGCGCCGGCGTTCGGCACAGCGTCAGGAAATCGCCGGCCCGCCTGCGCACGTCCCGGTATTCGGGCAGATAACGGCCGGCTTGACGCATCAGCCAGATCGGGGTGACGTCGACCGGTTCGCGAAGAAGCGCGCGCAGCAGCGAATCGTTCTTGAGATGAGACATAGAGACGTGTGGCCGGCCGCGGCCGAGGAGGCGCAGCCGGCCGGGATTCAGTCGAGGGGGGCTGGCAAGTCCGATCCGCCCATCAGGTACCTGTCGATGCCACGGGCTGCCGAGCGGCCTTCCGCAATCGCCCAGACGATCAACGACTGGCCGCGTTGCATGTCGCCAGCGGTGAACACACCCGGCACGTTCGTCATCCACCGCTCATCGCGCCAGACGTTCCCGCGATCGGTGAAACGCACGCCCAGCTGATCCAGCATGCCCGGACGCTCGGGCCCCAGGAATCCCATTGCCAGCAGCGCGAGATCGCATGGCAGCGCGTGAATACTGCCCGGGACTTCCTCGAAACTCACGCGCCCATCCACGCGCTTCATGCGCACTTCCGCCAGTTCCAGACCCGTCACATGGCCCGCCGCGTCCCCGAGAAAACGCTTGGTCGATACGGCGTACACACGCTCGCCGCCTTCCTCGTGCGCCGCGGAAACGCGGTAGATGTTGGGCCACTGTGGCCAGGGGTTCTCCGGCGCACGCTCATCCGGCGGTCGGGCCAGGATCTCGAGCTGATGCACGGAACGGGCCCGTTGCCTGTGGGTCGTGCCGAGGCAGTCCGCGCCCGTATCGCCGCCGCCGATGATGACGACGTGTTTGTCCTCGGCGCTGATGAACTGATGATCGGGCACGCTATCGCCCTCGCACCGGCGGTTCTGCAATGGCAGGTATTCCATCGCAAAATGCACGCCCATGAACTCCCGCCCGGGCACGGGCAGGTCACGCGGCGCACAGGCGCCACCCGCGAGCAGCACCGCGTCGAAATCCCTGACCAGGTCCGTGGCCGACCAATCGACTCCAACGTGGCAGCCGGTACGGAACACGATGCCTTCCGCCGCGAGTTGCGCGAGGCGCTGGTCGAGCACGCGTTTCTCCATCTTGAATTCGGGGATTCCATAACGCAGCAGCCCACCGATGCGGTCGGCGCGTTCGAGCACATGGACCTCATGCCCCGCCCTGCGCAATTGCTGAGCGGCTGCCAGCCCGGCCGGACCTGAACCGACGACCGCCACGCGTTTGCCGGTCAGCACGGCCGGCACCTCCGGTTTGACCCAGCCGCTTGCGAAGGCATGGTCGATGATGGTCAGCTCCACGGCTTTAATAGTGACAGGGGAATCATTGATACCGAGCACGCACGAACCTTCGCACGGCGCGGGGCACAGCGTGCCCGTGAATTCGGGGAAATTGTTGGTTGCGTGCAGCCGCGCGATGGCGTCCTGCCAGTCGTCCCGATAGACCAGATCGTTCCAGTCCGGAATGAGGTTGCCCAGCGGGCAGCCCTCGTGACAGAAGGGGATGCCGCAGTCCATGCAGCGGGACGCCTGCTGCTTCAGAACGTCATCGGGCCACGGCGCCATGACCTGGCGCCAGTCCAGCAACCGCTCCGGAACCGCACGGTAGGGCTGCTTGCCGCGCTTGAATTCGATGAACCCGGTGGCCTTACCCATGGGCCGCTTCCATGACCGCCTCGTCTTCGGAAGCGCCAGTCCGGCGCGCTCTCTTGATGGCCTCGAGCACGCGTTTGAAGTCCTTGGGCATGACCTTCACGAAACGGGACTGCGCCGTGTTCCAGTTGTCCAGCAGCCTCTCCGCCACCGTGCTCTGCGTGAAATGGACGTGCTTTCCCAGCAGCGCCTGCACCGTCCGGCGGTCGTCTCCGTCGTCCAAGGCCTCGAGATCGACCATGCCCAGGTTGCAGCGCCGGCGGAAATTGCCGTCGAGGTCCCACACGTATGCAAGGCCGCCCGACATGCCGGCGGCGAAATTACGCCCGGTCGGACCGATGACGAGCACGCGCCCGCCTGTCATGTACTCGCAACCGTGATCGCCGACGCCTTCGACGACGGCGCTGGCCCCACTGTTGCGCACCGCGAACCGCTCGCCCGCCATGCCCCGAAAGTACGCCTCGCCGCTCGTCGCGCCGTACAGGACGACGTTGCCCACGATGATGTTTTCCTCCGGCACGAAGGTCGCGCGGCGCGGCGGATAGACAATGATTTTTCCGCCCGATAACCCCTTGCCCAGATAGTCGTTCGCGTCACCTTCCAACAGCAGGGTCACGCCGCGCGGGACGAACGCCCCGAAACTCTGTCCGGCCGATCCCGCGAAGCGGATGCGGATTGTGTCATCCGGGAGTCCCGCCGCGCCATAGCGCCGCGTGATCTCGTAACCCAGGGTTGTGCCGACCGTGCGGTTGATATTGCGGATCGGCAGGATGATGTCCACCGGTCTGCGCTCTTCCAGGGCCTCCCGGCAGAGCGGGATGATTGTCGTCTGATCGAGCGACTTCTCCAACCCGTGGTCCTGCTCGCGGACCCTGCGCACCGCGACGTCCGGCCCGGCCTCCGGTCGGTGCAGGATCTGCGAGAAATCCAGCCCCTTCGCCTTCCAGTGGCCGATGGCCTTCTGCACGTCGAGCCGGTCGACGCGGCCGATCATCTCGTCCATTGTGCGGAAGCCCAGTTGTGCCATGTATTCGCGCACCTCCTCCGCGATGAAGCGGAAGAAGTTCTCCACGAACTCCGGCTTGCCGGAGAATTTCCTGCGCAGCCTGGGATCCTGCGTGGCGACACCGACGGGACAGGTGTTGAGGTGGCAGACGCGCATCATGATGCAACCCAAGACCACCAGAGGCGCGGTGGAAAAACCGTATTCCTCGGCGCCCAGCAGCGCGGCAATGACCACGTCCCGGCCGGTCTTGAGCTGGCCGTCGGTCTGCACCACGATGCGGTCGCGCAGCTTGTTCTGCACCAGCACCTGCTGCGTTTCGGCCACCCCGAGTTCCCAGGGGATGCCGCCGTGTTTCAGCGAAGTCAGCGGCGAGGCGCCCGTCCCGCCGTCGTACCCGGATATGAGCACCACATCGGCGTGCGCCTTGGCGACGCCGGCCGCCACTGTCCCCACGCCGACTTCGGCGACCAGCTTCACGTTGATGCGCGCGCGCGGGTTCGAGTTCTTGAGGTCGTGGATCAGCTGCGCCAGGTCCTCGATTGAATAGATGTCGTGATGCGGGGGTGGCGAAATCAGCCCGACGCCCGGCGTGGAGAGACGCACCTGGGCGATCCAGGGATACACCTTGTGCCCGGGAAGCTGGCCGCCCTCGCCGGGCTTGGCGCCCTGCGCCATCTTGATCTGCAGGTCATTCGCATTCACCAGGTATTCGCTGGTCACGCCGAAGCGTCCGGAGGCGACCTGTTTGATGGCGCTGCGGCGCGAGTCGCCATTGGCATCGGGGAGGTAGCGTGCCGGATCCTCGCCGCCTTCCCCGGTATTGGATTTTCCGCCGAGCCGGTTCATGGCGATCGCCAGGGTCTCGTGGGCCTCCTGGCTGATGGACCCGTAGGACATGGCGCCCGTGGCGAACCGCTTCAGGATGGATTCAGCGGGCTCCACTTCTTCAATCGGCAGCAGTTTCGCCGCGTGCTTGAATTCAAACAGACCGCGCAGGGTGGCGTGGTGGATGCTCTGGTCGTCGACCAGTTTCGTGTACTCCTTGAAGATCCTGAACTGGCCGGTGCGCGTGGCGTGCTGGAGCTTGAAGACGGTATCGGGGTTGAACAGGTGGTATTCGCCGTCGCGTCGCCACTGGTATTCGCCGCCGTCCTCGATTTCCGGCACGCCGCCCGAGCGGCCCGGGTACGCGTGGTGGTGCCGCTGCCGGACTTCCTCGGCCAGCGTTTCGATTCCGATGCCGCCGATGCGCGACGCGGTCCAGGTGAAGTACGTGTCGACCAGTGACTTGTCCAGCCCGACCGCCTCGAAGATTTGGGCGCCGCGATAGGACTGGATAGTCGAGATCCCCATCTTCGAGATCACCTTGAGCACGCCCTTGTTCAGCGCCTTGACGTAGTTGTAGACGGCGCGTTCCTGATCCACGCCGGGCAACAAGCCGTGATGGATCATGTCGGCGAGCGTCTCGAAGGCCAGGTACGGGTTGATGGCGCCGGCGCCGTAACCGATCAGCATCGCGGCATGATGGACTTCACGCGGCTCGCCGCTCTCGACCACGAGCCCGACGCGGCAGCGATCGCCGCTGCGCACCAGGTGGTGGTGCACGCCTGCCACCGCGAGCAGCGCGGGGATCGGCGCAAGCTGTTCGCTCACGCCGCGATCGGAAAGAATGATGTAGGTATTGCCCTCGGCAACGGCCTGGCCCGCCCTTGCGCAAATCTCGCCCATGGCGCGCGAGAGGCCGGCGTTGCCCTGCGCGATTTCGAACAAAATGGGAATAGTGGTCGAGCGGAACCCCGGCAGGTTCACATGCCGGATGCGCGCCAGTTCCTCGTTACTGAGGATCGGCGAGGTCAGCTTCAATTGCCGGCAGCTCTCCGGCGCGGGCTTGAGCAGGTTGCCTTCCGGGCCGATGGAGGTTTCGACCTGGGTCACGAGCTGCTCGCGGATCGCATCCAGCGGCGGATTGGTGACCTGCGCGAACAACTGCTTGAAATAATCATACAGAAGGCGCGGCCGGTCGGAGAGTACCGCGAGTGCGGCATCGGTGCCCATGGACCCGACCGGCTCCTCGCCGTTCAGCGCCATCGGCGTCATGATCAAGCGCAGGTCCTCTTGCGTGTATCCGAATGCCTGCTGCCGCCTGAGCACGGTGGCCGGGTCGGGTTGCGCGACTTCCGGCGGCTTCGGCAGCGCTTCGATGGGAATGAGATTGCGCTGCAGCCACTCGCGGTACGGTTGCTGCGAGGCAAAGGTCTGCTTCAGTTCCGCGTCCTCGATGATGCGGCCTTGCTCGGTGTCCACGAGGAAAATCCGCCCGGGGTGGAGGCGTTCCTTGATCAGGATGTTCTCCGGCGGGATGTCCAGGACGCCCACCTCGGAGGCCATCACCACGAGGCCGTCGCGGGTGACGTAATAGCGCGACGGGCGCAGACCGTTGCGATCCAGCACCGCGCCGATCACGGTGCCGTCGGTGAACGCGATCGAGGCCGGGCCGTCCCACGGCTCCATCAGGCAGCCGTGGTACTCGTAGAACGCGCGGCGCTCCTCGTCCATGGCTTCGTGGCCGCTCCAGGCTTCCGGGATCATCATCAGTACCGCGAGCGGCAGCGGCCGCCCGGACATGTGCAGGAACTCGAGGACATTGTCGAAGACGGCGGAGTCGCTGCCGTTCTCGAGGACGATCGGGAAAATCTTCTTCAGTTCCGGTCCGAACAGGCTCGACTCGCAAAGCGCTTCGCGCGCTCGCATCCAGTTGATGTTGCCGCGCAGCGTGTTGATCTCGCCGTTATGGGCGATGTAGCGGTACGGGTGCGCCAACGGCCAGGACGGAAAGGTGTTCGTGGAGAAACGCTGATGCACCAGGGCCAGCGCCGATGACATCTCCGGGTCGGTGACATCCGGGAACACCTGCTCGATCTGGCTGGCGGTGAGCATGCCCTTGTAGATCAGCGTGCGCGACGAAAGGCTCGGGATATAGAAGAGCTCGCGCTCGGCAAGGTTCGAATTCAACACCGCGTGTTCCACGCGCTTCCGGATGATGTACAGCCGCCGCTCGAATGCGGCCTGATCGCGCACGTCGGCGGAGCGGCTGATGAAAATCTGCCTGAATGCCGGTTGCGCCGACTTAGCCGTCGGCCCGATGGAAGCGTTGTCGCTTGGCACTTCGCGCCAGCCGAGCAGCGACTGTCCCTCCTCCTCGATGATCTTCCGGAACAAATCCTGGCAGGACTCACGCTGCATGGGGTCGCGGGGCAGAAACACGAGACCGGCTCCATAATGGCCGACCGCGGGCAGCTTGAAACCGAGGCGCGCGCACCGGCCGGACAGGAACTCGTGCGGCATCTGGATCAGGATGCCGGCGCCGTCGCCGGTGTTTTCCTCGCAACCGCAGGCGCCGCGGTGCTGGAGGTTCTTAACGATTGTGACTGCCTGCTTTACGATGTCATGCGATTTGCGGCCCTTGATGTCGACGACGAAGCCGACGCCACAGGCATCGTGCTCGAAACCGGGATCATAAAGGCCGGGACCGCATTGGCGTGCAGGGTGCTCCATCAGAGGATGGCGATGATCAGGCTCTGCGAGTCAAAAAAGGGTAAAAATTATAGTGCGCATTGAAAGTGGTGTCACTTGGCTTGGCGCCGGCCTGAGTCGGCGCCCGGCCGCGGTCTGCCTGACGTTGCCGGCTTTCGTATTCGCGGCCGTCTCCGGCATGGCTCGCACGGACGAACCGCCCCGCCGCGCCGTGGCGCGCCCGCCCGCGGACCCGGTCATCATCCGTGCAGCGGTCTATACACTCGCTCCGCCGGGACGGTGGGCGGAGGCGCTGGCGATGGACGCATGAAACCGATCCTCATCCTCCAGCACATCGACAGCGGCGGACCGGGGCTGTTCGCGGAATTTCTGGACGCGCGCGGCATCGAGTACGTGATCCGGCGCCCCGACCTGGGCGATGCCATCCCGGTCGCGGCGAAACTCAATGACTTCGTGGGCTTCTGTCTGTGCGGCGGGACTCAGAGCGCGAACGATCCGCTGCCCTGGATCGCCGCCGAACTGGAGATGATCCGGGCCGCAGGTCGGTACGGCCTGCCGGTGATCGGCCATTGCCTGGGCGGTCAGCTGATCAGCAAGGCGTGCGGCGGCGAAGTGCGGCGCAGCGCGCGGCCCGAATTCGGCTGGCAGCGCCTGTATCCGGTGGAGGGCGCGGGTGCGGACGAATGGCTGGCCGACGCGCCCCCGGAACCGATCGCGATGCAATGGCATGAAGAGGTCTACTCCGATCCGCCAGGCGCGGCGCCGCTGCTGACGGGAGATCATTGCCGCAACCAGGCCTTCGTGCTGGACAACATGCTCGGCATGCAATTCCACGTCGAAGTCACGGATGCCGCCATCCGACAATGGGCAACGGAACTCGCGGATCATTTGCCGCCCCCCGGCCCTGGCGTGCAGAGCGCGGCCGAAGCACTGGCGCAACTCCCATTCCACTTCCCGGCGAGCCGCGCGCTTGCCTGGAGCCTCTACTCGCGCTGGCTCGCGGGTGCCTGATCCGGCCGGATTCATTCTTTCTTAGGTGGGGTGCCGGACGGGTCCTGTCACCGGGCACCCCTGTCCGTGCTCGCTCGGTCCCCTCGCTTGCGCGCGGACCAGGGGCACCCGATGCCACCCGTCCGTTGATCGCCTGCGCGTGAATCCGGCGGGATGCATGCGCCGGCGCCGAACGGGCAGGTGACATCGGGTCACCGCTCTTCGCGCGCAGCGCCAGCGAGCACGAAGACGGTACCTGATGGCAGGACCCGCCCGCCTCCCGGCGCAGGGATCAGTCCGGGAGGAGGGAAACTAGAGCATATCGAGCAGCCGGTACCAGGCCATGCCGAGCGCCAGGGCCGGCGTTGCGAACCAGCGGCCACCCGGCAGCCGAAGATGCCTCAAGCCGGCGAACACGTCGAACCTGGACCTGTCGCCGGTAATGGCCTCCGCCAGCAACCGGCCCGCGACATGCGCCGGCACGATGCCGTGCCCCGAATAGCCCTGCGCGTACCAGACGTTCCCGTCCAGGCAGCCAAACTGCGGGATCCGTTTCAAACTGACGCCTACCGTTCCCCCCCATTCGTAATCGACGCGCGCGCCGCGCAGTTGCGGGAACACGCGTTCCATGCGCGGCCGCAACGTTCCCGCGATGTCGCGCGGAACGGCTCCGGTATAGTTGCAGCGCCCGCCGAACAGCAGGCGCCGATCCGACGACAAGCGGAAATAATCGAGCAATATGTTCTGGTCGGACACGGCGCAGTCGAGCGGCAACAGCTCCCGGGCGCGCTCCGTGGATAATGGCTCCGTCGCGATCAGGTAACTGCCGGCCGGCAGCACGCTGCCGCGCAATTCCGGCACCAGGCCTTCGAGATAGGCGTCGCCGGCGATGATCAGGTGGCGGGCGGACACACGGCCGGCAGGCGTCTGCAGCGACGGATTGGCGCCGTGATGAACATGCTCCACCGGGGATTGTTCGTAGATGCGCACGCCGAGACCGGCCGCCGCCCGCGCTTCCCCGAGACAGAGATTGAGGGGATGCAGGTGGCCGCTGCCGGAGTCCAGCACGCCGCCGACGTAGGCCCTGGAGCCGATCACGCCGGGAAGATCCCGGCGCGATACGAAACTGAGCTCCCACGGATATCCCAGGCCGTGCTGCTGGTCGCATTCGCGTTTCAGCTCGTCGAGCTGGCGCAATTTGCAGGCGGCGGCAAAGTAGCCCGGCCGCCAGGCGCAATCGATGCCGAAGCCTTCGATGCGCTGGCGCACGATGCGCAGGCCCTCGATCCCGAGTTCCCAGGCTCGGCGCGCCCCGTCCGGCCCAAGGTGCCGGAGCAGGCGCGCGCGACCCGCCAGGCCGACAATCGCCTGGCCGCCGTTGCGCCCGCTGCAGCCCCAGCCGATTCGGCGCGCCTCGAGCAGAACGACATCGAGGCCCCGTTCTGCAAGCTCGATGGCGGCATTCACGCCGGTGTAGCCGCCGCCGAGTATGGCGACATCGGCAGTGACATCACCCTGCAATCGTGGGAAATCAGGCGCTGGCCCGGCAGTCGCGGTGTAGTAGGAATTCATCGCGCGCTACCGGCTGGCCGGACACGGCACAAAGCCGGCGGTGTCGCCTTTCACGCGGCACGAGGGCTGGATTCCGGAATCGGCCGCAGCCTGTCCCGGCGCAGGCCGGGAGCCTTCCGGAATGACACTTCCGCGATTCAAACCGCGCGCAGATACCACTCGTAATCGCGATTGCTGATCTGGGCGTGGAACTGCTCGTTTTCGCTGTGCCGGCAGACGCTGAAGATGCGGCAGAACTCCCGGTCGAGGTATCGCGGCAGCAGCGTGCTCCGGTCGAACAGCTCGAGCGCCTTCTCCCAGCGCGTCGGCAGGGTCACTTCGTCGTCGCGGAGGAAAGTCCCTTCGGCCACCATCGGACCGGGATCGCATTGGCGCTCCAGTCCATGGTGGACTCCGGCCATGATCGCGGCCATGACCAGGTACGGATTGGCGTCGGCACCGGCCACGCGGTGCTCGATGCGCAGATTCGCGGGATCGCTCACCGGGATGCGCAGCGACACGCAGCGGTGGTTATAGCCCCAGTTCGGTTTCAGCGGCACGAACGAGCGAGCGCGCAGCCGCCGGTACGAATTGGCATTGGGCGCGAAGATGGCCATGCATTCGGCCATGGTCTGCGCCAGCCCGCCCAGCGCGTGGCGCATGGCGTCGGAAACGGGCGGATGTTCCTTCGCCGCGGGCGCGGCGAAGATGTTCCCGCCTCTGTTGTCGTAGAGGCTGAGATGGATGTGGAGGCCGTTTCCCGCGTATTCGGCGAAGGGTTTGGCCATGAACGTGACGCCGTACCGGTGCTTGCGCGCCACGCCCTTGATGACGCGCTTGAGCAGCACCGCGTGATCGCAGGCCAGCACCGGATCCTCGACGTGGTGCAGGTTGATCTCGAACTGCCCGGGCGAGAATTCGGAATGCGTCGTCGTGGCCGGCAGGTCCTGCGCCCTGCACACGTCGTGGATATCCGCAAGGAAGGCGTCGCAGTCCCAGAGGTCCTCCATCATGGCGTACTGCAGCCCATCCTGCCTGATCCCCGTGCCGGGCACGCGCGGGAACTTGGGCCGCGGCGTCGGCGAATCGCCCTCTTCCAGCAGGTAGAACTCCAGTTCGGTCGCGACGACGATCTTGAGCCCCATGTCGTGGAGCGGCTGCGTAGCGCGGCGCAGGATATTGCGAGTGTCATACAGGCTCGGCTCGCCACCGACTTTCACCATGCCGACCAGGATCTGGCCCATGTGCGACTCGAGCCACGGGACCGGCGCCAGCATGCCCCGGACTGGGACGATGACATTGTCGGGATCGCCGTCGATGGTTCCCAGGCCAAGCTCCGGGATCGTCTCGCCCTTGTTGCTCATCAGCGGCGTCGAGCCGCAGGCCTTGATGCCGGATTCGTAGAGTTCGCGCGCCTCATCCATGGGGATGCGCTTGCCGCGCAGGATACCGTTGATGTCCGGGATCACCACCTCCAGCATCCCGATGTCCGGATGGTCCTTGATGAAGCGTTCCAGCTCCGCTTGTCCGGCCTGATCCGGCAGCCACTTTCTCATGATCCCGCTCTCCGTCGATGCCCTGCGGCGCGCAGGGAACAGTGCAATTATTCAGCTTCTTCCCGGATCCCGCTACTTTTGGGTGCGGCGCATATATAAGGAGTCTGTATCGCGCTCCGATGGCCCGCGGCTTTCCGGCCGGATTCATCCGAAGGCGATGAACGGACGGGTGGCACCGGGTACCCCTGCTCCGCGCGCAGCGAGACGGCGCATCCGGCAGCGGGTTCAAGCGAGCACGGACAGCGGTACCCGGTGACAGGACCCGGCCGCCGGCCAACGCAAACATGAATCCGGCCGGACGCCACTTGAACCAGGGGCGAGGTCCCGCCTTGTGATTGCGAGCGGCAATTGTGCTAACTTCGACGCGATGACGGATACTACGAATCCGCTCTTCAATGCCTGACCATCCTGCCCCCGGCGCCCCCCTCCTTCTCGGCGCGCTGATCTGCGCCGCCGCGTTCTCCGCCACCGCCGCGGAGGAACCCGTAGTCAACATGTACAACTGGACCGATTACATCGGCCCGGACACCCTGCGCGACTTCGAACGCGAGACCGGCATCCGCGTCAACTACGACGTCTACACGAGCAGCGAGATCGTAGATGCCAAGCTCATGGCCGGCGGCTCCGGCTACGACGTCGTCATCCACTCGGCGACCTTCACGCGCCGGCTGTTCCCCATCGGCCTGTTCCGGCCGCTGGACAAGGGAAAGCTGCCGAACTGGAGGCACCTCGAACCCGACCTGATCGAGCTGTTCGGGACGTTCGACCCCGGACTCCGCTACACGGTCCCGTACATGTGGGGGACGACGGGATTCACGTACAACGTGGACATGGTCAGGGAGAGGTTCCCCGACGCGCCGCTCGACAGTGCCGCGTTCATTTTCAAGCCGGAGAACGCGGCGAAGCTGGCGGATTGCGGCATCAGCCTGCTCGATTCGCCGACGGATGTCATTCCCACTGCGCTGCTGTACCTGGGCTACCAGGCCAATTCGGTCAAACCGGAAGAACTGAAGGAGGCCGGGGAATTGCTGTCCGCGATCCGTCCCTACATCAAGTATTTCGATTCGACAAAGCTGCTGAACGATCTTCCGAACCGCGAAGTCTGCGTCGCCATGAGCTGGTCCGGGGATTACTCCATCGCCACGACGCGCGCAAGGGAGGCCGGCCTCGACATCCACCTGGAATACTTCGTTCCGAAGGAAGGCGTGCCGTTTTGGCTGGACGCCGCCTATATTCCCACGGATGCGCCGCATCCGGACAACGCCTACAAGCTGCTGGATTTCCTGCTTCGGCCGGATGTCATTGCCGAGATCTCCAACTACACCGGCTACGCCAATGCCAACCGCGACGCCACGCCCCTGGTCAATCCGGAATTCACGGGCAACCCCGCCCTGTATCCGGATGCCGCCACGCTGAAGCGCCTGCATTCCACGTCCGTGCTGCCGCCCAAGATTGAGCGCCTCCGCTCCCGCACCTGGACGCGCGTGCGCACCGGTCTCTAGCCCATGCCCGACCCGGAATCCCGGCCGCCCGCCAGGCCCCAGCCATCCCGCCGACCATGGGAAGACAGGGAGGCCGCCCCCTTCGTCCGTCTCGAGGGCCTGAGCAAATCGTTTAACGGCACCGTGGCCGTGGACCACGTCGATCTGCATATCTACCGCGGCGAACTTTTCGCGATCCTCGGCGGTTCCGGCTGCGGCAAGACCACGCTGCTGCGCATGCTCGCCGGCCTCGAGATCCCGACCTCGGGTCGCATCTTCATCGACGGTACGGACATGACGAACGTTCCGCCCTACGAGCGCCCGGTCAACATCATGTTCCAGTCCTACGCCGTGTTTCCCCACATGACCGTCGAGCAGAACGTCGGCTATGGCCTGAAAAAGGAAGGCGTGGCCGGCGCGGAGTTGAAGCAGCGCGTGACCGAGATGCTGGAGCTCGTGCGCCTCGGCGGCCTGGAGAAACGGAAGCCTGACCAGTTGTCGGGCGGACAGCAGCAGCGCGTTGCGCTCGCGCGGGCGCTGATCAAACGACCGAAGGTGCTGCTGCTGGACGAACCGCTGGCGGCTCTGGACAGGAAACTGCGCGAGCACACCCAGTTCGAGCTGATGAACATCCAGGACAGGCTCGGGATCACGTTCGTCGTCGTGACCCACGACCAGGAGGAGGCCATGACGCTGGCCACCCGCATCGCGGTCATGGACGCGGGAAGATTCGTCCAGATCGGCACGCCGACGCATGTCTACGAGTTCCCGTGCAACCGGTTCGTCGCCGATTTCTTCGGCACCATCAACCTGTTCGCGAGCCGCGTCACCCAGGTCGAAAGCGGTACGTGCCGCGTGCAATCGGACGAGGCCGGAGCCGACATCGCCTCGGGCGATGCCGGAGGGCAGGCGGCCGGCGCCGAGGTCTGGATCGCGGTGCGCCCGGAGAAGATTTCAATCTCCAGGGAAGCGCCCGTGGTTGGGGGATTCAACGTGCTGAAGGGTGTGGTGTGGGATTTCGGGTACCAGGGGAACCGGTCCATCTACCGCGTGAAGATTGCCTCCGGGAAGATCGTGCAGGTGAGCACGCAGAACCGCGTGCGCTCGGATGCGCGCGCGGTCGAATGGGACGACGAGGTTTTTCTGTCCTGGGATCCCAACAGCAGTGTCGTACTCGCGGAATGAGACCCGCTTCCGCAGGGCGGGCGACGCACGACCGGCTCTGGCGCGCATGGGTCATCGCCGCGCCTTTCGCCTGGCTGATCGTCCTGTTCCTGATCCCGTTCGTGCTCGTGTTCAAGATCAGCCTGGCGGATCCGATCCTCGGCCAGCCGCCGTTTACGCCGCTGTTCGGCGCCGTGGAGGGCGCACAGGGATCCTGGCACGTCACCTTCGACAATTACCGTTTCCTGTTCGCGGACAACCTGTACCTGTACAGCTACCTGAAGTCGCTCAAGGTGGCGTTCATCTCCACCGTCCTGTGCCTGGCTGTAGGCTACCCGATGGCTTACGGTATCGCGCGGGCGGCCCGGCCATGGCGGCACATCCTGCTGCTGCTCGTGATCCTGCCGTTCTGGACTTCGTTCCTGCTGCGCGTGTACGCCTGGATGGGCATGCTGGGCAAACAGGGGCTCGTCAACACGCTGCTGCTCCAGGCCGGGCTTGTCGATGAGCCCGTGTCCATGCTTTACACAGACTTCGCCGTGTACATCGGCATCGTCTACACCTACCTGCCGTTCATGATCCTGCCGCTGTACGCCAACCTCGAACGCAGGCACCGGGACCTGCACGAGGTCGCGGCCGACCTGGGGGCAAGACCGCTCGCGGTGTTCCTCGATGTCACCTTGCCCCTCTCCATCCCCGGGATCATCGCGGGCTGCATGCTGGTGTTCATCCCCGCCATCGGCGAGTTCGTCATCCCGGCGCTGCTCGGGGGGCCCGAAACGCTGATGATCGGCCGGACGCTTTACGACGAATTTTTCTTCAACCGCGACTGGCCGCTGTCTTCGGCGGTCGCGACGGTGCTCGTGTTCATCCTGGTCCTGCCGATCATGGTGTTTCAGCACTACCAGGTGAAGGAAACGAGGATGGTGTCGTGAAGAACCGGCGCCCCCTGTTCACGGTCGCCGCGCTGTGGTTCGGCTTCGCCTTCCTGTACGTGCCGATATTCGTGCTCATCGCCTATTCGTTCAATGATTCGCGGCTCGTGTCCCTGTGGGGCGGCTTCTCGCTGCGCTGGTACGGCGAACTGCTGCGGGACCGGCAGATCGTCGACGCGGCGCTGCTCAGCCTGCGCATCGCGGTGATCAGCGCCACGGTCTCCACATTGCTCGGCACGCTCGCCGCGATCGCCCTGACCCGGATGGGGAGGTTCCGCGGCCGGCTGCTGCTGGGCGGCATGATTGCCGCGCCGCTGGTCATGCCGGAGATCGTCACGGGCCTCTCGCTCCTGCTCTTGTTCGTCAGTATGCAGGACCTGCTGGGCTGGCCGAGCAAGCGAGGCGCAACGACCATCATGCTTTCGCATATCACCTTCTGCATGGCGTACGTGGCCGTGATCGTGCAATCCAGGCTCGCTATCATGGACGGCGCGCTGGAGGAGGCGGCCATGGACCTGGGCGGGCGGCCGTTCCGCGTCGCCGTCGACATCACCCTGCCGCTGATCGCCCCGGCCATGCTGTCGGGCTGGCTGCTCGCTTTCACGCTGTCGCTGGATGACCTGGTCATCACCAGCTTCGTTTCCGGCCCGGGGTCGAGCACGCTGCCGATGGTGATCTTCTCGAAGGTGCGGCTCGGCGTGACGCCCGACGTCAACGCGCTCGCCACGATCATCGTCGCCGTGGTCGGCCTTGGGGTGCTGGTTGCCGGGTGGCTGATGTTGCGCCAGGATCGGCTGGCCGCCGGCGAGACGCCAATCCGCGCATACGCTTAAGGTCCGCCGGCCGCGCCTCAGCGCGAATCAGCCCCACACTTTTTGAATCACCTTCAGAAGACGCCCCAACTAGCTGTATTCAAGGAGGTTCCCGCCCGCCTCCCCCGCTCTTCTGAAGGCCCATTTTCGTTCCCCGGAAGGCTAAATATCCGGCCGGAGAATAGAATCTGGGCCATGGCATCCATCACTGAATGGTTGCGCGAGCATTCCATCGAGGAAGTCGAGGCCCTGGTGCCCGACATGGCGGGGACGGCGCGCGGCAAGTTCATCCCGGCGGAACGTTACTCCGAAGAGGAGGGGATCCGGCTGGCCGAACAGCTGTTCAGCCAGACGGTGACGGGCGACTACGTTTGGGAAACCGAGCACGTGAACCCGGTCGACATCGACATGCGCGTCCTGCCGGACGTCGACTCGCTGCGGCTCGTGCCCTGGGCCCCCTGCCCGACCGCGCAAATCATCCATGACTGCTATTACGCGAATAATTCCCCCGTGCAGATCGCGCCGCGCTACGTCCTGAAGCGCATCATCAACCTGATCCGCAAGCGTGGCCTGCAGCCGGTTATCGCCCCGGAGGTGGAATTCTATCTGGTCAAGCCGAATACCGACGCCGACTATCCCCTGGAACCGCCGGTCGGGCGCTCCGGGCGGCAGCAGCCGGCGCGGCGCCTGCTCAGCATCGATGCCCTGAACGAATTCGAGGACGTGATCGAGGACATCTACGACTTCAGCGAGGTGCAGTCGCTCGACATCGAGACCCTGATCCACGAGGACGGCGTCGCGCAGATCGAAGTCAATTTCGTGCACGGCGATCCGCTCAACCTCGCGGACCAGGTGTTCCTGTTCAAGCGCACGGCCCGCGAAGCGGCGTATCGGCACGGCATGTACGCCACTTTCATGGCGAAGCCGCACCAGAACCAGCCGGGCAGCGCCATGCACCTGCACCAGAGCCTTCTCGACCGGGACACCGGGAAGAACATGTTCGCGAACCGCCGCGGCAAACCGACGAAACTCTTTCTCCAGTATATCGCCGGGCTGCAGCGCTACATGCCGGCCGCCATGCCGCTGATCGCGCCCAACGTCAATTCCTACCGCCGCATCGCCCGCTATGACGCCGCGCCGATCAACACGCACTGGGGCTACGACAACCGCACGGTCGGCCTGCGCGTGCCGCTGTCGCCGCCCGAGGCGACGCGCGTGGAGAACCGCATGCCGGGATCCGACGCGAACCCGTATCTCGCGATTGCCGCGACGCTGGCGGCCGGCTATCTCGGCGTCATGGATAAACTGACGCCGGAGGAGCCGCTGAAAACCGACGCTTACGATCTTCCCTACGGGCTGCCGCGCGATCTCCTGTCCGCGCTTCAACTGCTCAAGGACTGCAAACCGCTGTCGAAGCTGCTCGGCGAATCCTTCGTGGAACTGTACTCGCAGGTCAAGGCACTCGAGTACGAAACCTTCTTCCACGTCATCAGCTCCTGGGAACGGGAGCACCTGCTCCTGAACGTCTGACGCGTGTCCACAAGACTGGGCCGATTCGGCCGGATTCATGTTCAGGTGGGTTGCCGGACGGGTCCTGTCACCGGGCACCCCTTTTCCGTGCTCGCTCGGTCCCCTCGCTTGCGCGCGGAAGAAGGGGAATGCCCGGCGCCACCCGTCCGTTTACCGCTTGAGCTGAGTCCGACCGGAATCATGCGCCAGTGCCGACCGGGCGGGTGACATCGGGTCACCGCTCTTCGCGCGCAGCGACAGCGAGCACGAAGACGGTACCCGGTGGCAGGACCCGCCCGCAGACCCACGCAAAATGAATCCGGCGGGAGTAGGCCAGCGCAGCAGGCAATGAGCCGATAATGCCGAAGCACGAAGCCATTCCTGATTCCGTGCTCGCGAACTGGGGCCTCGCCGGCGCACGGGTGGAGCCGATCCAGACCGGTTGGATCAACCGGACCTGGCGGGTCGCGACCGGGAACGGCGAGCAGTACGCGCTGCAGCGGGTCAATCCCATGTTCCCCACCGCCGTGCACGCGGATATCGACGCAATCACGGCGCGCCTCGAAGCGCAAGGCGTGGCGACTCCGCGCCTCGTCCCGGACACGAAGGGTGAACTGTTCGTGCAGGTGGAAGAGGCCACTTGGCGGCTCTTCACGTACGTGGAAGGCGACACACGGCTCATCGTCGCCGACACCCCCGCGGCGCAGGAAGCCGGACGCCTGCTGGCGCGCTTCCATGCAGCGCTGGAGAATTTCGAATACGCGTTCCAGTCGAAGAGGGAGGGGGTGCACGATACGCCCCGCCACCTGCGCCGGCTCCGGGAGGCGCTGGCGGACCGCAAGGAACATCCGCGCTTCGCGTCGATCGCCCCGCTTGCAAATGAAATCCTCGAGGCGGCCGCGCAATTGCCGAAGCTGCCACCGCTGCCGCGCCGCAAGGTGCACGGCGACCCCAAGATCTCGAACGTGCTCTTCGCCAGGGGCTCGCACAAAGCTCTGTGCCTGGTCGATCTCGACACGCTGTCCGAGATGCCCCTGCCGCTCGAACTCGGCGATGCGCTGCGATCCTGGTGCAACGTCGCCGGCGAGGACACGCGCGCGGGCGAATTCTCGGTGGCGATCTTCGAAGCCGCGATCGAGGGTTACGCCGAGAACGCCATGCAATCCATCAGTCCCGGCGAGGTGAAGGCCATCCTGCCGGCTACGCTCACGATTGGCATCGAGCTCGCGGCGCGCTTCTGCGCAGACGCCCTGTTCGAGGATTTTTTCGGCTGGACGCCCAAGCGCTTCGGCAGCCACAGCGAACACAGCGAGGTGCGCGCCGCCGGTCAGCTCGCGGCGGCGCAGTCGCTGCGCCGGCAATCCACCGCGCTCGCACGCATTCTCGCCGGTGCTTTTGGAAGTCTTGACGCGGACTGACGCGCCATCGGCGTCGAAACACAGGCTCTGCCGTCGCGCCGGCTTTGCGCCACGCTGAGCTCTCGCGCGTGGCGGGCCGGGCGCGGTTCATTTATATTGTCGCGCCTTCCACCACCCGAACCCCTGTCTTATGGCCCAGTACGTGTATTCCATGCTGCGTGTCGGCAAGATCGTGCCGCCGAAGCGCCACATCCTGCGCGACATTTCCCTGTCGTTCTTTCCCGGCGCCAAGATCGGCGTGCTTGGACTGAACGGGTCCGGAAAGTCGACGCTGCTGCGGATCATGGCCGGCCTGGACCGGGAAATCGAAGGCGAGGCCATCCCGCAGAAGGACTTGCGCATCGGCTTCCTGCCACAGGAGCCGCAACTCGATCCGAAGAAAGACGTGCGCGGCAACGTCGAGGAAGGCGTCGCGGCAACCAAGTCGCTGCTGGACCGGTTCAACGAGATCAGCCTCAAATTCGGCGAGGAAATGCCTGATGAGCAGTTGAACAAACTCATGGAAGAGCAGGCGAAACTCCAGGAGTCCATCGATGCTGCGGGCGCATGGGAACTGGATCGCAAACTCGAAATTGCCGCGGATGCGCTCCGCCTGCCGCTGTGGGACATGGACGTGACCAGGTTATCCGGCGGGGAACGCCGGCGCGTGGCGCTGTGCCGGCTGCTGCTTTCCGAGCCGGAGATGCTGCTGCTCGATGAGCCGACCAACCATCTGGATGCGGAATCGGTCGCGTGGCTGGAGCGCTACCTGGAGCAGTTCCCAGGCACCGTGATCGCAGTCACGCACGACCGGTATTTTCTTGACAACGTCTGCGGCTGGATCCTGGAGCTCGATCGCGGCTATGGCATCCCCTGGCAGGGAAACTACTCTTCATGGCTGGAACAGAAGGAAAAACGTCTCGAACAGGAGGAACGGGAGCAGAGCGCGCACCGCAGGACCATGGAGGCGGAGCTCGAATGGGTGCGGCAGAACCCGAAAGGCCGGCAGGCGAAGAGCAAGGCGCGACTCGCGCGTTTCGAGGAACTCGCGTCCCAGGATTTCCAGAAGCGAAACGAGACGAACGAGATCTACATCCCGCCCGGACCGCGCCTCGGCGAACTCGTGATCGAGGCGGAGGGGATCTGCAAGGGTTACGGCGATCAACTGTTGATCGAAGAACTGGGCTTCAAGGTACCTAACGGCGCCATCGTCGGCATCATCGGCGCGAACGGCGCAGGCAAAACGACATTGTTCCGCATGTTCATCGGGGACGAAAAGCCCGACGAGGGAACGATTCGGACGGGCGATAGCGTAAAGCTGGCCTACGTCGATCAGAGCAGGGACAGTCTGGACAATACGAAAACCGTCTGGGAAGAAATCTCGAACGGACAGGACGTATTGCAGGTCGGCAGCTACCAGACCCCGTCACGCGGCTACGTCGCGCGCTTCAATTTCAACGGCGCCGATCAGCAGAAGCGCGTCGGCGAGCTCTCCGGCGGCGAGCGCAACCGCCTGCATCTCGCCAAGGTGCTCAAATCCGGCGGCAACGTGCTGCTGCTCGACGAACCGACCAACGACCTCGACGTCGAGACCCTGCGCGCGCTGGAGGAGGCGCTGCTCAATTTCCCTGGCTGCATCATGGTTATTTCCCACGACCGCTGGTTCCTGGATCGCATCTCGACCCACATCCTGGCCTTCGAGGGCGACAGCCACGTCGAGTGGTTTGCCGGCAACTACCAGGACTACGAGGCGGACAGGAAGCGGCGATTCGGCGTTGCGGCGGAACAACCCCACCGGTTGCGCTACAAGCCGCTCCGGCACTAGCACACCATCACTTCGTCATTCCGGAGACACGCAACGCGGAGCGGCGGGCGTCATCCGGAAACCAGATCGCGATCAGCGAAGACTGGATTCCGGCGTGCGCCGGAACGACAATCGCCGGATTCCGGCGTGCGCCGGAATGACCGCCGCACGTCGTCATTCCGGAGACGCGCAACTTGGAAGGCGATTCTATGACGGGATGTGACCGAACTCACATTCGTCGCAGGATTGAGCGCATACAGTACGCGCGATCCGTGCGATGCCCGAACTTCTGTTCGACTGCCTTCACAAAGGCACTGTCCGTGTGTCTGTCTCCCTTCGTTCCAATACTCGCCGTGCCAGGGCGGAAGCCGAGATAACGAGGTCAAATGCTCCCGACACAATCCAGCATCTTTAATACGACCGACTCGCTCGAAATGGCGTTGTTATTGCAGCGGATAGAGTCGTTTCAACGCTTCTCCCGGCTCGCAGCCGGAGTGATCCTGTCGTTGGGTCTGGCGGTCCTCGCGGGCTGGGCGTTCGATGTAGCGATCCTGAAATCTGTCGCGCCCGGACTCGCGGCGATGAAACCGATGACGGCGGCTGGATTCGTATTCGCGGGAGCAAGCCTGTGGCTGTTGCAGCCCGACCAAGCGGAATCCAAACGCCGCGCAGGACGTCTCCTCGCTGTCTTGGCATGCGTGCTGGGCGTCGCCGTCCTCGTCGAATACCTTCTCGGGCGGGACCTGGGCCTAGATCTGCTGCTTTTTCCTCGATCGGTCGTCGAGGAAGCACAACAGACCGGACTGGCTCACGCCGGCCGAATGTCGCCTGCCAGTGCGGCAATGTTCGTCGTGCTCGGCGCAGCGCTGATGCTGACGCGTTTTCGGACCCTGGCCGCGTTGACGGACGGCCTGTGTCTGGCCGGCGCATTGATCGCGATGGCGGCCTTGAGCGGCTACCTGCTGGACATTGCATCGCTCTACCGCTTCGGCCCTTACGATTCCACGGCGGCGCACACAGCGGCCGCAGCGCTGTTGCTCGCCTCGGGAATAGTATCGATGTACCCCGATCAGGGGCTGATGCGGATTATCACGGGCGAGGACATCGGAAGCGTGATGGCCCGGCGCATATTGCCGGCGATTATTATCGTCCCGTGGATGCTGGCGTGGTTCCGCTGGCGGGGAGAGCTGGCCGGGGTCTATTCCGCCAGCATCGGACTCGTCTTGTTCGCGACCTCAGTCATCATTGTCTTTGCCATGATCATCTTATGGACCGCCACCCGTCTTAATCGCGCGGAGGTCGCCCGCAGGGCAACCGAGCGACGCTTCCGGGATCTCGTGGAAACTGCGCCGGACGCCATGGTCGTTGTTAACGCTGGCGGCGAAATCTTGCTGGTCAATTCGCAGGCGACTGCGTTATTCGGTTGGACGCGGGAAGAGCTGCTGGGACAGACGGTCGAGATCCTGATCCCGGAAACACGGCGCCGGAAACACGAAGGCCTGCGCGGCGAGTACTTCGCTCAGCCGCGCGCCCGGCCGATGGGGGTGGGTCGCGAGCTGGTGGCGCGCCGCAAGGACGGTTCCGAATTCCAAGTTGAAATCAGTCTGAGTCCGCTCCGGAATCACCGTGGCCCGCTGGCGATCAGCGCCATTCGCGACATTTCCGAGCGCAAGCGGATGGAACGATTACGGGCGACCCAGTATGCGGTCGCCCAAGTTCTGACCGGGGCCACGACTTTTGAAGAGGCGTCGCCGCGCCTGATCGAGGCCGTAGCGACCCATCTGGGCTTTCAGATCGGGATGTTGTGGGAAGTGGACGCGGGGCGGGACGTCCTGCGTCTGTCCAGCGCATGGCAATCCGATGCACCGGGATTGCGGGAACTCATCGAAGCGGCCCGACTCCTCAAGATTCCGCGAGGCCTCGGCATCGCCGGCCGTGCGTGGGAACGGGGAACCCCGATCTGGGTTCGGGACGCTTTGGAACTCCCGAGCCTGTCCGATGCGCCGCGCGACACCGCATCGACGTTCAAAGAGGCTGGCCTGCACGCAGCGGCGGCCTTTCCGATCGTTCTGCGGGGCCAGGTCCGCGGGATTATTGATTTTCTCAGCGCCAACGTTCTCGATCCGGATCCCGATGTGCTGAACATGTTTTCCACGATTGCCACCCAGATCGGCCAGTTCATGGAACGACGCGCGCAGGAGCTGAATATCCTGCGCCTGAACCGCATATACGCGCTGCTCAGCGGCATTAACTCCGCGGTCGTGCGCGTCCGCGAACGGGAGACGCTGTTCGAAGAGGCCTGCCGCATCGCCATCGCCGAAGGGGGATTTGCGTTCGCCTGGGTCGGGATCGTCGAACCCGAGTCGCAGACGATCGTTCCGACGGTCCTGCGCGGTCCAGCCGAGGACGTCGCCTTACTCCGGTCAATGCGGTTCAGCACTCGGGCGGACATTGCCGAGGGGCGTACCAAGATGGGAGCGACTGTGCGCACTCGAATGCCGGCGTACGCGAACGATCTGTCCGCGTACAGCCGGGATCCCGCGCTCGATCCGGTCGTCCGTCGGGCGCTGGAAGAGCTGGTCAAGCGCGGCTATCGCTCCGCCATCTCCCTGCCTCTGATTGCCAACGGGATCGCCACCGGCGTGATGGTGCTGTACATGAAGGAGCCGGTCGGTATTGACAGCGAGGAACTTAAATTATTGTCCGAGCTGGCCGAAGATATTTCCTTCGCCCTAGAGCACATCGAACGCGAAGAACGGATCAATTTCATGGCCTACCACGATTCCCTCACTGGTCTGCCGAACCGCGCGAATCTGCGTCGGAGATTAGCGCAGGACATGGATCGGGCGGCCACCAGAAACCTGCCTATGGCGTTGCTGCTGATCAACATCAACAATTTCCGTGACATCAACGACTCGCTCGGCCATCAGAACGGCGACGCGCTGCTGCGCGAGGTGGCGCGTCGCATGAGTGCGGCGCTTTGGGGATCGGATGTAGTCGCTTCACTGGGCGGAGACGACTACGCGATACTGCTGTCCCGCCTGGCCCAACAGGCCGACATCTATGTCGTGATCCGGAAGATTGCTGAAACCCTCAGGGCGCCCTTTGACATCGCCGGCCTGCCGATCAACGTGGAATCCAGCATCGGCATCGCGCTCTATCCGGATCACGGGAACACGCCGGATCTCCTCTGGCAGCATGCGGACGTGGCCTTGCGCAAGGCGCAGGAAACGCGCCAGGCCCATCTGTTATACAGCGCGGATTTTGATCACTACGACCCCAAGTGGCTTGCTCTCGTCGGCGGGCTGCAGGATGCCATCGCCCATAACGAACTGACGTTGCACTACCAGCCGAAAATCAATTTCAAGTCCGGCTGCACCGACGGCGCTGAAGCCCTGTTGCGCTGGCGGCACCCCAAACTCGGCATGCTCCATCCGGATGCCTTCGTTCCCCTTGTGGAGCGAACCGGATTGATTGACCCGCTGACGACGTGGGTGCTGGGCGAGGCGTTGCGCCAAGGGCGCCTCTGGCATCTCGCCGGCGTCGCGCTTGAGCTTGCGGTCAATCTCTCGGCGCTCAACCTGCAGAATCCGGGCTTAAGCGCTGAAATCATCGGCTTGGCGCATGGCACGCAGTTCCCTCGGGAACGGCTCATCGTCGAGATCACCGAGAGCGCCATCATGGTGGACCCGGCGAAGGCCCGCGCGGTGTTGAACGAGCTTCACGCCGCCGGGGTCCGTTGCGCGATGGACGACTTCGGAACCGGCCAGTCCTCACTGACTTATCTGAAGGACCTGCCCATCAGCGAAATGAAGATTGACAAATCCTTTATCATCGGCCACCGCGAGCCGCACAATGCGGCGATTGTTCACTCGGCCATCGAACTCGCGCACAACCTGAACCTGACGGTCACGGCCGAAGGCGTGGAAGACGCCGAAACCTTTGAGTGGCTGTCTCGGCTCGGGTGCGATTATGCACAGGGGTACTATTTCAGCAGGGCGCTTCCAGCCGATGATTTTCTGGCGTGGGTGCGTAACTCGCAATGGAAGTCCGCCGGATAAGTGCTGCCTCACGCGTTCTGACTGCGTCACGCTGAAAACGGCCATAGCCGTGATCCGGCTGAACAAGCATATCAATCCTTGAGCCACACGAGCGGCGGCTCCTGCATCAGAGAAAGCTGCTCCTTCAGCGAAAGGATGTGGTCCTCCCAGTACCGATTGGTGTTGAACCAGGGAAAGGCGATCTTGAACGCGGGGTCTTCCCAGCGGCGCGCGAGCCAGGCCGCGTAGTGCATGATGCGCAGCGTGCGCAGCGCCTCGATCAGGTGCAGCTCGGGGGCGTCAAAGCGTCGGAACTCCGTGTAGCCGCCCAGCAATTCCTGCAGTTGCGGTGTCTGCTCGAAACGATCCCCGGACAGGAACATCCACAGATCCTGTACTGCCGGCCCCATGCGCGCATCGTCCAGATCGACGATGTGTATCTCCTCGTCTATCGTCAGGATGTTCGCGGGGTGGCAGTCGCCATGCAGGCGCAGGATCCGCGGTTTGCCGGCCTGTGCGTAGCACTCCCCGATAGCTTCGAACAGGTGCTCGCACAGACTGGTGTATGCCACGTGCAGGTGCTCGGGGATGAAACCGGCCTTGAGCAGGAAATCGCGGGATACGATCCCGTAGGAATCCAGGTCGATGGTTGGCCTGTGGATGAAGTTCTTGCGTTCGCCGTGCAGATGGATGCGCGCGACGAAGCGCCCCAGGTGCCGTAACAGGTCCATGTTGTCGAGGTCGGGCGAACGACCGCCGCGGCATGGGAATATCGAATAGCGAAAAGAAGAGAAGTGATGCAGTGTCGCGTCATGGTGGACCACCGGCGGCACGACCGGCACTTCCGCCTCGGTTGCAAGCTCAATCGCGAATTGGTGCTCTTCGAGGATCGCCGCGTCCGTCCACCGGCCCGGCCGATAGAACTTGACTACGATCGGCGACAGTTCTTCGAGACCGACGCGGTAGACGCGGTTTTCGTAACTGTTCAGGGCAAGGAAACGGCCGTCGCAGCGGTAACCCAGCGCCTCGACCGCGTTCAGGATGTCGTCAGGTTGCAGTTCCTGATAGGCAAGACTGTACTGAGCGTCCGTCGGCGCGTTGTCCTCGCTCGAATCCACGGACGCAGTGTAGCACCAGGGGAATCATCCACCGCGGCGAAGCGAACGCTCCGACCCCTTTGGTGTCTGCTCCGATCAACGCGGTTACTGGTCGACCAACTTTTCCAATTCGTCCATGAGGCGGTCGAAGCGCCTGACCAATGCCTGGTACGGCTCAGGCTGCGTCATGTCGAGCCCGGCCTTCCTGTAGAGCTCGTATGGGTAGTCGGAACCGCCGGCGCGCAGCAGGTTGAGGAAATTTTCGCGCTCCTTCTTCCCTCCATTCACGATCTGGTCGGTGAAATACGCCGCGCCCACCATCGATGTGGCGTATTGGTACACGTAGAAGCCGTAATAGAAATGCGGGATGAAGGCCCACTCCACGCAATACGGCTCGTCCACGGTCATCACGCCCTGATCGTGGCCGTGGTAATGTTTGAGAAGATCGCAGTACATCTGAGTCAGCCGGTCGCCGGACAGGGCTTCGCCGCGTTCCAGGACTTCGTGCACCTGCAACTGGAACTCTGCAAACATGGTCTGGCGGAAAAACGTGGCGCGCATGTCCTCCAGCGCCCCGCCGATGAAGAACAACCTGTCTTCGCGCGACTTCGCGGTGCGGATCAGGTAATCCTGCAGCAGCATCTCGTTCATGATCGAGCCGGTCTCGGCGGTGAACGTCGAGTAGTCCGACTTCTCGAACGGCTGGTTCTTCGTGGTCAGCAGGGTATGCACGGCATGGCCCCACTCGTGGGCGAAGGTGGAGAGCGAAGAGAAGTCGTCGTTGTGGTTGAGAAGAAGGTACGGATGCACGTCGTAGGCGCTGCCGTTCATGTAGGCGCCCGAGGCCTTCCCGTCCTGCGGGTAGGCGTGCATCCAGGATGATTCCAGGCCGCCGGCGAGCAGATCGCGGTACTCACGGCCCAGCGGTTTCAGCGCCTCCAGCGTGATGCGCCTGGACTCCGCCAGGGGGTACTTGCGATCGCTGGCGAACATCGACGGATAAATGTCGTAGTAATGCAGCTCATCCGTGATCCCGAGCAGTTGCCTGCGCAACCGCAGGTATCGATGGAACGACGGCAGCGCGGCGTTCACCTGCGCGACGAGCTGCCGGTATACCGACTCCGGCATGTTGTCGGTGAACAGAGCCGCCGCGAGCGCGTTCGGGAAGCGGCGGATCCGCGCCTGGTATACGTTGCCCGTGATCTCCGCGGCGAGTTCCGCGCCGAGCGTTTTCTGGAATCCCGCCCAGGCCCCCCAGAAGGTGTCGAACACCAGCTTGCGATCGTCGCGGTTCGCGACCTGGCGGTATTTCGAATAGTTCGCCTGGTCGAGCGTGACTTCCGTGCCGTCCGACAGTTTCACGGTTTTGAACGGCAGTTCCGCATCCGCCAGGATGTCGCGAACGTTGACCGGCTGGCGCAGCACGTCGCCCGCCCCGGCCAGCACCGCCTCCGCTTCATCGCCAAGCGTGTGCGGCTTCCCGCGCAGGATGTTATCCAGTGCGAAACCGTGGATCTGCGCCAGTTTCGGCTCGTTCGCTTCGAAGACCTGCACCTGCTGCGGGCCGATGGCGAGGATCTCCGGGGCGAGCCAGCTTGTCGCCGAATCCAGCCTGACCAGCAGGGCCTCGCCCAGGTCCTTGCGCTCGCCGTTCGGGCCGTCGCCGCGGTTCTCGTCGAACTTGAGCGAGGCATACACTGCCAGCCGCAGCGCGGCCTTCTTCACGCCGGAGATGCGATCGAAGGCCGCGAGCATGGATCCCGCGTCGCGCCCCAACGTGCCCTTGAGATCCTCGAGCCCGGCCACCTCGTTCGAGATCGCCTCGTACTCGGCCTGCCAGTTTTCCGGCAAGGCATACAGATCGGAGAGGTCCCACTCGCCGGGCGCATTCTGTGATTCCTCGCCGTTGACCTCCTCCGCCGCGCCCTGCTCGACGGGCATAGCGATCAACGCCGCCGCAATGACCATGATGGCCGCGAGACCGGGCCACGGGCGTGGACGTACTGATTCCTGAGTCATGCCAGGCTGTTGGTTCATTTTTCGATCTCCCGATCTGCCGCCCAGGCACATGGGTGTGGCATATGCTGGCATGGCTTCAGTCCTCGAGGGAAGGACAAGCGGACGGATCGTCTACCTTGTCACAATCACGCCATTGAAGTTCCCGTGCCTGGCTGGATCTCCCTACCGGTCCAGGTATGGCTGGCGTAAAGTGAGCTTCAGTCGAGCAATCGGCTCGCCCGCGACCTGAAACTCCTCCGGACTGTTCCATGGCAACCGATCCAAATGAAGAAGGAACAATAAGCGTAACCGGCGTGATCCCTGCCTCCAGCACGTCGTACATCGAGGCGCTGCTGAGCGGGCAGACTTACAAGTGGGGTGGTGCTCTGGGGGCAGGCGTCACC
Source organism: Gammaproteobacteria bacterium (assembly GCA_016193395.1). Taxonomy (GTDB): domain Bacteria; phylum Pseudomonadota; class Gammaproteobacteria; order Eutrophobiales; family Eutrophobiaceae; genus JACPSH01. The sequence goes on from JACPSH010000015.1 coordinate 137,430, forward strand.
ATCACCTACAGCTTCCCCGGCAACTTCACGAACGATCCTCCCTACTGGAGTCCGGATTATTCAGACGAGGATGAAAATCTGGCCGTGTCCTATCTTAACGCCGGCCAGGCGGCGGCCTTCAGTGACGCGTTGCAGGCATGGGCGGACGTTGCGAACCTCACCTTTAACCAGGTCGACGACAGTCTAGGCAGCAGCACCACGGTGGGCGTGATCCGGGCAGCGTTTTTCAACAACATGACGGACGCCAGCGGCTGGGCGACTTATCCGACCTATTGGGCCGAGGGCGGCGATGTGTGGCTGAACCCGGATTCCGGCATCTGGAGCGGGGCTGATCTGGCTGCGGGCGGCGCCGGGTTCAGCACCATGCTGCACGAAATCGGCCATGCCCTGGGTCTCTCGCACCCACTGGATGGGGGCACGACGCCGGGATACGACCTGCGCACGACCATCATGTCGTACAACATCGGGCCGCACGGCTGGTTCCGCGAGGTGACGGAGACGAGTCCCGGCAGCTTCAGCTGGACCTACACGCCGGTCGAGCCGGAAACGCCGATGATCAAGGACATCGCCGCCATTCAGTATCTTTATGGAGCGAACACGTCGTTTCAGACCGGTGACAACCTTTACACCTTCGGTACGTCAACGCCGTTTCTCAAAACCATCTGGGACGCGGGCGGCGAAGACACGATCTCCGTTGCGAATTTCACGCGCGGATGCGAGATCGACCTGGTTCCCGGCCACCTGAGTTCGATCAGCATTCCCTCCGACGAATTGCCGCCCTTTGCAACGGAAGACGACCCGGGAAGTGTCTATGACGGCACCGACAACCTGGGCATCGCCTTCGGGACCATCATCGAGAATGCCATCGGCGGCAGTGGCCCTGACCGGCTGGTCGGTAACTCCGCCGCAAACGATCTCACCGGCAATGCCGGCAACGACACGCTCATTGGCGGCGCGGGCAGTGACATTTTGACCGGCGGCAACGGCAACGATAGCCTCAACGGCGGCGCGGGCAGCGACACCCTGACCGGTGGCGCCGGGAACGACACTTATATTGTGACTGCCGGCGACACGATCGTGGAGGCCACCAGCGCAGGCATGGACACGGTACAGAGTTCCGTGACGACCACACTGGGCGCCGAACTGGAGAACCTGGTCCTGACCGGGACGGCCGCGATCAACGGCACCGGCAATGAACTGAACAATTCCATCACCGGGAATGCCGGCAACAACATCCTGAACGGCGGGACCGGCAACGACACGCTGAGCGGCGGCGCGGGCAACGACACGTTCATCATCAACGGCGGCGACACCGTCGTGGAAGCCGCCAACCAGGGTACCGACACGGTGCAGGCTTCCGTATCTTTCGTGCTAGGGGCGAACGTCGAGAAACTGACACTGACCGGCGTGGGCAACCTGGTCGGCAATGGCAACGGGCTGGGCAACCTGATCATTGGGAACACCGGCAAGAACACGATCAATGGCGGCACCGGCAACGACATCCTCGCCGGCGGCGCAGGCAACGACGTACTCATCGGCGGTCCCGGCGCGGATTCGCTGAACGGCGGGCCCGGAGCGGATGCGTTCCTGTTCAGCACGGCACTCGGCGTTTCCAATGTCGACACGCTCAATGCCTTCTCGCACACGGACGACGTGATCCGGCTGGACGATGACATCTTCACCGCCATCGGGCTTGCCCCGAACACGGTGCTGACGGCGGCCAAGTACAAGGAGAACGCCACCGGCGTGGCGACCGACTCCAGCGACCGTATTGTCTATAACACCACGACCGGCGCGCTGTTCTACGACGCCGACGGCAACGGCCCGGGCGTGGCTGTGAGATTCGCGGTGATCGCCGGCGGGCCGGATGACGTGGACCAGACGGATTTCTTCGTCGTCGGTTGACATAACAAGGCCGGATGGCCGCTCCCGGTCCCACACAACTTCATCGGGGTCGCATCACCTGCTCCGACCCCTTCGTCATCCCGGAAGCCGCGCAGACGTCGTATTTCCCTGTCAAACGGCTGAATCACTGACCATAATTAACAGTGTCAAGCCTGGTCGGTGGGAGGCATGCCATGACCACTAATATCAATTTAGTCGATCCGCTGACGTTGACCCGCGAAATGGTCCGGGTGGTTTTCCCGGTGGAACAGACTCCGTTTGACGCACCGACCGATCCCGAAGTTTCCGCCTTGCCGGATCTGGTCTCGCGCTGGAATTACGCCAGCGATCCCGGTACCCCCGTCACGGTGACCTACGCATTCTCGTCAGAGGCGCCCGGCTACACGTTCGACTACGTCGACGATGCCGGTACCTATGCGGCCTTCACGGCGGAGGAAGAGACGTCCGTGGAGAACGTTCTGGATGCCTACGAGGCCGTGTGCGGCATCACTTTTGAGCGCGTCTAGGATCCTTCCACCGCGCAGATGGTTATACGGAAGGCGGACCTGGATGTGGGCATCTCGGGGCTTGGTTTTTTCCCGCCATTTTCCGGCACATCGCCCGCCTCCAGCGGCGACTTGTTTATCGACATTGCCGCGGCGGGGCAGGCCTACATCGCCTTCCACGAAATCGGGCATACCCTGGGTCTCGCCCACGCCTATGAAGACTGGTACAAGCCCACGCCGGAGGACTACGGCGTCGAGGGTGGCCGGCATTTGTCCGTGGTGGATCAGAACTACATTCCCAAACCTTATTACCTGACGGGTCCGCTCAATAATCCTTCAATTGCCACGATCTTTCAGCCGGTCACACCCTCGCCGCTCGACATCCTGGCCCTGCAGATGCTCTATGGACCCAGCGCCACGGGCAATGCCGGCAATACGGTTTATACCTTCGATATCAACCCGAATATCTACATGACGATTACCGACGCAAGCGGCACGGACACGATTGACGTCTCCAACCAGACCAATCCCTGCCTCATTTCACTGATCGAGGGTCAGTTCAGCACCATCGGCCTGCGCGACCCCTTCGAAGGCCGCTCGGAAAGCATCATCACCTGGGCAACCACGACCAACGGAATCGCCGCGGACGAATACAACGACGGTACAGATTCCGTAGCGATCGCCTTCGACACGATCATCGAAAACGCCATCGGCGGAAGCGGTGGCGATCGGCTCATCGGCAACGACGCGGCCAATGACCTGGACGGCGGCGCGGGCAACGACAAGCTCGAAGGCGGGATTGGCGCGGACTCGCTCGATGGCAATACCGGCAACGACACGCTGATCGGCGGGAGCGGCAATGACACGCTGACGGGCGGCGCGGGCAACGATGTCTATATCGCCGACGCCGGCGACACGGTTATCGAGGCAGTCAACGCGGGAACGGATACCTTGCGCATCGCCGCGACGGCGACGCTCGGCGCCAACGTGGAGAAACTGGTCCTGCTCGGCAGCGCGGCCATCAACGGCATCGGCAACGAACTGAACAATTCCATCACCGGCAACAGCGGCAACAACATCCTGAACGGCGGGACCGGCAACGACACGCTGACCGGCGGCGCCGGCAACGACACCTTCATCGTCAACGGCGGCGACACCGCGGTCGAGGCCGCGAACCAGGGCACGGACCTGGTGAAGGCCTCCGTATCCACCGTGCTCGGCGCGAATATCGAGAAACTGGTACTGACCGGCGCGGGCAACGTGGCCGGCACCGGCAACACCTTGGGCAACGTGATGACCGGCAACGGCGGCAACAACACCTTGAGCGGCGGCGCCGGCAACGACACGCTGAATGGTGCGGCGGGGAACGACACGCTCATCGGCGGCCCCGGCCTGGATTCACTGAACGGCTCGACCGGCCGGGACATCCTTCTGTTCAACTCACCACTGGGCGCCTCGAGCGTGGACACCATCAGCGGCTTCTCGCACGCCGATGACACGATCCGGCTCGATGACGACATCTTCACCGCCCTCGGACTCGCGCCCAATACCACGCTGACGGCGGCCAAGTACAAGGAGAACGCCACCGGCGTGGCGACCGATTCCAGCGACCGTATTGTCTACAACACCACCAACGGCAACCTGTACTACGACGCAGACGGCAACGGCCCGGGCGTGGCTGTGAGATTCGCGGTGATCGCCGGCGGGCCGGATGACGTGGACCAGACGGATTTCTTCATCGTCGGCTGAGAGGAAATTGCCGAATGAACGAAATTGAAGGCCGGAGTGACGCGGCGTAGAATCCGCGCAGTACGCGATTCAGTTTGCCGTCTTCCCGCCGACGAGCTGAACCGGTTCCGAAAACAAGACATTCCGCCGAGGTGAACGGCAGGAGATCAACCCTGTGGCAACCGCAACGGCATTCCAGCCGATCAACATGGACGGGGCGTTGATCTGGGACGTCTCCGACTACCCCATCGCCAACGGCAGTCACATACAGGAAGTAGGTTTTTACGGAGAGGTTCAGGATTGGTACGGCAGTTTCATCTACGACTACTACGGGAATATTTCAGGCGGATCCGTTACTAGCACGACCTCCTATCTGAATGGCGTTCAGCAATACACCGTCACCGGCCTCAATCATAATGTTGTCACCATCTTTGGATACGTAAATTCCTCCAACGAGTCGGGGCTATTGAATTACCTGTTCAATGGCAATGACGTCTTCAACGGATCGAGCGGCGCGGATGTCATAAACGCCTACGCCGGCAACGATTCCGTTCTTGGCAACGGCGGCAACGACGTCCTTAGAGGGGGAAGCGGCAATGACAGCCTGAACGGCGGTGCAGGCAACGACATCCTCGCCGGCGGCGCGGGCAATGACACCTATACCGTGACCACGGGCGACACCCTCGTAGAAGGCGCCAGCGCGGGCATCGACACAGTACGGAGTTCCGTGACGACCACACTGGGCGCCAACCTGGAGAAACTGATCCTGACCGGCACGACCGCCATCAACGGCACAGGCAATACGCTGAACAACGCACTGACGGGCAACAGCGGCAACAACTTCCTCAATGGCGGCACCGGAAACGACACGCTGAATGGCGGGGCCGGAAACGACACGCTCGTTGGCGGCCCCGGCCTGGATTCACTGAATGGCTCGACCGGCCGGGACATCTTTCTGTTCAAATCTCCGCTGGGCGCTTCCAGCGTGGACACTATCAGCGGCTTCTCGCACGCCGATGACACGATCCGGCTGGATGACGACATCTTCACCGCCATCGGGCTCGCCCCGAACACGGTGCTGACCGCGGCCAAGTACAAGGAGAACGCCACCGGCGTGGCGACCGACTCCAGCGACCGCATCATCTACAACACCACCAACGGCAACCTGTTCTACGATCCAGACGGCAATGGCCCCACGGCCGCGGTCAAGTTCGCTGTAATCTCCGGTGGGCCGGACGAGATCGACCAGACGGATTTCTTCGTCGTCGGATGAAATAGAAAAGGGATCAGGGCGGATGCTCTGAATCCTCTTCCGGGCGCACGATTCACATCCCTGGATTCCGGGTCTCGCCGGCAATGCCGGCTTGCCCGGAATGACGAATCAGGAATGAGAGCACTCGGTCCGCGCCACTGGATTCCAGATCTCGTCGGCGACGCCGGCTTGCCCGGAATGACCTAAAGATCAGTAGCGGTAGTGGTCGGACTTGTACGGGCCTTGCACGGGCAGGCTCATGTACTCCGCCTGCTCCTTCGTCAGCGTTTCCAGCTTGGCGCCGACCTTGGCGAGGTGCAGCCGCGCCACTTTCTCGTCCAGCTTCTTCGGCAGCGTGTGCACGCCCAGCGGATATTTCTCCGCGTGGTTGTACAGCTCGATCTGGGCGACCGTCTGGTTCGTGAAGCTGTTCGACATGACGAAGCTCGGATGGCCCATGGCGCAACCGAGATTCACCAGCCGGCCTTCAGCGAGCAGCAGGATGCGCTTGCCGTCCGGCAAGGTGATCTGATCGACCTGCGGCTTGATGTTTGTCCACGGGTATTTGCGCAACGGCTCGACCTCGATCTCGTTGTCGAAGTGGCCGATGTTGCAGACGATGGCGCAGTCCTTCATCTGCGTCATGTGCTTCTCGGTGATGACCTTGCAGCAGCCCGTCGCGGTGACGAAGATGTCGCCGATCCGGCAGGCCTCGTCCATGGTCATCACCTGGTAGCCTTCCATGCTCGCCTGCAGGGCGCAGATGGGATCGATCTCGGTGACGATGACGCGCGCCGCCTGGCCGCGGAGCGACTGCGCCGATCCCTTGCCGACGTCGCCGTAGCCGGCGACCACCGCGACCTTGCCTGAAATCATGACGTCGGTCGCGCGCATGATGCCGTCGACCAGCGAATGCCGGCAGCCGTAGAGATTGTCGAATTTCGACTTGGTCACAGAATCGTTCACGTTGATAGCCGGGAACAGCAGTTCGCCCTTTTCGAACATCTGGTAGAGGCGGTGCACGCCGGTGGTCGTCTCCTCGGTCACGCCGCGGATGTCATTGACGATGCGGTGGAAACGCTGCGGGTCGCGCGCCAGCGACTTCCGGAGCTGGTTTAGCAGGCACTTCTCTTCCCCGCTGCCGGGCTTGCGGTCGAGGATTTTCGGATCGTTCTCGGCGCGGTAGCCCAGGTGCACGAAGAGCGTGGCATCGCCGCCATCGTCCAGGATCATGTTTGGGCCGCGGCCGTTTCCCCAGTCGAGGATGCGATCGGTAAATTCCCAATATTCTTCCAGCGACTCGCCCTTGTAGGCGAACACCGGCGTGCCGCCCGCCGCGATCGCCGCCGCGGCATGTTTCGGCCCATATTCCTCGCGCGTCGCCATCAGGCCCGGCATCTCGTGCTCGGCCAGCGTGATCTCCTTGCGGCCGAACTCCGCCAGGCCGACGTCCTTGACGACGTAGTCCCTATCCCTCTTCACTTCCGCAACGGCTGCTTTGCTCATCTCACTTGCTCCTGTCATTTCAAATTCGGTCGGCGGGATGGCCGCTCCCGGCCCTCCCTGGCCTCCGCGGCACCTGTACTTCCATGTGCAATGGCCGCTCCCGGCTCTCCCTGGCCTCCGCGGCACCTGTACTTCCATGTGCAATTAATCCCGCCCTGCATTATCCCCGTGGGCCCGGATTCGCCCGGCCATCTGCTTTGTTCAGGCGGCGCGGTTGAGTTCGCGTCCGAAACTCTGCCGGTAACGGGTCTCGAACTCCTGAGCCGTGAACGTATGGTTCTGCGTGCCCTGCCGCTCGATCTTGATCGCGCCGAGCAGGGAGGCGATGCGCCCGGTGGTCTCCCAGTCGAGTCCGTGCATCAGTCCATGCAGCAGCCCGGCGCGGTAGGCATCGCCGCAGCCGGTCGGATCGACCACTGCCTCCGCCTTCGCGCTGGGGATGCTGATCCTGCCGTCCCTCGTATGGATGTCGGAGCCCTCGGCGCCGCGCGTCACGATCAACGCCTCGACCTGCCGGGTGATGCTCCGCACGGTCTCCCGGGTGCGTTCCTGCATCAACTGCCACTCGTAGTCGTTCACCGTAATCCAGCGCGCCAGGGTGATGAACAGTTTCAGGTCATCGCCGTCGAACATGGGCATCCCCTGGCCCGGATCGAAAATGAACGGGATCCCCGCGGCGGCGAACTGCTTCGCATGCTCGATCATCCCGGTCCGGCCGTCCGGGGCGACGATGCCGATAGTCATCCCCTTCGTGTCCGCCACCTTGTTGAGGTGCGCGGAATTCATGGCGCCAGGGTGGAAGGCCGTGATCTGGTTGTCGTCCAGATCGGTCGTGATGAACGCCTGCGCAGTATGTTCCTCGTCCAGGACGCGGACGTGGTCCAGCGGCACACCCGACTTGCGCAGCCACTCCGCATACGGTCCGAAGTCCTTGCCGACCGTGCCCATCGGGTACCCGGTGTCGCCGAGCAGCCGGAGGCTATAGGCGATGTTGCCGGCGCAACCGCCAAACTCGCGCCGCATGTTCGGCACGAGGAATGAGACGTTCAGAATATGGATCCTGTCGGGCAGGATGTGATTCTTGAAACGATCATGGAACACCATGATCGTGTCGTAGGCCATCGAGCCGCAGATGAGCGCGCGCATCGAACGTCTTCCTCAGGCGGCGGCTCCGAGTCCGACGAAGTCCCTGAGCGCGTCCGCCTTGTCGGTCTTCTCCCAGGGCACGTGCAGGTCGATGCGGCCGAAATGCCCGTAGGCCGCGGTCTGTTTATAAATGGGCCGCAGCAGGTCGAGCATCTTGATGATGCCCTTCGGCCGCAAATCGAAAAGCGCGCGCACCGCCGCAGTCAACTTGTCCTCAGCGACCCTGCCCGTGCCGAACGTTTGCACGGCGATCGAAGTGGGTTCCGCCACGCCGATGGCATAGGACAACTGGATCTCGCAGCGGTCGGCGAGCCCCGCGGCAACGATATTTTTCGCGACGTAGCGTGCGGCGTATGAAGCGGATCGATCGACCTTGGACGGGTCCTTGCCCGAGAACGCGCCGCCGCCGTGGCGCGCCATGCCGCCGTAGGTATCGACGATGATCTTGCGCCCGGTAAGGCCGGTGTCGCCCAGCGGACCGCCGATCACGAAGCGGCCGGTCGGGTTGATGAAATACTTGGTGTCCCTGTGAAGCCATTCCTTCGGCAGCTCGTGCTTGAAGATCTCTTCGTGCACGGCCTCGCGCAGGTCTTCCTGCGAGATATCCGGGGAATGCTGCGTCGAGAGCACGACCGCATCGAGCCGGACCGGCCTGCCGCCCTCGTAGCGCAGCGTGACCTGACTCTTGGCATCCGGGCGCAGCCACTTCAGCCCGCCCTTTTTGCGCACGTGGGCCTGGCGTCGCACCAGCCGGTGCGCCAGCGCGATGGGAGCGGGCATCAACTCAGGGGTTTCGTTGCAGGCAAAACCGAACATCAGCCCCTGATCGCCGGCGCCCTGATCCTTGTGGTCGCCCTCGTCCACGCCCATGGCGATGTCGGGAGACTGCTTACCCAGTGACACGAGCACGCCGCAGGCGTCATCGAATCCCATCTCGGAGGAGGTATAGCCGATTTCGCGAATGGTCTGGCGCACCAAGCCCTGGATGTCGACGTAGGCCCCGGTGGTGACCTCCCCCGCCACCACGGCGAGCCCCGTCGTCACCAGGGCCTCGCAGGCGACCCGGCTCCTCGGATCCTGCTCCAGCATCGCATCCAGGATGGCATCCGAGATCTGGTCGCAGATCTTGTCCGGGTGGCCTTCGGAAACCGATTCCGAAGTAAAGACATGACTGTTGCTCATCGCCCTGCTCCGTCTCTAGGTTTGCGTGATGGACTGCACTGTCCGCGATTTGCAGGTGCAGGCGGGATCGCGCGCACCGTAGAGTAGCGCTGCCGTTGTGTCAATAAATTTATACTCAAATATTTCGTTCATAGTTGATAGGCAAATTTACATATCCTTTCGACGGTTTTTTGACCAATTTCAAAATATTTCCGGTATGACTTTATAATACAACTTATTGATAGACCTGATTTATTAGTATTATTTGCCCACGTGCTTATCCTGTGGAACAATTTCCATTCAACGGTGCAATAATTCGGTTTGACGAGAACATCATTGCCCAGTCTGACAACTCAATGGAACGCTGTCCATGAAGGAACCTGTCCTTACCTTCGAATAGGCTGGAATGCCGCGCAATCATGAATGAAATAAGTGTAGTGGTCGAGGAAATCGCCGCTTACTGCCGCGACAGCGGCGTCGCGGAATCAACCTTCGGCCGGCTCGCAGTCGGCAACAGCAAGCTCATGGCGCGGCTGCGCGACGGACAGGGCGTGACGCTGAAGACCCTGCAGCGACTGCGCGAGTACATGCGCGAGCATCGTCCGCCTTCAGGCCGCTCGCCGATGGTCAATTTTGAGCCGGCGCCGCCCGCTCGTTCGGATGCAGTAGCAGCGCCGGGGGAATCGCCGCAGATCTCCTTCGAGCGCCCGTTCCGTTTCTACGACAACCGCCAGAAGTATCTCGCCTTTGTCTATACCTGCAATGAAAAGGCGATGATCGCGCAGCGCGCGGTGAAGGAGCTGCAGAACATCCACCCGGGCCCGCCGGGCCTGCGCGTTTTCGATGCCGGGACTGGCGACGGCCTGGTGCTGACGGAGACGCTGCGCAGCATGCACCAGCGTTATCCGACCGTGCCGTTTTTCATCAACGGCAAGGAGATCAGCGACGAGAACGCGCGGCTCTGCATCGAGAAACTGGCGGATCGCTTCATGGAACACCCGGCCACTCTGTTCGTGATCTCGAATATGCGCTACAGCGAGGCGCCGGCGCTGCGCCCGCGCGATACGCGCCAGGCCGCGGCGCTCAACTGGACCGAGGTGCCGTTGCGCGGGAATTCTTCGTATGATTTCGCCACGCAGATCGCCGGGCTCGAGAACCTCTTGAAGGAAGGCTGGGCCACGCGCCGCAGCGAAACCACGGGCAACCCAGTGCCGGTGCGCCCATCGGTGCTGGTGCTGTTCCGCGAGGATCACCGGCTGCTTCTGGACGCACTCATTCCACGACCGAGCGATACGCGACGCGAATATGATCTCGTTATCGCCTCGCATCCGTGGCGGGCGCGTGAATCCGCTGCCATCAAGGTCCGGAACATTCTCGCGCCGCTGACGCGCAGCCTGGCACCTGGCGGGCGGCTGATCGTGGTGCAGGGTTATGGCGACGACCCCGGTCACGAGATCCTGCGCGCAGAATGGCCCGGGGACATGCCATTCGTCGTGCACCGTCACGAACTGCTGCGCGCGCTCAAGGAACAGCTTGGCGGCGACTCCGATCTGTACAATTTCAACGTCTATTCCGACAACCGCGCGCTGTTCCAGTACCGCATGCATACGCTGCCGACGGAGATCAACGAAAGCCTGGGGAGTTCCACGCTGCTCGCTGCGTGGAACGCGACCATCTACGTCGGCCAGGTGGAGGATGACAAGCTTGAAGCCGCCATCGCGCGCGGCACCTATCTGAACTCCACGCGCATGGTGCTGAAGAAGCACGGCGGGCTGTGGTTTAACAACGAATGCTTCGTCGTTTCCCGCAGCCGTTCCTAGCTGGTCAATCCTTGCACATGGGGTCAGGCTTGCGTTATTGCGCTACAGGCGTAATGCAAGAATGCAGGCCTGACCCCAGTTGAGAAGTTACTTGAACTGCGCGCTCAGAATACCGCGCGCCACAGATCGACGAGTTTGTCGATATGGCCGTGAACATCGGATTTCCTTGCCTGCACGAAGCCGCCTTCGCGGATCTCATCAGGCACGGGCCCGGAGATGATCTCCGCGACTTCCTCCAGCGTGTCGTACAGGTACCCTGCCCCACCGACGTATTCCTCGAGGTCCGGGCGCACGCGCTGGATGCACACGCCTACGCCGGAGGCCTGCGCCTCGGCTACCGCCAGCGGCCAGCCGACGGTGCGCAATTTCGGGTCGCCGGTGTACACGAGCCACTGGTGCTTCTTGTATTCGGGCGGCATGAGTTTCGGCTCGATCGGCGCGATCATGTTGATCGGCTTGCCCATCCTTTCGTTCAGCGCCTCGATCTGCGCCTTGATGTAGCCCAGCGCGTAGAGGTTGAAGCGCCGGCCGGGCATGCGCGCGCCGAGGTGCACGAAGTCCTCCATCTTTTTCTTCGGGATGCAGGCGCCGACGTTCATGATCGCGTCGCCGTTCGGGGTTCGGTCGTAGAACCAATCATATTCGATCACCGGGAAGCAGGACACCGCCTTGCGCATGTCCCAGCCGGCGTGATCGAAGCGCTTCAACGCGGGCGGGAAGCCGAGCACGCCGGCGCACAGGCCGCTGTTGATTGCATCGCGGTAATTCGCGAGCTTGGCCGCGGCGGGACCGAAGACGTCGAAGGAGTGCGTGCGAACGGTGAACGGCACGTCGGCGGCGCGCGCCGCGGCCGCAATGACCGGGATCATGTCCGCGTAATGTCCGTGGATGACGTCCGGCCGGGCGTCCCGCGCCGCCGCGGCGATCTCGACCGGGTCCTGCTTCACCGTCGTGTACGGGTGGTGCCATTCGTAGCTGAGGTCGGGCTTGCCGGTCGAGACGATGTGCACGTCGAAGCGGCCGCTCAAAGCGCGGATCTCCGACTCCATGTAGGTCTCGGACATCTGCGGGTAGCGATGGAGAATGTAAACGACTTTTCTCATCGCTGCCCGCGGCGGAACGGAAAAGGCAACGGCCCGCGCGGAACCGGCCTGCTAGCGTTGCTCGGCCTTCATCAGTTTGGGGGCGAGTAGATCGGGATGCGACAAATCGCGGAACAGCCCGGTGCCGGGTTCGTAGAGCTGGTACTGCATGCCATAGCGGTCGTTGGGAACGTCCGGTGTGACGGTCTTCACGGCGTGGAACGATTGCCGGGTCTTGAAGAAGAGGAGAAATGAATTTGGCGCGTACGGAGCGGTTTTCACGACCTCGAAACCTTCAGTGTCGTAGTGCTGGCGTCCCCAGCAGCGCACGAACCGATCTGTCGGCCGCAGGAGTTGCGTGCCGAAATCCTCGTAGCCCGGCCGATCGGAGAACGCGAAGATGCAGGTGAAGATGCGCGTGGGAATGTCCGTGTGCGGCCCGATGTGGTAGTTCGGCTCGTGCCGGTGCAGGAACAACTCCTTCTTCATTTGATCCCAGAAGTCCGACCATTGCACCGCCTCGCCGAAGCGGATGTCGAAATAGGCTGGATATTTTGCCTGCACCAGCCGCGGGAACCACGAGCCGCTGAGAAACGTCCGCGTAATGACCTTCCAGAAGGAGCGTTCCTCATCCGTCGCCTCGTAATCCTGGTCTTTGTGGAAATTGATCTGCTTGCGGTGATCGTAGGGCGTCGGCGTAACCATGGCATTCGCCTGTGGGCGCGTGATCCAGTCCACGCCGGCGTTCTTCTTGAACAGGTTGAACTTCAGGATCTTCGCGTGAACGTCGTCCGGAAAGAAATCCCCGATGATCATGTGCGGGAACGGGAACTTCTCCAGTTTCGCCGTCGCAAATCTGGACGCGATATGGCGGCGTATTCGGCGGACGCGGGGGTCCACCCCGTCTGCGGGGCTGCGATGCGGGGCATCGCTCGAATATTCCTGGGGACTGGTCGGCATGATGGCCACCCGGCTGTTCCGCTTGTGTAAGCCAGTATAGCGCCTCCTCAAGAAAGGTTGTGAGGCAGGCCGAACGCAAGAATGCAGGCCTGACCCCACTTGAGAAGTTGCTTCAGGTTTTGGCGGTAAAGCCGGAGGCGTCGGCGTGCATGCTGAATTTGCCGTCGCGCACGGCGCGGATCCAGCGTGCCGTGGCGACAGAGCCGCCGAAGGCGAAGAAGTGCGGCTTGACCAACAGCGCGCGGTCCGCGTCGGGCCACTCCCGCACGACGGTCGTCAGCACCTGATCGACCGCCTGCGCGGCCTTCGCCAGGCTCGCGATCAGGCCGGGGTTGGTGACCGCCGCTTTCAGCGAAGCGCTGATCCCGCACAGCATGGCGTACTTGATGAGCTTGTCCATGGGCGTCGGGCCCGCGAAACCGACATGCACGGGCAGGCGGATCCCCCGCTCGCGGAGCTGCCGGTTCCAGTCGACCACGGCCTTCGGATTGAACCCGAACTGCGTCACGAGACGGACACCGACCCCGGATCGTTCGGCGAACGCCTGCTTGGCCGCCAGCGCCTTCCACAGATCGTCCGTGCCGATGTTCGGATTGCCCTCCGGATGGCCGGCAAAGCCGGCGATTTTGAAACCGCTGTCCGTGATCACACCGGAGTCGATGATGTCCAGGGTGCTGGAGTAGGGGCCGGCGGGTGGAGTCAAATCCCCGGCGATGTTCAGCACGCGATCACAACCCGCCGCGCGCAGCTGCTTCAACGCCGCGCGCAGTTCGGATTCAGAGGGGATGCGCCGCGCGACCACGTGCATGCAGGCCTTGAAGCCCATCTCCTGCACCTTGCAGGCGATGCGCGCCAGCTCCTGCAGGGTCGTCTTCGGCGTATGCGCGACATAGACCTCGCTCCCCGGCGCGAGGAACTGCACGAGATCGGGAAGCTCCTTCTCGTCGTGCGGCGAGACCTCCATCGAGGCATCGCGCGCGAAATCGACGATGCGTTGCTTCAGCCGTTGCGGATCGACGCCTGTGGTCCCGTTCATTTGTTATTGGCGGCGACGTGAGATGACGAAGGTCTCGTCATTGAACCATAATCCGCCGTGCCTCTGCAGCACCACCTGCACGGCCTTCAGGTATTCCCCTTTCCGGACGACGGAATCGAGCCGCTCATCCTCTATCTGGTTTACGTAGATCGCGGCGTTCCATGCGGCGAACAACGTGGAGGTGCCGATGCGATCGCTGATCTCCGAAGGCAGCGTGTGCATTTCATAGCGGAACGTCGCCTTCGCATCCGGCAGCGCGCTCAGGTCGTAGTTGCGGGCGCTGCCGCCGAGTTCGGCCTTGAGCACCGCGAGGAGCTGGTGCCGGTCGATGACGAACGGGTTCTCCCCCGGCCAGAGCTGGCGGATGATTTCCTGGGCCGGATCGTTGCCGCACGACTGGATCGCGAGCAGCCGACCCCCCGGCGCGAGGCTGCGCGCGAGCGGCGCGAGTACATTCCGCACCTTGAACTCGGCGGACGTGCGCGCGCGCCACGGCTGCGAAGCGAGGATGAAATCATAGGTGTCCAGCACCCTGCCGGGCTGCGGAATGACGCTGTCGAGCAGGAAACGGTGATCGTCCCTGTACATCACCAGCACCGACGGCCGCACGCAGTTCGGATTGCCGGTCTTCGGGTTCGGACGCGTCTGCCAGCCGTAGGCCAGCGTGGAGGACAGTTCCTCGAGTTGCTGCGCGTACTCATGCGAGGAAGTCCCGACCAGGCGCACTTCCTGCCAGTTGGTGGCGGCGGCCTGCGCCGGATCGCGCGGAGAGAGCCGCGGTGCGTCCGCATAATTCAGGTTGGTGATGGCAAGCACGGTCGCGGGATGTTCCTGGAACCGGTCCGGCATCTTGTCGAGCCCGAGGCGCACGTCCTCGAGGCTGATCTCCTTGGCCACCGCGAAAATCGGCACAGTCGGGAAGCGGTGGTGCACGTTGCGCATCAGGCGCGAGAGCACGCCGCCGTCGCCCATGCCGGCGTCGAACACGCGGATCGCCGGCGGCGTCGGCTGGATATGCGCCAGCTCCTGACCGGCGCGCCTGGCGATCGCGGCCTTCTCGTTGCAGGTATTAACGAAGGCCAGGTACTTCTGGCGGTTGTCGTAGAAGCGGAACGGCGTCGATCGCCGGTCCGCACCGCCGGTCCCGGCCTCCGGGCGTGCCTCGGGTTTCTTTTTAACGCTCGTTTGCTTCATGGCGCAGTCGGATCCGTGAACGCAGATTCAAATTGACGCGCACAGCGTCAATCATGGGAGGCGCATTTTGACCCGCGCGCTGCGGCGCCGTAAAGGTGCGTGTGCTCTGTCCCCTGCGTGAAATGGCAAATGCCCACTAGCAGGGTGATGCAAAAGTCCATCCATGGACTTTTGCATCACCCTGCTGGACATCTTTGCGGCGCCGACCGAAGCTGATTTACTATCGGACATGTCGTTCAATTTCCCGGAGAACAGCCGTGCCGCGATTTCGCCACGACCCCGAAGGTAGGCGCCTGCCCATCAAGCTCGATTCCGCGTCCAACGGCGAATTCGAACCGCGGCCGCTCAGCGCCACGAACCGGCTCGCCAACCGCCTCGCTCGCGAGGCGGCCACGAAGAACGCCCGCCG
The DNA here is from genome assembly GCA_016193395.1 of Gammaproteobacteria bacterium. Lineage (GTDB taxonomy): Bacteria > Pseudomonadota > Gammaproteobacteria > Eutrophobiales > Eutrophobiaceae > JACPSH01. Next base: position 153,114 of record JACPSH010000015.1, read on the forward strand.
TTCAGGCATGAAGCGCCGCGAATTCCTGGTCTCGGCCTGCGGCGCCGCCAGCACGCTGCTCGCCATCAATGCGGCCAACGCCGCGGCGGGAAAGACCGGCGGATCCTTTGAACTCGACGCCGATGCCGCGCTCGATCCCGAGCTCGCCCTGAACAAGCTCGCGGGGCGCGAGTTCATCTTCGACATCCAGGGCCACTACGTGGATCCGAACGGCAACTGGCTGCGCGACGTGCCCATCACGGCGACCCCGTTCGACTGGCCGGCCAAGGCGCGCTGCGAACTGGCGAAGGAGCCCGGCCTGCGCAGCTACCTGCAATGCCTCGGCCCGAGAGAATTCATCAAGGACGTATTCCTCGACAGCGACACCGACATGATGGTGCTCTCCTTCGTGCCGTCGCTGCGCGACGCGGAACCGCTGACCATCGAGGAAGCCGCGGCCACGAAGGAAATCGTCGACAACATGGAAGGCTCGCACCGGCTGCTGCTGCACGGCCGCGTCAACCCGAACCAGGACGGCGACCTCGAAGGCATGGACGAGCTTGCCGGCCGCTGGAAGATCAGCGCATGGAAGACCTACACGCAGTGGGGCCCGGACGAGAAGGGTTTCTTCCTGCACGAGGAGCCCGGCATCCGCCTGATCGAAAAGGCGCGCCAGCTCGGGATCCGGACCCTCTGCGTGCACAAGGGGCTGCCGTTCGGTCCGAAGTCATACGAACACAGCCTGGCTTCCGACATCGGCATCGTCGCGAAGCGTTATCCGGACGTGAATTTCATCGTCTATCACTCCGGCTTCATCGTCGGCCAGGCCGAGCGAGCATACGATCCGAAGCGCGGCGAAGGCGTGGACGAGTTCGTCAGGTCCGTCATCGAAAACGACGTCAAGCCGAACAGCAATGTGTACGCCGAACTCGGCAGCACCTGGCGCATGCTCATGCAGGATCCGGACAGCGCCGCGCACACACTCGGCAAACTGTTCAAGCATATCGGCGAGGACAACGTCGTCTGGGGGACGGATTCCATCTGGTACGGCTCGCCGCAGGACCAGATCCAGGCCTTCCGCGCTTTCCAGATCGGCGCCGATCTGCGCGAGAAACACGGCTACTCCGAAATCACGCCGCGATTGCGCGCCAAGGTCTTCGGCCTGAACGCGCTGCGTCCGTACGGACTGGATATGGAAGATGTGATGAAGCACACGCGCGCGGACCGCGTCTGGCGACAGCGCGAAGAATACCGCGAGGAGCCGGACCCGGCGTTCCTCACCTACGGCCCGAAGACGCGCCGGGAGTTCCTGAACCTATTGCGTCTCGGCGCCTGACCCGAGCTAGGCCGCGCGCACCCGCGCCATGTTTCCCGTCGTGAAACCTGCTGCCAGTGCAACCCCGGCCATGGCCCACACCGTCACGGCGCCGGTGGGGAGATCAAGCAGCGCAGAGAGCACGATGCCGGCCAGGTAGGACGCTGCGCCGATCAGGTAACCGGCGGCCAGCCGCTTCCCGCCCTGCATGCGCGCCGTCGCCAGCGCTGGGATGATCAGGCTCGCGAACACGAGATAGATCCCGACCACCTGCACGGATGCGGTGACCGCGAACGCAAAGATCACGTAGAAACCCAGCGCGCCGATCCGGCCGCGCCCGGCAAACCAGATCGCGACCAGCACCGCGTACAACAGCGCGATCGGCACCAGCGAATTCCACGTCGACCACAGGATCTGTCCGACCAGCAGATCCTTGAGGTGTTCGCCGCCATGGGGATTCCCGGCGAGGAGCAGGATCCCGCCGGTTGCGGCCAGCACGAACAGGATCCCGATCAGCGGCTCCTGCGATTGCGGCCAGCGTTTCTCGGTCCAGTTCAGTCCGGCCGCCGCCAGCAACGCGGCGCCGACGGCGGCGGCCTGCACTTCCCAGCCGTGTTCCTCGGTGCCGAAACCGTTCGCCGCAATCACCCCCATCCCGGCAATCTGGGCTATCGCAAGATCGATGAAGATGATCCCGCGGCTCAGCACTTCCTGGCCCAGTGGGACGTGCGTGCTCAACACCAGCAGGCCCGCGGCCAGCGCGGGCCCGATGATCGACCAGTCAAGCAGTTCCCAGTTCATGGCTGCATCCCCAGCAGGCGGTCGAGGGTGTCGTCGAACAGGGTGAACAGGTTCGTGGCCCTGTCGCTGCCGCCCACAGTCAGCGGCAGGACCAGCGCCGGTATGCCGCTGCGCCCGGATAACCACCCGGACGGTTTGTGGTCCTGGAACGGCGCGCGGATGATGAAGTCCGCGCCCCCCTGCCCGAATTGTCCGAGTAATTCGCTCAGGTGCGAGGTGGTCGGCGGCAGTCCGGGTATCGGCTCCAGGTTCCCGACCTCCTTCAATCCCAACCAGTCCTCGAGATAGGCCCAGGACTTATGGTGCGTGATCACGCGTTTGCCCTTCAGCGGCGCGGCGCGCGATTCCCATCCGCTGATCGCCGCATCCCAGCGTTTCTGAAAATCATCCAGACCCGCCCGGTAGGCATCCGCATTCGCCGCATCGAGTTGCGCCATGCGTTCGGCGAGCGCCATTGCAATGCGGTTGATGTTGTGCGGATTGGTCTGGACATGCGGATTACCCTGCGGATGGATGTCGCCCTGGGCGCGGTCGACGCTGGCCGGCACCTCCAGGCGGCGCACAAAGCCGCTGGCCTCAAAGAAACCCGGCGCGCCGGGCTGGACCTTCGGGTTGTTGCCCTTCTGCAGCAGCACCGGCAACCATCCGATCTCGAGTTGCGCGCCGCTGCACACGACAAGGTCGGCGCCGCGGATTTTTGCGATCAGGCCTGGACGCGCCTGGATGTAGTGCGGGTCCTGCAACGCAGTGGTGGCGCTGTAGGTATCAACGCGGTCGCGACCGATCTCTTTTGCCAGCGCCTCCCATTCCGGCTCGCAGGCGAACAGGCGCAACTCGGCCCGGGACGGCAGGGAAACGGCCAATAGCAACAGAAAAGGAATAATGCGATACATGTGATCTCTCCCGGATTCAGAATGAATGGGCGCGGTGGGCGCCGATGCTGAAGATGTATTGCAGGCCCCACTGGTCATCTGATCTGCGGCCCGCATCATCGCGCGTGTACTGGAAGCGCAGCCGGCTGAACTCACTGTTCGACCAGTCCACCATCACGGTGTAGCGTTTAGGGTCCGGACCCGCCGGGTCCAGATCGGTGCCGGTGTAGGCCGTGCCCGGGTTGTCCGAAGAAAGCATGTCGAAGCGCGCGCCGACGCGCCACTGCGGGAATGGTTGGTATGCCGCCTGAACATACCAGCCGCCCTGGTTGTTGTCGTACGGCAGCACGCGGCCGTCGGGCAGACTGTAGTCACCGTCCTCATTGCGCCACAGGTATTCACCCTGGACGATGACGTTCCTGTCCCGCCAGTTGCCGTGCGGCGACCACTTCCAGACGACTTGCGCGATCGCGAGATCGGTCTCGCCGTTGAACAGCAGCGCGGCGTCCTCCGCACCTGAGCGGCGGTCATTGCTGCCCGCATGCAGGTAGGACAGTCCCGCGAGCCAACTGTGGCTCTCGCCGACATCGCCGCCGAGCTTGGCGTACAGGCTGCGCGAACCGAACCCGGAGTCATCTGCGCCGCCGGCGGGATAGCGGTCGCCGCGCAGGATCTCGCCGCCGAATTCCAGGAACAGGTCAGTCGGCGCGAGCCAGCGCAACTGCACGCCGTCGTCCAGGTACTGCTTGCCCAGGAATGCCTGGTACGGCAGCGGCTGATCCAGAAAATCCCAGGTATGCGCGTGGCGGCCGTTCAGATAACCGATGCCGGAGAAGAAGCGGCCGACGCGTGCGGCAAATCCACCCGGCAGCGCGGTCGTTTCAATCCACGCTTCTTCGATCTCGATCCCCGCCTCTCCATCCTCGACGACGAGGGGCGCCGTGAGCCACGCGGTGAACTTGTCGTCGACGTTGGCGTTGAGGACCAACTCAGTCTCGCCCAACCCCAGGCCTTCGGGCACCGGCCCGGCCTCTCCGCCCAATGGGAATCCGGGGATCCTGTAGCTGTCCGGATCGCGTGCGTAATCCCAGCCCTGCGCCTGGAATACGACGCCCATCGCGGGATTGAACGCGCTACCACCGGCGCCCGAACCGGCCGGGGCCGGCATGGTGCCGGCGGCCTGCACCGCCTGGTCCGCCTGCACGGAAGCCCGGCCGGCCTTCTGTTCCGCCGCCGCTACGCGCTTTTCCAGGTCCTGGATGCGCGCTTCGTACTCCTGTCGCAATTCCTTTATCGAAGCGCGCAATGCTTCCACATCTGTTGCGGCCTGATCCTCTGCATGGACCGTACCATTAAAAACAAGTGCAAGAACCCAAATGAAATATCGCAATGGAATGCGCATGACACCGCCTCCTGAAATGACCATGTACACCGGCGCCGCCGCAGACGGCGAGCCGGACCGATCATGTCTTCAGTCAGGCGATGCTGGGAGGAGCGCGTCCGTCATAGGCACGCGCAATCACGCATGCCCATTCGATCGCGGGAAGGAAGTGATCCTGTGGGCCGCGGCCGGCATCGACCGCGACATGGACGACCGCAGCCGGGAGGCTGTGGGATTGCTGTGCCTGGCACAGGCAAAGCTGGCACTGAATGCCGCCTGTATCGATGTGCGTCGCCGCGTGCGCCACCAGCGCCGTATCGCTGGCAACGATGAAAAGCGCCAGGGCTAAACAGTGATACCGTGATGCGCGTGCCATGCGGATATATTAGTACATTTGCGGACGAATGAAGGAGTCGTTGCGGCCTGATCGACGCTTCTTCAGGGTGAAAGGAAGATCCAGTTGGTGTCGTCAAAAACTGACATTGCTATTATCTTCGCCGCGCGCACGATTCGCATGTTTGCCTACGGTTTCGTGTCGGTCGTGCTCGTCCTGTACCTGGCCGCGGCGGGCCTGGACGAAGTCCTCATCGGCCTGTTGCTGAGTTGCGCACTGTTCGGCGATGCGGCGGTGTCGCTGTGGATCACGGCGGCTGCGGACCGCGTGGGCCGGCGTCGCATGCTCCTGCTCGGCGCTGTCCTGATGGCGCTGGCGGGCATCGTCTTCCTTTCCACCGGCAGCTTTTTGCTGCTGGCGCTGGCCGCCATCGTCGGCGTCATCAGCCCGAGCGGCGCAGAGATCGGCCCGTTCCTGTCGATCGAGCAGGCCGCGCTGTCCCAATTGCTGCCGGACGAGAGGCGCACCCGCACCTTTGCCTGGTACAGCTTGACCGGATCGCTGGCCACGGCCACCGGCGCGCTCTCCGGCGGCCTGCTCTCGCAATTGCTCCAGAACGGCGGCCTTACGGATCTGGAATCGTACCGCGCTGTGCTCGTCGGTTACGTGACCGGCGGCGCCGTGCTCGCCGCGCTGTTTGCGTGCCTGTCCAGCCGCGTCGAGATCGTCGCCCCGGCACCCGCCGCCCGCCGGACGCTCGGCCTGCATCGTTCCGGCGGCATCATCGCGCGGCTGAGCGCGCTGTTCGCGCTGGATGCTTTCGCCGGCGGCCTCGTCATCCAGAGCATCATGGCGTACTGGTTCCACATCCGCTTCGGCGCGGATGAAGCGACCCTCGGCGCGATGTTTTTCTGCGCCAACCTCCTCTCCGGTCTTTCCGCGCTGCTTGCGGTCCGAATCGCCGCCCGCATCGGCCTCATCCGCACCATGGTCTTCACTCACCTCCCTTCGAACGTCCTGCTGTGCCTGGTGCCGCTGATGCCCACGCTGCCATGGGCGATTGCCGTGCTTCTGCTGCGTTTCAGCATCTCCCAGATGGACGTGCCGACGCGCCAGTCCTACACCATGGCGGTCGTCGCGCCGGATGAGCGGGCCGCCGCCGCGGGCGTCACCGGCATCGCGCGTTCGATCGGGGCATCCGTGTCCCCGGCCCTGAGCGGCGTCCTGCTCGCCGCGCCGGGCCTGCTTTCGGCGCCGTTCTATCTCGCGGGGGGACTCAAGATCGTCTATGACCTGCTGCTCTACCGCGGCTTCAGCCGCCTCCGCCCGCCGGAAGAACATCCTCGTATTTGAACAGCCGGGTTGAAAGTCGGAGCGGCGGCCCCCATCATTCCAGCCACCGAGCAGCACGAATCATGTCCGGCCCGAACCGTTCCCAGATTTCAAGCCCGCGGGCAGTCGCCAACGCCGCGCGCGGCGTGCCGGCCTCCGATGGGGCGGGCGTGCGCATGACGCGAATCATCAGCTCGCCCCAGATCGGCATCATCGATCCGTTCCTGATGCTGGACGAATTCCGCAGCGATGAGCCCCGGGACTACCTCGCCGGTTTCCCGGACCATCCGCATCGCGGCTTCGAAACGGTGACCTACATGCTTGCCGGGCGCATGCGCCACAAGGACAACCACGGCCACGAAGGCGTCATCGATTCCGGCGGCGTGCAGTGGATGCGGGCGGGCCGCGGCATCATCCACTCGGAAATGCCGGAGCAGGAACAGGGCCTGATGTGGGGTTTCCAGCTCTGGGTCAACCTGCCCGCAAGCAGGAAGATGTCGCCACCCCACTACCAGGAATTCGACGGGCGCGCGATCCCGGAAGAACCGCGCGGCGAAGATTGCACGGTGCGGGTGATCTCCGGAACGACCTCGCTCGGCCGGGCGGGCAGCGTGGCCGACATTCCCACCTCGCCGGTTTATTTCGACGTCAGGCTCGGCCCGGGGGCGGAGTTCAGCGAACCCATCGATCCGCAACAACGGAGCGCGATTCCTGCTGCTGGCCGCCCGGCCTCTGAACGAGCCGATTGCCTGGCAGGGCCCGTTCGTCATGAATTCGCGCGCCGAGTTGATGCAGGCGTTCGAGGATTACGACGCGGGGCGCTTCTAAAGGGGACAGATTTATTTTTTGAGCTGGCCTCCCCTGTGCAGACCATACCGTGACAGAAAAAATAGAAAAAATAAATCTGTCCCCTTTTTCGACGACCGGCGGCCGCTTCGTGCGGCAGGATTCCACCTTCCGCAACTGGGTTACGCCGGACGGCACGCCCGGCCCGACCGGCGCCAGCGGCTTCCAGGCCGAGCCCGGCCGTTATCATCTCTATATCTCCCTCGCCTGCCCATGGGCGCATTCCGCAAGCTCAAGGGCCTGGAGAGAGCGATCACGCTGTCCGCGGTTGGCGCGTTCATGGGTTCCAGAGGCTGGTCCTTCGATCCGGGACCGGGCGTCATTCCGGACAGCGTCAACGGCGCGCGTTACCTGTCCGAAATTTATCTGCGTGCCGATCCCGGCTACAGCGGCCGCTGGACGGTGCCCGTGCTCTGGGACAGGCATACACGCACCATCGTCAACAACGAATCCTCCGAGATCATCCGTATGTTCAATTCGGCCTTCGATCGCGCCGGGGCGAGCGGCCCAGATTTCTACCCGGAGCGGTTGCGCGGGGAGATCGACGCGCTGAATGATTTCATTTATCCAAACATCAATGACGGCGTTTACCGCGCGGGTTTTGCGACGACACAGGAAGCTTACGCGGAGGCGGCGCGGAATCTCTTCGCCGCACTGGACGGCCTGGAACAGCGTCTCGCCGGCCGGCGTTACCTGGCTGGCGATTTGATCACGGAAGCCGACTGGCGCTTGTTCACGACGCTGGTCCGCTTCGACGCCGTCTACCACGGCCACTTCAAGTGCAACCTGCGGCGCCTAATCGAATATCCGAATCTGTGGGCGTACACGCGCGAACTTTACCAAGTACCCGGTATCTCCGGGACCGTGGACATCCCGTTCATCAAGGAGCACTACTACCGCAGCCACACCATGCTCAATCCGTCCGGCATCGTGCCCATCGGCCCGCACGTGGATTTCAGCGCGCCGCACGGACGCGGGTCCGGTTCCGCGCCTTGAGAGAAGGCGCTTAGCCCGGTTCCGGCATTCGCCGGAACGGTGAAAAGAGAAAAGAGTGCGGCGGCGCGACTGCCGCGCCGGACAATGGTCAGTTCTGGAAGTAGAGCGAAGGCTTGCCAACGGCGCGCAACAACGAATCAAGCCGCGCCTGCGGCATGAACCACTGCGGCTTCAATTCAATAGCGCGCCGGTAATCCGCTTCGGCGCCGTCGAAATTCCGTACGCGCTCGTAGGCCATCGCCCGGTTGTAATAGGCGATGTGATCCTTTTCGAGGCCCAATTCCAGGGCACGCGTGTACTCGTTGATCGCGTCGCTGTAGGCGTTCGTCAGGAACGACAGGTTGCCGCGGTTCACGAACACCTCGCCCGACGGGGGATTCAGGCCGACCGCCGTCTCGTAGTCCTTCGCGGCGCGCTCGAAATCCTTCTGCGCCATGTACAGGATCCCGCGGTTGACGTAGGTCGCGAGCCGGTCGCGCATCGAGAGCCTGCCGTACTGAATCGCGTGCGTGCAGTCCGTGATCGACTCGCGCGAGCCGAAGTGCCGGCGCGCGGTCATGGACGCAGCGGCATAACAATCACGCGCGTAGGAATCGCCGCCGAGCACCGTCATGGACTGGGTGCCCGCGCTCATGGAGGGCTGCGCCGAAACAGCCGACGCCAAGCTCCCGACTACGGCGGCGACCAAGACAAGAATGAATCGTAAGTGCACGTCTGATTACCGGTAAACAAGCTCTTACTGTCTGAATTATAGTCAAAGCCGGTCCGAATTCTACTGGCGATGGGGCAACGCCTGTGGCCGCAGCGCAACGTGTCGCACTCTGGATTCATGCGGCATCCGGCGCAGCGACGCCGTTCACCTCGGCCCAGTGCCGGATGGCGGCAGTGTGATCCACTGTGCCGCCCATTTTCGCGCAGGTTTCCGCCCAGTGTTCCTTGAGCAGCGCGCACACCGGGGCCTCGATGCCGATGGCCTTCGCCAGATCCGCGGCAATCGCGATGTCCTTGGTCAGCAGGCCCAGCGCGAAACCCGTCGCGTATTTTCCCGTCAGGACGTGCTCCTTGAAGCTGAACTCGGTGCTGAAATTACGCCCGGTGGACGCGTTCAGCACGTCGACCAGCAGCGCGGGGTCGAGCCCGAACTTCCGGCCCACGATCAGGGCCTCGGCCGCGGCCGTATATCCCGCTGCCGCCACGAAGTTGTTCAGCGCCTTGACTGCGTGGCCTGAACCGGATCGGCCGGTCAAGAACAACTTTTTTCCCATCACCTCGAGCAGCGGACGCACACTATCAATGGCGGCCACATTGTCCGCGCCGACCATGATCGAGAGCGTGCCCGCTTCCGCACGCGGCACACCCCCGGAAACCGGCGCATCGACCAGCGCGACATCGCGCCCGGCCAGTTCACGCGCAAGCGCCTGCGTGCCGGCGGGATCCGAAGAACTCATGTCCACGGCCACCGTACGCCGCCGCAGCGCAGCGGCCAGTCCCCAGTCCAGCATCACCTCGCGCACGATGCGGCCCGTCGGCAGCATGGTGATGACCGCATCCGCGCTCTCGAACGCGGCGGGCGCATCCGCGGCGGCGCAGCCATGCTCGGCCGCGAAACGCTGCTGACGCCCGGCATCCGCATCGCGCACGACCAGTCGATGACCGGCGCGCGCCAGGTTGCGCGCCATGGGCCAACCCATGTTCCCCAGGCCGACAAAGCCGACCGTCAGCTTCCGATCCATGGCCATGGCCTACTCTGCGATTCCGGCTTCCGCGAACACTTCGCGGGCGCAGCGGAAACCGTCCACCGCCGCGGGCACGCCGCAATAGATCATGGCGTTCAGCAGGATCTCCCTGATCTCGTCCTTCGTCACGCCGTTGGTCAGCGCGGTGCGCAGGTGCAGTTTGATCTCCGGCGCGCGGTTCTGCGCGATCAACATGGAGAGCGTGATCATGCTGCGCAACCGGCGCGGAAGATGCTCGCGGCCCCAGACCTCGCCGAAGCAATAGCGCGTGACGATCTCCTGAAACTCGCGCGTGAAGTCCGTCGCTTCCCGCACGTGCCGCTCGCCTATGTCCTTGCCAAACAGCTCGCGCCGGATCTGCAGCCCCTTGTCGAACATTTCCTTGCTCATGGCGACCTCAATCCGCAATGGACTGGTAGGCGAGCGTCTGGAACTCGCGCCACAGCGGGACGTTGCCGGGGCGGTACTGGACCATCAGGATTGACACCATGGCTTCCGCGGGATCGATGATCACCGTGGTGGTCGCCGCCCCGCCCCAGCCGAACTGTCCCTCCGAGGCGAGATTGGCATGGGCGGCCACGTCCGTCAGTACGGACACACCCAGACCATAGCCGCCGCCCGGCGAGAGTCCGGCGTCGAGGCCCGCCGGCACGTGGTTCTTGGTCATCAATTCGACCGTCTTGCGGCCGAGCACGCGGGCGCCGTTGAATTCGCCGCCATTCAGCAGCATCTGGGCGAAGCGGAAGTAATCTTCCGCCGTCGAAACGAGACCCGATCCTCCGGCCGGGTGGGCGCCGCCGGCGAGATATTCGCTGGACTCCGGCTTGTCGATGGGCGCGATGCCTTCGGGGATCGGCAGGAACGATACAATCTCGCCCTTGAAGTCCTTCGGCGCGTACATCGTCGTAAGGCGGTCGAGCTTCTCCCTCGGCAGACCGAAGGACGTGTCATTCATGCCGAGCGGCTCGAACAGCCGCGCGCGCAGGAATTCCGCGAACAGCTTGCCGGAAAAACGCTCGACCAGGTAGGCCTGCACATCGTGGGCATAGCTGTACTGCCACCGCGTCCCGGGCTGGTACTGAAGCGGCGCCTTGGCGAGCAGCGGCACCCACTCGCGCAGCGGCAGAGGCGGATAGCCGCCCAGGTCTTTTTCGCTGCGGATGCCGGCGTTCTTGTAGGCTTCGTCGATCGGCGTATTGCTGAAGCCGTAGGAGAGCCCCGCGGTATGACGGAAGACGTCCTGTATGGTCGGCTTGCGCACCGGATCGACGAGCATCATTTTCCCGGAGGCATCGAAGGAATCGAATACCTTCACGTCCCTGAATTCCGGGATATACGCGTCCACCGGATCGGTCAGCGCGAAACCGCCCTCCTCGAACAGCATGAGCAGCGCCGCGCTCGTGATCGGCTTGGTCATCGAATAAATCCGGAATATCGAGTCGGCCTGCATCGGCGCGCGGCCTTCGACGCTGGATTTGCCGATGGCGCTCAGGTGCGCGATCTTGCCGTGGCGCGCGATGAGCATGACCACGCCCGCGAGCCTGTGCTCGTCGACGTAGTCCTGAAAATGACGATCGAGGCGCGCCAGCCGCTCGCCCGACAGACCGACTTCCTCCGGCGCCGCCCGCGGCAGTTCACTGGCGCGGACGCTGATGGCGAGAAGGGCGGCGAGCATACCCGCGACCCACGTCGTGACGTGCATTATGCGAATGTTCATGTCCCCCCCTTTGGAGCTGGTTTGAATTTGTCAGGAATTCCTACCGATCCGCGCCCGGCGGCCTGCCCGCGAATGCACAGCGCAGCAACCGCAATACCTCATCCGCGGCATAACCGGTATTGCCCCCATTCGCCACGGCGGCCGCCGCCTTGTCCACATTGGACTCCGAAAGGCCCAGCGCCCGCAGTGATTGCTTTGTGCTGGAACGCCGCATCCATTCGTAAAGATGCGCGGCGGGGTCGCTGACCCCCAACGCCGCGGCGATCAGTACTGCGTCTTCCGGCGCGGTGCGCGCCGTATGAGCGACGCTGTACGGAAGGATCACTGCGTGCGTTTCGGCATGCGGCAGATTGTACAGGCCGCCCAGCACATGGCAGATGCGATGGTGCAGACCGCTCCTGCCCAGGCCGAGCGCCGCCCCGGCCAGGCAGGAACCGTACAGCATGACGGCATGCGCCTCTACATTATCTATATGGTCCATGACCCGCGGCAGTCCCTGCGCCAGCACCCGGATCGCCTCGCGCGCCAGGAGCCCCACAACCGGATTCGTCGAGACATTGGCGATCGCCTGCGCCATGGCATTCAGCGCGCTGGGCCCGGCAATGGCCGGCGGCAGCGAGACCAGCAACTCCGGATCGTATATGACCGCAATGGGGAGCACGCGCGGGTCACGGCCGGTGCTTTTCACGTTCCCTTCAGTCACGCCCCAGATCGGCGTCATCTCCGATCCGGCATAAGTCGTCGGGATCGCGATCTGCGGCAGCCCGGCCTCCATCCGCAGCCGCTTGCCCAGCCCGGTCGTGGAACCGCCGCCTATCGAAACCGTGCAGTCCGCCCCGGAGCCGCGCGCCGCGCGGCCTGCCTCCGCGACGACTCCGGCCGGGACGTGAACCGCCGCGCCCGCGAATGTCCCCGCTACGGAGTCGCCGAGCAGGGATCCGAGCATCTCAACGTGCCGCAGTCGTCCCGGCGTGGACAGGATCAGCGCCTTCCGCAGCCCGGACATTGCGAGGATCTGCGGCAGGCTCTGCACCGCGCCCGCGCCGAAGGTCACGTTCCAGGGAAGTCCCCTAAACTCAAAATCTTTCATGGACTTAATCATATCAGGTGGCTGGTCCGAGTCCGGCGGATCGCCGCCCGGCATGCGCGTTTGCAAGACCTGTCCCCGTTATTCGAGAATGGCCGCACCAGCCGGGGCCGAAGCCCCTAAGCTTAGAGCGGGGAAATGAACATGAACGTCCTACACGGCCATCACCATCTCACCCTCTGCGTCGGCGGCGCGCAGGAAGACTACACCTTCCATTCGGACCTGCTGGGTCTGAAGAGCGTGAAAAAGACCATCCTTTACGACGGCAAGGCGCCGATCTACCACCTTTATTATGGCAACGAGAACGGCGATCCGAGCACGCTGATCACGACCTTCTCGTTCCGCCACACCGGCCTCAAGGGCGAACGCGGCACGGGTCAGGTGCGCACCATCGCCTGTTCCATTCCTGAATCGGCCCTGTCGTTCTGGAAGAAACGGCTCGAGGCGCACGGCTACCAGGTGGAGGAATTGGAGCGCTTCGGCGAAAACCGGCTGCGGTTCTACCACCCCTGCGGGATCGAATACGAACTCGTGGGATCGAAGAACGATCCGCGCAAGCCGCGCGGCACTGACGAGATCCCGGAAGACAAGGCCATCCGCGGCGTGCACAGCGTCACCGTGTCGGTCCGCTCCATCAAGGAGTCGGCGAAGTTCATGAACCTGGCCATGGGCTTCGAGCAGACCCGCGACGACCGGGCCGGCGAGTATCATCGCTTCGAGGTCAACGGCGGCGGTCCCGGCAAGACCGTGGAATTCATCGTCGAAGCGGATCGCGACCAGGGGAGCTGGTTCTACGGCGAAGGCATCGTGCACCACGTCGCGTTCAAAGTGAACGACAAGGACGTGCAGAAGGAATACAAGGACTACCTGGAAGGACTCGGTTTCACCGACGTGTCCGAATCCAAGGACCGCGGCTACTTCCACTCGATCTATTTCCGCACGCCGGGCGGCGCCCTTTTTGAGGCCGCCTATTCCGTGCCCGAGGGCTTCTGCGTGGACGAACCCCGCGACCAGCTCGGCCACAGCTTCATCCTGCCGGCCTTCGTGGACGATAAGCGGCGCGCGGAGATCATGGATCAACTGGAAAAGATCACCTACTGAACCCGCATCTTTCGCAGCCTGTCGCACACCGCGGCTGCGCGCTGGAATCGGCGCGCATGGCGGCCATCATGGTGCACGGCCGCGGCCGCGATGCCGATGATATTCTCGGCATCGCCGACCGGCTGGAGCTTGCTGACGTCGCGTACCTGGCGCCGACGGCCTTCGAGAAGTCCTGGTACCCGAACCGCTTCATGGAACCGATCGAGAGGAATCAGCCGCGTCTGGACCAGGCGCTGGAGCGCGTGGACACGCTGGTTGGCGATTTGCTGGGCCGAGGCTTCGATCCCGCGCGCATTATCCTGCTCGGCTTCTCGCAGGGCGGTTGCCTGATCAGCGAATACGCGGTGCGCAACACGCGCCGTTACGGGGGCGTTGTAGCCTTTACGGGTGGCCTCATCGGACCGCCAGGCACACAATGGAACTCCAAGGGAAAATTCGAGGGAACACCGGTGTTCCTGGGAACGAGCGATATCGACGAGTGGGTGCCGGAGATGCGCGTTCAGGAAACGGCGCGGGTTTTACGGCGCATGGGCGCCATCGTAGAGCTGATGATCTATAAAGGAATGGAGCATGTCGTAAACGACGGTGAGATTTCCCGCGCGCGGGAACTGATTAGACGCGCGGGGAACCCGGCGCGGTAACCCGGGGGCCCGGATATGGCAGTGGAAAAAGATCCGCGGGGCGACGGCGAATACATCAATTCGCTGGCGCGGGGCTTATCCGTGCTGCGGGCATTCACGAAGGAGCGCCCGGAAATGACGCTCAGCGAAGTCGCCGCCGTCACCGAACTCAGCCCCGCCGTGGCGCGGCGTTGCCTGCACACGCTCATCCACCTGGGATACGTCGGGAGAAACGGCAAGCTCTTCCTGCTTCAGCCGGATGTCATTTCCTTTGCCTCGGCCTATCTCGAATCCATGAACGTGGAGGAGATCGTCCGCCCGCATCTCCAGGAAGTCCGGGACAAGACCGGCGATAGCTCGTCGCTGGCTGTGCTTTCGCACGGAGACATCCTGTACCTGGTCCACGTCTCCACGAACCGCATGATCCGCCTCGCGGCCGGCGTCGGGACGCGCTTCCCGGCCTACGCCACCTCGCTGGGGCGGGTGCTGCTCGCCTGGCAGAGCCCGGAGTTCATCGACGACTATCTGCACAAAACCGCGTTCCGCGCCTTCACCGACCGTACGACTACCTCCGCCACGAAGATGCGCCAGATTCTGAAGCAGGTGCGCAATGACGCCTACGCCTCCGTTCAGGACGAGCTCGACTATGGGATTGTCTCGGTCTCGGTCCCCGTGTTGAACGAGAACGGGGTTATCCTCGCGGCCATCAACTGTTCGACGGCGACCACTCGAATCACCCAGAAGGTAATGGTCCGCACCCGCCTAGCCCTGCTGCGGGAAGCCGCCAGGCACATCGAGCTGGAACTGCGCCGTTACCCCATCCTCGCGCACTCCGTAGGCCGCTGATCCACCGTGGCGGATTCGCCACGCCGCTCGCGTCGCGGGTGGCCCGCCCCGGGCCGGTGCTTTTTCGAGTACCGAAATTGACTTCGCTATACGAAAATCTGAAAATGGCCGGACCAGTTTCCCGGGAATTCCGCGGGGGGATCCATGAACGTCACAAGAACAATAGTCGGTTTCACGCTGGCGCTCTGCCTGAGCGCGCCGGTGGTCCAGGCCCAGACCGGAGGGCTCGAAGAGGTCATTGTCACCGCGCGCAAACGCGACGAGTCCTACCATGAGGTTCCGGTCGCGGTAAACGCCTTCAGCGACGAAGAAGTCCGTTCCGCCGGGATCGAGCGGCCGCAGGACTACATCGCGCTGACGCCGAACATGACCATGGTGCAGACCCAGAACCAGGGCAC
>JACPSH010000016.1 GCA_016193395.1 Gammaproteobacteria bacterium
GTTGGCGGAGGTCGTGTTCAAGCCTTCATCGAAAGTGACGGCCGCGCGTCTCAAGACCGTTATTCGGAATGCTTTAGATCGGTATGTGGAGGAAGAGCGTGTGCCGGCTTCACTGTTGCACGCGGAAGCGAAGCGGCGGCATGGCAGCAGTTATCAGACGCCGGGATACTATTTGAAACTGTACCGACACCGTGGCGGGTTCACCCAGGCCCGGCTGGCGCGAAAGGGCGGGATGCTGCAGCATCATATTTCGGAAATGGAACACAACCGGCGCCCTATCGGGAAAACGCTCGCGCGGAAGGTTGCGCGGATTCTGAATTGCGATTACCGGCGCCTCTTGTAATTGCAGCCCGTCGCCCCGGAATCTGCGAAGCCGCTCTAGCTTTTCGTCACCCCGGAAGTTGCCCCGGACTCGATCCGGGGTCGTTTCCGGTACGACGGAACAATGGCATCACCCTTTTGTAGGATATTTCCGGCCCCCTCAAGCGCGCACACTCTTCCCGTCACGTTTCATTCCGACCAACGGCGGGATCGCTAAAGCCGCGCTCCCCGAGACACCGTGGATTCCGGACAACCCCCCGGCCTGCGCCGGGGCTAAAGGCTCACTCGCGGTTTCCGGAATGACACAACACTTTTCCGGATGGAGGTTTTATGCCGAAGAAGAAACTGAAAATCCTGGGCGTGCACGGCTTGGGCGATCACAGAAACAGCACCTGGAAGCAGGACTGGCAGACGGCCGTGATCAAGGCATTTCCCGGGCAGGACAACATCGATCTCGAATTCGAGTTCCTGAGCTACGACCACATTTTCGAGAACGTGGACATCTCGGCGTGGGAGGCCATGCAGGCGGTTTGGAAGCTGGCGCAAAGCGGCGTCAGCACGGCCCTCGGCGGCCGGCGCGGCGTGCTCGGCGACGTCTCGGATCAGGTGAAGTGGACCGCGGGTTATGTCGTCGCCTGGCTCGAGGACGAGGAGTTCAAGCGCAAGACACGCGCGCTCGTGCTCGAGTCGCTGGTCGACAAGCAGCCGGATGTCGTTCTCGCCCACAGCCTCGGTTCGCTCATTACCTATAACGCATTTACCCACCAGGACGCCGCGCGTCCCCGGGTTGCCGCCGCGCTCCGCAACGCGCGCTACGTCTCGCTCGGGTCGCAGATCGGCAACGCCTTCGTCATTCGCAACCTGAGCGCGGGCCGCATCGTGCCGCTGCCGGTGAAGTACTGGTACCACCTCTACAACGAGGAGGACGACGTGTTCACCGCGCCCATCAAGCTATGGGACGCAAGCAATTTCCGGCAAGTGGACACTTACTTCGACATCGACGGCTTCGCCGATCACTCCCCGGTCGAGTACCTGAAGCACCGGAACACGATCGAGAGCGTGTGGCGGCCGGTGGCGGAACTGCGCCTCGCCCGGGGGGTGCGTGCCTTCGGTTCGGAGCGGGTTGCGGGCCGGCGCCGGCCGGCGGCAGTTCGGGAGCCGGGCCGGCAGGCAAAGCGCGCGCTGCTCGTCGGCATCAACCAGTATCCGCATGAGCAGGATCGGCTGGAGGGATGCGTCAACGATGTATTCCGGATGAGTTCGGTGCTGCAGGAGTGCAGCTTCGCGCCGGCAAGCATCCGCGTCTGCCTGGATGAGCGGGCCACCACGGCCGGGATCACGGAGCGGCTCAAGTGGCTGCTGGACGATCCGCGTCCCGGTGATGAGCGCGTGTTCTTCTACAGCGGCCATGGCGCGACGATCCCCGAATATGGCGAGGACTTCGAGCCGGACCGCAAGACCGAGACGCTCGTGCCGTGGGACTTCGACTGGACACCCGAGCGGGCGATCGTGGACGACCAGATCTTCAGCCTCTACAGCCAGCTTCCCTACAACATGCGCTTCGCCATGATCCTCGACTGCTGCCATTCCGGCGGCATGCACCGGCAGGGCGGGGCGAAGGTGCGCGGGCTGAACCCGCCGGATGACATCCGCCACCGCGAGCTCGAGTGGAACAGGCAAACAAACATGTGGGTACCGCGGGGTTTCAAGCCGCTGAACCGGAGGTTCTCGTCGGATGACAAGGCGAGCAAGCGCTATTTCGGCGACAAGGGGGCGTCCACCCGCATCGGCCGGGCATCGCTGCTGCGTGCGCAGCCGGAGCGTGAGTACCGGCAGGCGAAACGGCGCGAAGGCATCGTCGGGCCGTACCTGCCGCTCATCATCGAGGCCTGCGCGGAGAAAGAATTTTCCTACGAATACCGGGATGGCGCGACGAGCTACGGCGCATTCACTTACGCGCTGACAAAGCGGCTGCGCGAGCAGAAGCGCATCAGCTTCGAGCGTCTGGTAAAAGAAACGGGAGATGAACTCGACTATCTCAATTACAAGCAGCGCCCGCAGATCCTCGGGCCGAAATCCGTGTTGTCCGCGCGCGTGCCGTGGAGGGATTGAGGAAACAACGGAAAAACATGGCCGTCATTCCGGGCGAGTTCCGCGCGAGCGGCGGGAAGCCCGGGATCCAGGTGCGACGCGCATTCCTTGCTTGATCCGTCAGCCCGGCCAAGGACGGCAGGTCTCACGCTCGTCACCCCGGAATCTGCAACGCAGATGTCCGGGGTCCATTTTTCCTGGCCGTACAATGGATGCCGGACAACGGCGCAGCCTGCCCCGGACTTGATCCGGGGCCGTTTCCGGCATGACGGAAAAAACATGGCCGTCATTCCGGGCGAGGCCGCATAGCGGCCGCGAGCCGGAATCCAGCCTTGGCTCGGCCTCCGCATATCAACAAGTTATATAATTATGGGTTTACGGTAATCCATAAATATGCTTAACTGGCTGTCATGAAGACGACGGTGGAACTGTCGGATGAGCTGTTTCGAAAGGCCAAGGCGATCGCGGCGCTGCGTGGCCGCAAGCTCAAGGATCTGATCGAGGAAGGGCTGCGCCTGGTGATCGAAGGTCCGGCGGCGGGCGCGCGCGGATCGGAGCAATACCCGAGTCTGCACGATCTCATGAAGGACTACCTGGGCGTTGCGGATTCCGGGGTCGACGATCTCGCGAGCAACCCAAGACACATGGATGGTTTCGGGCGTGACACTTCGGGCGATCGTTGATACCGGTCCCCTCGTCGCCTACCTCGACAGGGCGGAAAAACATCACGTCTGGGCAGCCGCGCAGATTCGCAAACTCGCAATTCCGTTGCTTGTCTGCGAACCGGTGCTGGCCGAAGCGCACTATCTGCTTTCGCGTCTCCCCGAGGCCCGCGATGCCCTGTTTGCATTGTTGCAGAACGGCGCGCTCAAAATCGCCTTCCGCCCCGGCGAGCATGTGAGCGAACTTCGAACGCTGCTGCGGAAGCATGGCGATCGGCCGATGTCCTATGCCGATGCCTGCATCGTGCGCATGGCGGAAATTCACAACGGCCACGCGGTGTTCACGCTGGACGCGGATCTCGCGATCTACCGCAAGCACGGACGGGAACCGCTCGCGCTGATCGCGCCTCAGAGGGAATGACAACGGCGCATCCTGGCGTTTCCTGGCAGAAGATCGGAAGCATGCGCAACGTCCTGGCGCACCCG
Source organism: Gammaproteobacteria bacterium (assembly GCA_016193395.1). Taxonomy (GTDB): domain Bacteria; phylum Pseudomonadota; class Gammaproteobacteria; order Eutrophobiales; family Eutrophobiaceae; genus JACPSH01. Next base: position 3,561 of record JACPSH010000016.1, read on the forward strand.
CATGGGCTCGTCGCCTACGAAATCGTGTACGAGACTGTTGCCGACGAACTGCCCGTGTTGCTGAAGAAGCTGGAAAAGCGGCGGGTTTGAATCCATGAGCTGGTACGCGCTCCGACGCCTGACTTTTCCCGCGCTGCTCTTCCTCGGCGCGGCAATCGGCCTGCGTTCGGTCTCGGCACTCTCGTCCCCCTACCAGTTGCTGCTCAACTGGCTGCCGATCGTCACTTTCGGCGGCGCCATCGCGCTCAGCGTGTATTTCAACAACGCCCGGCGCTTCACCGGGGCGTTGCTGTTGCTGGTTATGTATCTCGTCATCCAGTCGCAGCTCCAGGTGCCGCTCGAGGATCCGCGGGCTCTCGTCATTTACTCCATGCTGAGCATCGCCGTGCCGGTGGTAGGCGCGCTGGTGCTCTTCATGCACGAGCCGGCGCTCAAGGGCCGCAACGGCATGCTGCTCGCTTCACTCATGCCGCTGCTGGTCGTGTCGGGATGGTTGGTGCAGCAGTTCTACTCCGGGCCGGCCGCGGCCTTCGTCGAGGCATGGCTGCCGATCCGCGGTCTGCCCGGCTCCATGCTGTCGCTGGCGGCGATCGGCTGCTTCGCGCTCGTCATTGCGGCGGCGTTCTGGATCCTGGTCGAGCGGGACGACGAGAACGCGGCCGCGATCCTGGGCTCGATGCTGTTCGCGATGATCACGCTCGCGCATCTCGGCCGGCCGAAGATCTCGGCGATCATGCTGGGCGCGGCGGGATTGAGCCAGATCGCGAGTCTCGTGCGCAGTTCCTTCGACATGGCGTTCTGCGACGAGTTGACCGGACTGCTCGGCCGGCGCGCGTTCAACGACCGCCTGAAGTCGCTCGGCCGGCGCTACGCGATCGCGATGGTGGACGTGGATCACTTCAAGCAGTTCAACGATACCTACGGGCATGACGTGGGCGACGACGTGCTGAAGATGGTGGCGCGGCAGATCGACCGCGTGCGGGGCGGCGGGACGGCCTACCGGTACGGCGGCGAGGAGTTCAGCGTGATTTTCCCGGGCAAGGACGCCGACCACTGCGAAGCGTTTTTGGAGGAGATCCGCCGGAACGTGGAACGCTACCACCTGGCGCTGCGCGACACGAAGAAGCGCGAGATACCGGAAAAGGAAGCGCAGCGGCGACGTGGCCGGCGCGTGAAGGGCCGCGGGGAGCAGTCCGTCTCGGTGACGATCAGCATCGGGCTCGCCGAACCGGACGACACACATGCGATGCCCGAGGACGTGGTCAAGGCGGCGGACGAGGCCCTCTACCGGGCGAAGCAGTCGGGCAGGAACCAGATCGCGTATTGATCTGTCGCGCTGCCGCTCATACGAACTGCTGGCCGAGGCGTGGGAGTGAGGACGTCAGCGCCGTGCGGCGTGAACCTTCCGGCGGCGGGGTTCCTGGACTTGGTCCTTCGGCGCCATCCGGATCCGGGCGCGCAACCAGGCGGCGAACTCCTCCAGGGATAGACGGCCCTCCGCGAGCGCGAGGTACTGCGGATAAAGTTCGAGGTCAGTCGCCTCGAGTCGGCCATCGTTCATGCGGATGAACGCTTCGCAGGCTACTGCCGCGGTGCGCTTGTTTCCGTCCACGAAGGGAGGGTTGCGAGCGAGGCCGAAGGCCAGCGTTGCGGCGAGGTCCGCGAGGTCCAGCGCCGGGTCGCCGTAGGCAAATAGCTGCTGCGGCCGGGCCAGCGCTGATTCGAACAGGTTTTCATCGCGCACGCCGACGCTGCCGCCATGTTCGGCGATCTGGCGATCATGCATCGCCAGGACGCACTTCTTCGCGAGCCAGACGATCACTTGGAGCGACTCAACTGTCCGCGAGCTTGCGCAGCAGATCGCGGCGCTCGCGCATCACCTGCTCCGCGATTTTCATCTGCCTGTCGAACTCCGGGTCATAGGGCATCAGCTTGATGCCGTCCGGCAGTTCAGCGGCGTACAGCGAATCGCCCTTGTCCACGCGCAGCCTGGTGAGCAGCTCCCTGGGGAGTATGACCCCCGCGGAATTGCCGATGGTGGTGATCTTCAGCTTCATGATTGTTCTCCTGATTCTGGCGCATTATAACATACGTAATAACGCGTGCTAGCCGCACCGTGGACCCCGGAAACGCCTTCGGCGTTTCCGGGGTGACGAAAGTGCGCGGCCTTAGGCGTTTCCGGGGTGACGAAAGTGCGCGGCCTTAGGCGTTTACGGGATGACGAACGTGCGACCTTGCCGCGGTGACGAGGGGAAGACCTACCAGATCGTGACGCGCTGCTCCGGTGTCCGCCACATCGCGTCGCCTTCCTGCACACCGAAGGCCTCGAAGAAGGCGGGTTGGTTCACCAGCGGGGCGACGCCGCGCACCGACGGCGGCGAGTGCGGATCGATCTTCACCCGGCGGATCGCTTCGTTCTCGCGCATCTTGCCGCGCCAGACCTGCGCCCAGCCCATGAACAGCCGCTGCTGTCCCGTGAGCGCGTCGATCACCGGCGCATCCTTCCCGTCGAGCGAGAGCAGGTAGGCCTTCACCGCGATCGCCAGCCCGGAGTTGTCGGCGATGTTCTCGCCGAGCGTCAGTTCGCCGTTGATGTGGTAGCCCGGCACCGGCTCGTAGGCGGTGTACTGTTCGATCAGCACGCGCGTCTTCGCCTCGAATTTCTCGTGATCCTCCTCCGACCACCAGTCACGCAGGTTGCCGTCGCCGTCGTACTGGCTGCCTTCGTCGTCGAAGCCGTGGCTGATCTCGTGCCCGATTACCGCGCCGATCCCGCCGTAGTTGACGGCGTCGTCCGCCGCGGCGTTGAAGAACGGCGGCTGCAGGATGGCGGCGGGGAACACGATCTCGTTCAGCTCCGGGTTGTAGTAGGCGTTCACGGTTTGCGGCGTCATGCCCCACTCTTCGCGATCGATGGGCTGGCCGAGCTTGTTGATGTTGCGCTGGTATTCGAAGCGCTGCGCGCGCTGGATGTTGCCGACCAGGTCATCAGCGGCGGTCGCCAGCGTGGAATAGTCGCGCCATTTCACCGGGTAGCCGATCTTGGTGCGGAAACTGGCGAGTTTCGCCTGCGCCTCCTTCTTCGTGTCAGCGCTCATCCACTCGAGCGTGTCGATGCTCTGCTGGTAGGCTTTCATCAGGTTGGCGACGAGCTGCTCCATGCGGGCCTTGCTTTGCGGAGGAAAATACTTCGCCACGTACAGCTTGCCGAGCCCCTCGCCGATGGACTGCTCCACGACGTCCACGCCACGCTTCCAGCGCGGCCGGTTCTCGGGCACGCCGCGCAGCGCGGTGCCGTAGAATGCAAAGTCCTCGTCGACGAACTTCTTCGACAGGTAGGCGGCGTAGTCGGACAGCAGGTGCCAGCGGAAATACGCCTTCCACACCGGCAGCGGCATGTTGTTGAGCGCCTCGTTGAAGCCGGTGATGTAGCTCGGCTGGCTGACAATCAGGTAATCGACCTTGCCTTCAATGGCGGCGCCGGCGAGGAAAGCCTGCCAGTCATAGCCCGGTGCGAGCCCGGTAAGCTTGCCGAGTTCGAACTTGTTGTAGACCTTCTGCGGATCGCGGTTCTCGACCTTGGTCCATTGCGCCTTCGCGAGCGCGGTTTCCAGCTCCACGATCGCCTGGGCATTCGCCGTGGCGTCGGCATCGCCGGCCAGCCGAAGCATCAGAGCGACGTGTCCACGGTAGTGGTCCAGCGCATCGCGGAGCTTTACGTCATCGGCGAGCAGGTAGTAATCGCGATCCGGCAGGCCAAGCCCACTCTGGGTGAGATCGACGACGTACTTCGTGGATTCCTTGTTGTCCTGGTGCACGATGGGCACATAGGGCGTGGAGACGCCCATCGCGGCGAGGTGCGCGATCAGCGCGGGGATTTCGCTCCTGTCTTCTATCGCATCGATGCGCGCGAAATCCTCCGCCAGTGGCGAAAGGCCCAGTGCCTCAATCTTCGCCTCGTCCATGAAGCTCGCGTATAAATCACCGATTTTCTGCGCCTCGCTGCCCGGGGTGCGGGCGGGATCGTTCGCGGCGGTTTCGATCAGATCGCGCAGCGCGCCCTGCGCGTCCTCGTCCAGCTTGGTGAAGGAACCCCAGACCGCCTTGTCCGCGGGGATCTCGGTTGTGTCCAGCCACCTGCCGTTGACGTGCCGGTAGAAATCATTCTGTGCGCGCACGCTCTTGTCGAGATTCTGCGTCTCGATGCCGGAGGTGAGCCCGGCCGCTTCTCTGTTTATGTTTTGTGTGCAGGCGGTGGTCAGGGTCATGGCGATGGCGATGGCGGCTATCCAGTTGCGGATCACGATTTGGATACTCCCGTGTCGGAATGGTTCTGGGCCCTCAGTGTGCTTGACTGGATTCCGGACGCTTCCCCGGCTTCCGCCGGGGTCGGTCCGGAATGACGGTTGAAGGTCGTCATTCCGGAACGGGCGCAGCCCGCTTCCGGAATCCAGGCACGACGAAATTTCCCGCGTCTCGCCGCAAGGAGCACGCCTACCTTTTGCTCCAGTGCTTGCGCACTGGTTCGTCGGCAACGGCATCAAGATTCCCTATCGGGATCGGCGCCATGCGCGAACGCGCCTTGATGACCCGGCGCGTCAGGTTCGGGTCGGGCGCGAATTCCGGTACGATCACTTTCGGGATTTCGAGGCCGAGCAGCCGCTCGATGTTGCGCAAGAGCGTGTCTTCCTCCGGCGAAACCAGCGAGATCGCCTCGCCGGGGTTGCCGGCGCGGCCGGTGCGGCCGATGCGGTGGATATAATCCCCAGGCACGTGCGGCAGCTCGAAATTGACGACGTGCGGCAATTGATCGATGTCGAGCCCGCGCGAGGCGACGTCGGTGGCCACCAGCACGTGCACCTTGCCGCGCTTGAAATTCTCCAGCACCTGCGTGCGCTTCGCCTGCGTGCGATCGCCGTGGATGGCGCCCGCGTTGATGCCCTCGCGCTGCAACTGCCGCGCCATGGAGCCGGCGTCCACTTTCATGTTCACGAACATGAGCACCTGTCGCCAGTCGCCCTCCTTCAGCAATTTCACCAGCAGGGTGCGCTTGCGCGAGCGATCGACCGGGTAGACCTTCTGGTCGACCTGTTCGGCGGCGGTGTTGTGAGGCGCGACCTGGACCGTGACGGGGTTCTTCAGGAAATCCTGCGCGAGCATGCGGATCTCGGGCGGCAGCGTCGCCGAGAACAGCAGGTTCTGGCGATCGCGCGGCAGCAGGCGGAGGATGCGGCGCACGTCCGGGATGAAGCCCATGTCGAGCATGCGGTCCGCTTCGTCGAGCACGAGGACCTGCACGCGCGACAGATCGATGTTCTTGTGCTCCGCGTGGTCGAGCAGGCGGCCGGGTGTGGCGACGACGATGTCGACCCCCTTGTTGAGCTTGGCGATCTGCGGATGCAGGCCGACGCCGCCGTAAACCACCGTGCTGCGCAACGGCAGGTATTTGCCGTAGATGTGCACGCTCTCGGCGACCTGCACCGCGAGTTCGCGGGTCGGCGTGAGAATCAGCGCGCGCACCGGGCGTTTTCCGTCCGGCTTTGACGCCTCCATCAGGCGCTGGAGGATCGGCAGCGTGAAGCCGGCGGTCTTGCCGGTGCCGGTCTGCGAGCCGCCCATCACGTCGCGGCCGTTGAGCACTTCGGGAATGACCTGGTGCTGGATGGGTGTGGGTTCGGTGTAGCCCTGGTCGGCTACGGCTTCAAGGATTTCGGGGCGAAGGCCGAGGGAATCGAATGACATGGTGAACTGCGGTTACCTCAATGAACGAAACACCTGTGCGCCGTTTCCACGGGACAGAAGGTGCAGGCTGCGTATTTGACGTGGATGGGTTTCCAGAGCGGGGACAGGGGCGACTGCCTTTGTACGTGCTGGCTGTATGACGGGGCCAAATATATCAGAAATTGCCGCTATGGGCCCCGGATTGTTTGACCGGTGCGCGCGTTGAAATGTCTCTGAACCCGGTGTCCCGGGCCGGGGGATGACGCATGGAATGGCCGGCGGCTACACTGGCATCATCATGGCGACACGACGCGCGGTCCTTGCGGGCGCCTCCGCGGCGGGCGCGCTGGCCGCATTGCGCAGCGTGCTCGGCGGGACGGCCGATCCGGCGGGGAGTGCGCCCGCCGGAAGGTTCGGCCCGTTGCGGCCGGATCCGGATCGCATCCTCGATTTGCCGAACGGTTTCTCCTACCGGGTGATCTCGAAAGCCGGCGCGATCATGGCCGACGGCCTGCGAGTACCCGCCTCCCACGACGGCATGGCGGCCTTCGACGCGGGAGACGGCCGCGTCGCGCTGGTCTGCAACCACGAACTCCGTGTTGAAGACACTGCGCTCGGTCCGTTCATTCCGGGCGGCAAGCGCATCGCGGAGAAACGCATCTACGACCCTGGCCGCGGCGAGCCGTGCCCGGGCGGCACCACGACCATCCTCTACGATCCGCGCAGCCGCCGATCCGAGCGGCAGTTCCTGACGCTGGCCGGCACGGAGCGCAACTGCGCCGGCGGCGCCACACCCTGGGGCAGTTGGCTGTCGTGCGAGGAATCCGTGTCGGTTCCGGACGCGAAGCATGCGCGCGCGCATGGCTGGGTGTTCGAAGTCCCGGCGAACGCGTCAGGCCCCGTCGATCCCGTCCCGCTCACATCGCTCGGACGTTTCAACCACGAGGCGGTGGCGATCGATCCGCGCACCGGCATCGTCTATCTCACTGAAGATCGGCCGGACGGGCTGCTCTACCGGTTCATCCCGAACGAGCGCGGCCGGTTCGCCGCGGGTGGGCGGTTGCAGGCGCTGTCCCTGCCTGACTGGCCGGGAGCCGATACGCGCAACTTCCCTTCCGAGGGCGCCGTCGCGTTCCCCATAGGCCGTGCATTCCGCGCGCGCTGGTTCGATCTCGAGGGCACGGATGCGCCGAAAGACGATCTGCGCCAGCGCGGATTCGCGGCTGGCGCGGCGCTGTTCGCGCGCGGCGAAGGAATCTGCATGGGCGGGAATGAATTCTTTTTTTGCTGCACGTCCGGCGGGCGCATCGGCGCGGGCCAGATTTTCCGCTACCGGCCCGGAAGCCAGGAAGGCGGCGTGGGCGAGTTCGACGCGCCCGGCGAACTGGATCTGTTTGTCGAATCCACCGATCGGAGTCTGCTCGACAACTGCGACAACCTGACCATGAGTCCGTGGGGCGATCTGCTGGTATGCGAGGATGCGAAGGCGCCCTGCGCGCTCGTGGGCGTCACGGCGGACGCCGGTATGTACCGGTTCGCGGAGAATGCCTACACCGATTCCGAGCTGGCCGGCGCCTGTTTCGCGCCCGACGGCCGGACGCTGTTCGTGAACGTGTGGGATCCAGGGATGACGCTCGCGATCACGGGGCCGTTTCCCGCCTGAGCGCCTGAGTTTCAGCCGTGGCCGATGATGCCTATCCCGGGCAGACGCAGTTGCGGCCTGAGCGGGTTCAGGCCGAAGCAGACGCCGAGCACGTTGATCTCCAGTCCCTCGACGCGCGCGAGCGTCACGCCAAGCAGGCCGAACAGCGAAACCTGGTAGCCCGTCCCGCTCGGCGCGGCGGCGACGAGTTTCGCGCCCAGATAATCCTTGCCGATAGCCGTCGGCGGGAGATCGAGCCCGAGCGCAGGAACGTGCCGCGCGATCCAGCCGACGAAGGTGTTGCTGTTCGGTCCCGGCCAGAGCCGGTATTCCCCGGCGTAGGGATAACTCGCCACGGCCGTCTCGATGTCGGCGATTACCGCCTCTGCTTCCGGTCCGCGCACGTCGGTGAGGATCACCGGCGCCTGTCCATACCAGCTTCGATCCGGGAAATCGCTTTCCGACTCCACCACCGGCAAATCGTCGTAGCGCCGCCAGCCGAGGACGTGGTGCACGCGATACTGCGGAGCATTGCGCGCCTTGGTCGCGACCCAGGTGTGCACGGCGAAGGCGCCCCGCCAGTTGAAAGCGCGCGCCGCGTACACCTGCACGACGGCTTCCTGCACCTCCTTCGGATCGGGCGCGATCCCGGTTGGCGAACGATCGGCGGTGCGCCAGTTCCCGTTGAACTTCACCGCGCCGCTGCACGCGACCAGCACCGGGCCGCCGAGGATGAGCGCGAGCGCCGCGATGCCAATTACAGTGCGGGGTCTCATACCGTCCGTCATTCCGGACCGAGGTCGGCGAAGCCGGCCGAGCGCCCTGAGTCCAGCCCACGCGTACGGCACTCGTCGACCGAAGGTGGATCTTTCAACCGCTTCGATAGCAGTTCGAAATTTTTAAGCAGGGCCTCCCGATTCAACCCGGGCGCGCCTCCGGCCGCGGGGATCTGCACGCACAGCCTCTCCAAAGGCGTCCGCCCCATTTTATCCACGACATTCGGGTCTGCGCCTGCATCCAGCAGGACCTGCAGCATTTCGGTCGGCCGGGTAGCGGCCTTGTGCACAAGCGTCTCATCCCGCGATTCGGCCACGTTTGGATCCGCGCCGTATTTGACGAGCAGCCTGGCCAGTTCCACCTTGCCGAAGGTGACGGCAAATTCCAATAGCCGCCCGAATGGACGATTCATGCCATTCGCATCCGCGCCGGCCTTCAGCAGGGCTTCCGCAAGTTCGAGACGGTCCCACCCAACCGCATCAGCCAACCGCGATTTCCCCCATTGGTCCTTTGCATTCACATCTGCGCCATGCCTGGACAGCAGTTCGATGAGTTCCGGGCTGCCTGCAAGAAACAATACTGTTTGCCCTGACCTGTTCTTGTGATCCGGATCCATGCCATGGCGAAGCAGTGCATCGGCCATATCTGCCTGCCCCTTTCTTATCGCCGCGAACAGCAGGGTCTCTCCGTCATCGTTGGGCGGCGGGTTCATGTTGAGGCCGTATTTCACCAGCAACTCGAGCAATCGCGTGTCATTCCTGCTAAAGGCCCACCAGAGATTACCGGACACGCCCGCGGGTTGAATGTTGGGGTCCCCTCCCGCCCGGAGCATGGCTTCGATGATTTCCAGGTCCGCGTTCGATTCTATCTTCGTATACAGGTGCGTCTTCCCGGAAGGCAGGACATAATCCGAATCGGCGCCGTGTTTCAGCAGAGTTTCCACGGCCTCCAGGGTCGTCGCCACATAGAGCGGCGTCCGTCCCCGCGGGTCCGCTCGGTTCGCGTCCGCTCCTTTCTCCAGAAACTTTTCCATGAGGTCGATCCGGTCCAGCCTCAGCAATGCCAGCAAGGGCGTTTCATTTTCGTAAGCATCCGGGTCCGGGTTGGCGCCTTTACTCAGCAACAGGTCGATACAGCGCACCAGCGCCTTATCCTCGCCGTGAGTCTCCAGTTTCCTGACAACCCGGAGCAATATGCTGTCCTTGGGATCGAAACTGATGTTTTTCCCAGTCCGCAGCATGTACTTCGCCTCAGGGAATTGGCCTTCCTGTATGGCCGCGTTGAGCGGCGAACCGAGCCTGGATCCTGAATAGCCGGGATCTGCGCCGATCGCGAGATACTCCTTGAGTCGTTCGTGTTCGCCCTTGGCCGCGGCGTCGCTGAACTCACGATAGTCAACGAGTATGTACGCGTCCTTCGGCATGGGCGTCCAGTCGTTCCGGTCGCCCGCCCGCTGGTAGAAGTCCAGATACTCCGCCATGGCTTCCGGGTCTTGCGTTTCGGGGAGCGGAGCGGTCTGCATGGCCTGAAAATTCGCAAGCGCCTTGAGGTCGCCAATTGCGACTCTCACTCTGTCCTCCGCTTCGCTTTTGCCGCAGAACGCGTAAATACTCTCGATGGCCATGCGGACGGTCTCGCCGTTCGATCGGAACACGTCGAATAGCGGCGCCCCCTGGTTACCGCCGACCCTCTCGACCTTGGTGATTTCCTCGAACGGGATCGCGACGACGTGGCCGGTAACCTGGCCGTCCCCGGATTTCTCCTCGACGAACCCGGTCACGGCCACATTGCTGTCGCTCTTCGTCTCCTCGAACAGAGAGAACGCGGAACCGCATTTCCGGAAGTGCGACAGGCGATCTGAAGTGCCATCATCCCTGACGACATCAACGCTGAAAGCCGGACGCACCGCCGCGGAAATGCCAAGGATCTCGCCCGTGGTCATATCGAAAATAAAGAGCCTGTCTTCGAGTGTTTCCAGGTAATAACGCCGCCCTCGATCGTCGAATTTGATATTTTTGATCCACGGATACCAGTCCGTATCGAGGAGATTCGGAACAACAGAGATGTCCTCGTACAGCTCCTCCGCGACAAATTCCCTGTAGAGCCCCGGACCGACAAAGCTGACTGACTTTGCGCCGGACAGCACGGCATATTGGCCATCGTCCGTGATCGCCGAAATGCGGCTGTGGCCGTGCAGGCCATACAGCGGCTCGGCCCGCGGGCCTTTGCGATAGACGCCGGACGTCGTGTAGCTCACTCCATCGATCACGACACCATGCTCCGGCGCGAGGACCATTAACCGGTGCTGCTTGTCCGGGGACTCGAGGACGGCGCTCGAATCCCCGTGCTCGGGTTCGGTATCGTCCGCTGCAATCGCCACGGCCAGTACCGCGAACATCACCAAGACGACCACCTGCAGGCGCTTCATGTTGATTCACCTGTGTCACACGTTTTCCGTCATTCCGGACCGAGTCCGACACCGTCGGACGAGCGTCCGGAATCCAGGCAAGACACGCAAAGCCGACCCTGTCGCACCTGACCCCTCATCGGGGCTGGATTCCGGGAGCGGCCTTGCGGCCGTTTCGGAATGACGATTGGGCAATTGCTCATTCGTTGTCAACGGGTTTACTGCGTTGTCTCTTGGTTTGACCGCGGCGGGTCTTTTCGTTTAGCCGCCGCTCGCGCGAGGCTCGAGTGGGGCGGGTCGGCTGGCGCTTCTTGCGGGTCACGGCCGCGCGCCGGATGAGCCACTGCAGCCGCTCCAGTGCTTGGGCGCGGTTGCGTTCCTGACTGCGCGAGGTCTGCGCCTTGATCACGACGATGCCGTCCCGGTTGATGCGCCGGTCGGCGAGCGCGAGCAGTCGCTGCTTGTAGTAGAGGGGGAGCGAAGAGGCGTGAATGTCGAAGCGCAGTTCGATCGCGCTCGAGACCTTGTTGACGTTCTGGCCGCCCGGCCCCTGCGAGCGGATCGCGCTCATCCGGATCTCGTGATCCGGGATGACGACGTGGTTCGAGATTTTCAGCATGGTGGCGCCGGTTCCGCGACACGCGAGCATGACGATTGCGCCGGGGTTCGTCTAGTATCTGATCGTGAACTCCCGCGTCGTGCGTTTCGTCGCGGTCTTCGCGCTGGCCCTGCTGGCGTACTATTCCTGGACGTCGAAGTCGCCTTCGATCGGCGAGTTGCCGTTAGGGAACCTCTGAACAAGTTCAGAGGTTCCCGCCATACAGGGAGGTATGGCCATTTTCCGATCGCGTAAGCGATTGGAAAATGAAGGAAAACGAAAACCGCGCTTTTCGTTTTCTGATCGCCAGGGATGGCGGAAATGCGGAAAATGCAGGAGCAATTTTCCGCCGTGCTCTGACAAGTCCTGGACGGAGTTGTTCAGAGCTTCCTTAGGCGTAGCACTGCCGCAGACGGTCTCGCCCCAGTTCGACGAGGGGTTGTCAGCCCCGGATCTGCCGCAGGCGGCTCTGGCACCATCCGGCGAGGAGCGCTGCCTGTGCCCGTCCTTCCGGAGGAAGGCGCAGATCGCACGCATCCCCTCCGGCAATTTCCATTCCCTCGACTCGGCCATGCTGGCCGGGCTCGAATACTCGGCGGAAGGGATTCAGGACACGGATTCCAGTCCCGGCGTTCAGCCGGGATTGATGCTTGCTGTCCGGACCGTGGAGGGCAATTTTGCGAAGGTGCTTGTCTATGACGTCGATCCCGACCTCCGGTTGACGCTGGAATGGCGGGTTTACAAGGGCGACCCCGCGCGGCGCCGCTGAAAAAAGAAAACCCCGCAGCGCGGGGTTTTCCGGGAGTGACAAACGTGTTCAGACTTGCTGTACGGTGACGCGGGTCGCCTGCAATCCCTTCGGACCGGTCTTCGTTTCGTATTGCACGGTCTGGCCCTCCGCGAGGGTCTTGAAACCGTTGCCTTCGATAGCGGAGAAATGCACGAATACGTCGGGGCTGCCGTCCGTCGGCCGGATGAAACCATAGCCTTTGGACTCGCTGAACCATTTGACAGTACCTGTCGCCATGTAAATAACCTCTACTTGTGAAGTTTAGCTTGTTGAATTGCTAACCCGCTGAACCGTACGGGAGGTGCCTTACAGCTTGACAGGAACTACCGGAATGGCCAGACCAGATTGCAACGCGGCCGAAGTTTAGACACATCGCGGCCTGCGGATCAAGGGTTTTCGCGCGGGCGGAGTTCACTCCGGCGCCAGCCAGCGCATGCGCGGCGGCGCATGCTCGCCGCGTTCCAGAACGCCCTCCAGCCAGCGGCTGACGCCCTGTAACTCGGATGCGAACTGCCACGGCGGGTTGACGATCAGGAGTCCGGAACCGCTCAGGCGGTTGGGCGCGACGTCAGGCACGACGCTCATTTCGCTGATCAGCACCTTGCGCACGCCGGAGAGCTTGATCCGGTTGTGGAAGCGCGCGATAGGCTGGCGCCGATGCACCGGGTACCAGAGCAGGTAGGTCCCGGAGGGCCATTTCTGCCAGGCATCGTGCAGTGCGGAGGCGGCGCGCGCGAATTCGTCGCGCAATTCGTATGACGGATCGATCAAGGCGAGGCCGCGCCGCTCGCGGGGCGGGACCAGCGCCGGCAGCATTTCGAAGCCGTCACGGTGGTGCACCTGCACCTGCAAGTCACGCGCGAAACATTGCTGGAGGAGCGGCGCCTCGGTCGAGTGCAGTTCCGCGGCGACGATGCGATCGACACGGCGCAGGAACGTGCGCGCGATCCACGGCGAGCCGGGATAGAATCGCAGGCGTTGCGCGCCGTCAGTACCGGGCGGGTTCAGCCTGCGCACGATCTCCAGGTAGCGCGCCACCGGCGGCGGGCAGTCGTTGCGCCCCCAGAGCCGGGCGATCCCGGTTTCGAATTCGCGGTTCTTCCGCGCGTAGCGCGAGTCGAGATCGTAGACCCCGGCGCCGGCGTGCGTGTCCAGGCAGCAGAACGCCGAATCCTTCTGCAGCAGGTGGTCGAGGATCATGACCAGCGCGACGTGCTTGTGCACGTCCGTGAAATTGCCGGCGTGGAAGCCGTGCCGGTAGCTCAGCATGGGTCGGTCGGGGAATGCGCCGGGGCAGGAATTTCTAATAGTATAGCGGTGGCGATCCGCATTTCGGCGCGGAGCGCCCCTGTTTTCCGTGACGGCCTGAGGATCGATATGGCGGACAAGCGCTCCAAAGTGAAAACGCCGATGGTCGACACGACCCAAGTCACCTTCCTCGCGATGAAGAAGGAGGCGCAGAGCGGCAACCCGGATGCGCAGCTTACGCTCGCGGGTTTCTACGAGGAGGGCTACGGCATCGCGCGCGACATGGGTCTCGCCGCCCACTGGTACCTGGAGGCGGCCAAGTGCGGCCTGGTTGACGCGCAGGCGCGCATCGGATCACGGTTCCTGCGCGGGATCGGCGTCGACCAGGATTTCGACAAGGCGATGTACTGGCTCCGGCGCGCCGCCGGCAAGGGCAGCGCGGATGCGATCGCCGAACTGGGCTGGGCCTACCAGACCGGGCTCGGCACGAAGCAGAATTACAAGAAGGCGTTGACCTGCTACGAGCGCGCCGCGCTGCTCGGCCATTCGACCGCGCGGTACAACCTGGGTTACATGTACGCCAGCGGCTTCGGCACGGCCGTCAATCACCGCGTCGCGCTCGAGTGGTATCTGAAGGCCGCGGCACAGGGCAACGCCAGGGCGCAGCTCAATCTCGGGCTCATGCATCTGCATGGCACCGGCACGCCGAAGAGCGATATCGAGGCCGTGGAATGGTTCCGCAAGGCCGCCGACCAGGGTTATGCCAAGGCGCAGTTCAACCTGGCGCAGATGTACGCCCATGGCCGCGGCGTGCCGCAGGACCGCGCGGTGGCGGTGAAGTGGTACAAGCTGGCGGCGGAATCCGGCTACGACCGCGCGCAGTACGAGCTGGGCGTATGCTTTCTGGACGGCCACGGCGTGCGCAAGGACAGCCAGGAAGCCATGAACTGGCTGCTGAAGGCCGCGTTCCAGAATGACCCGAAGGCGCGGTACCAGATCGGCAAGATCTATATCAATGGCGACGGCGTCGAGCAGAGCGACGTGGAAGCGCTCAACTGGTTCCGCGAGGCGGCGGAGGCCGGCTATGCGCGGGCGCAGGTGCGCCTGGGGAAGATGTATGCCGAAGGGCGCGGCGTCGAGCGCGACGAGGCGCAGGCATGCAAGCTGTACCTGCAGGCCGCGGAGCAGGGTTACGCGCCGGCGCAGGCCCGGCTGGGTTCGGCCTATGCCGCGGGCAGGGGCGTGCCGAAAGATCGGATCCAGGCCTATGCCTGGCTCACGGCCGCGGCCGTGCAGAATGACACGAAGGTGCTGAAGGCGTTGAACCGTCTGCGGGAGAAGTTGAAGCCTCGGGAGATGATCGAGGCGGACAAGCTGGGCCGGCGCTATCGCAAGGAGTTCCGGGCGCGGCCCGCGGCGGAAGAGGACTGAAGTTGTCTGCTGCGGAGACGAATTGAATTCGACTGGATTCCGGAGGCGGCCTTAGGCCGCTCCGGAATGACGGAGTGGCATTCAGAAGGCGTGTTACTCACTCACACCGTCATTCCGGACCGAGCCCGGCGCCAGCCGTGCGAGCGTCCGGAATCCAGCCCCCCGCGCGGCGCGAATCGCATCGTGGTCGGCTTTCTATCGGGACGTGCCCGGGCTCACTTCTGACATCGCGGGCAGTAGAACGTCGAGCGCTGTCCAAGGCGTACGGATCGGATCGGCCGGCCGCACACGACGCACGGCAGACCGGCCCGATCGTAGACGCGCAGCTCCTGGCTGAAATACCCCGGTTCGCCCACGCCGCTGACGAAATCGCGCAACGTCGTCCCGCCGCTCTGCACCGCCCGCGCCAGTACCTGTTTGATTTCCTTCGCCAACTGCTCGTAGCGGGCGAGTGAAATTCGCCCTGCCGGCCGCCGCGGATGCAGCCCGGCGCCGAACAGCGCCTCGTTTGCATAGATGTTGCCGACGCCGACCAGGGTGCGACTGTCCATGAGGAAGGATTTGACTGCCAGCCTGCGCCCGCGCGACCGCGCGTGCAGGTGGTTGCCGTCAAACGTCTCGCTCAACGGTTCCGGGCCGAGCCCTTTGAGCAGCTTGTGGCGAAGCGGATCGGCGCGAGTCCAGTGGATCGATCCGAAGCGGCGCGGATCGCGGAAGCGCAGACGCACGCCGGAATCGAACACGATATCGACGTGGTCATGCTTTCCCGGCGGTGCCGGGCCGTCGACGACGCGCAGGCTGCCGGACATGCCAAGGTGAAGAATCATGCTGCCTGCATCCATGCGGAAGATGAGGTATTTGGCGCGCCGCTCGATGCCGCGTACCCGCTGGCCGCGGAGCGCGCGCCGCAGCGTGCCGGGGACCGGCCAGCGCAGGTGCCGATCGCGCACGATCACGTCTTCGACGGCGTGGCCGAGCACGTGCGGGGCAATGCCGCGGCGGGTGATCTCTACTTCCGGTAGTTCAGGCAAGGGAAGTCAAAAGTGCAAAGTTGAAAGTGAAAAGCTGGAGGTGATTAGAGACAAGCCAGCGTGCACGCGACCGCTAACCTGCCCCTCGCTCTCTTGCTTTGCACTTTTCACTTTTTACTTTCCACTTGCTGCTTCAGCAGCAATTGCTCCGCCGTGTAGGCATCGAGGTGGTACTGCACGTTCAGGTCGGCGCGGCCGAGGATCACATTGTCGTCCTTCGACAGGATGTCGAACTCGACCGGGTCGCCGGCGCCCGACTCGATGCGGATATGGCCCGTCGCCGTGCCTTCGATAGGCGTTTGCACCGTGATCGCGCGCGCCGTTTCCCAGTTGAGGCTCACGTCTTTCGCCCGGTCCGCCGCGAGTCCCGCATCCGGTTCCTGTCGCCACGAGCCGTTGTCATCAGCCAGCGTGAACTGCGGGTAGACGATGCGCTGCGGCGGCGCGTCCCCGGCGAGCAGCTTCGGATCGATGAAGAAACCGGCATTCTGCGTGAGCTGGAAGACGAGGGTATCGGCGATCAGGTGCACCTGGCCGGAATAGAGCACGTAGCGGCGCGCTTCCAGCGGTTCGATATCGCCGAAGTCGAAGCGGTGCTCGTCGAAATACAGGCTGACCGGCGGCGCATCCAGCATGAATCGCGCCCGTTCGCCCGCGGGGATCGAAAGTCGCGCATGGCTGGGCTCGTAGAGCAGGCCGAGCACGGATTCGATGCGCGCCGGGTAGGCGGGGGCGCTGACCGGAGCGCTCATGACCCAACGCATGTCCCGGCGTTCAAAGTTCATCGGCACGTCATTGGCGCGCTCGATGCGGATCCGGTGGATGCTGTCCGGCGCGATGTCCGTCAGTGGCGGCGGCGCTTCCGGCACCGGTTCGGGCGTCAACAGCAACCCGGCCGCCAGCACCGCGACCGCGACTGCCAGCACGACGTTGGCGAGCAGGCGCCTGCGCATGGTTCAGTCCGCGGATCGCGCCACGGGCTACAGCCTGCGGCGGCGCCACCAGGTCGAGACGCCGGTGAGGAACAGGGTGATCGGCAGGATGACGAGGAAGAAGATGCCGAACAACCCGAGCGTAATGTTCTCCATCTCGAGCTGTGTGTCGCCCGCCGTGCGCGCCGGGATGGTGATCATGTCTTCATCGTGGCTCAGCCAGTTGACTAGGCGCAGGCCCAGTTCCAGGTTGCCGGTATTGGCGATGAAGGTATTGGAGAGGAAATCGCCGTCCGCGATGACCGCAATGCGCTGGTGGATGGTGCGCGCGTTTTCGCCTTCGGGCCTTTCGATGTCGCGCGTGAGCGCCACGCCCACCGTCAACGGCCCCTTCAGATCCTGGCCTTCATCGAGGCCGACCTCGCCCTGCAACGGGCCGGTTTCGAGCCAGGTGTGTTTGCCGCTGCTGAGCAAGGTCTGTGTTTTGTATTCCCCGCCGGCCTGCGCGGTGATCGCCCCGGCGCTTGGATACAGGCTGGTCAGGGCGAAATCGCGGAGTGCCGGATGCGCGCCATACAGGCTGGTCGTGATCAGCGTGACCGTCGGGTCGTTCAGTCCCAGCAGCTGGCCGGCGAAATCGATGATGGTCCCGGCCGGGAACTGCACGCCGAGGCGCGCGGCGAGCGCATCCAGTCCCTGCAAGGGGCCGGGATCGGTCAACCAGAGCAGATTGCCGCCGCCGTCCAGGTACTCGAGCATCAATTCCACTTCGCCCGGCAACACCATGCCCTGCGGCCCGGCGATGACGAGGATCGACGTGTTGTCCGGGATGGCGCGCGTCTCGCCGAGGTTGAGCGCGTTGAAGCGGAAGCCGCGGCTCTTGAGTTGATCCGCCCACTGGCCGAGATCGGGGCCGTTCTGGCCGAGCGCGCTGCGCTCACCGTGACCTTCGAGGAACGCGAGCCAGCGTTCGCTGGTGCGCAGCAGGCGCTGCAGGGCGTTGCTGAATTCCTCCTCGCTGTCACGGCGCACGTGCTCGATGCGATCCCGGTAGCGCAGCACCAGTTCGCCGTGCACGCTCACGCCCAGATTGCGCACCTCGTCGGGCGCCGCGTCCGGGTTGACGAATGCCAGCGTGATGCCGGGTCGCGCGCGCTGGTAGCGGCTGACGAACTTGCGGACCAGGGCGCGCAGTTCCGGATCTTCGCGCGCGTAGGCCGTGATCGCGAGCGGCTCCGGCATCCGCTCCAGCACCTTCAGGCTTGCTTGCGAGAGCGAATGGCGGCCGGCCGTGGTCCAGTCCGCCTCCACCGTGTAGCGCGTGCTGAGCCACGCGAGCAGGCCGGCGAGCGCCACGATGAGCGCGCCCATGATCCAGCTGTTCAGCCGGTGCAGCGCCCGCTCACTGATTTTCAGCTTCATCGTATTTCGTTCACCCGGCGCGTCAGGCAGCAGGTCTGTTATTCGGCTGGGCCGGATTCCATCGTGCTTCCGTGATGGCCGGGTCCTGCCATCGTGTGCAGCCCGCCGGATTCATGTGACCACCGCGCCGGACGGGTCCTGTCACCGGGCACCCCTTTTCCGTGCTCGCTCGGTCCCCTCGCTTGCGCGCGGAAGAAGGGGAGTGCCCGGCGCCACCCGTCCGTTTGGCGCTTGAGATGAATCCGGCCGATTCCATGCGCCAGTGCCTACCGGGCGGGTGACATCGGGTCACCGCGCTTCGCGCGCAGCGACAGCGAGCACGAAGACGGTACCCGATGGCAGGACCCGCCCGCCGACCCACGAATGTAAAGCCGGCCGGATTCATTCGGGCAGGATACCGGCCGGCCATATCAGTGGTACGTGCGGCGTGCGTCCAGGCGCCAGACGGACAGCGCGAGGAAGGAGGCGATGAGCAGGATGAAGTAGACGACATCCACGGAACTGAAATAACCGTCGAGCAGCCCGTCGAAGTGGCGCAGCAGCGACAGGTAGGAGAACACGGCGGCGACGGCTTCGCCCCCGGAGTAGGCCGCAATATGGATGATCCAGAGGATGAACAGCGCAGCGAAGCCGCCGATCGCCGCCAGCGCCGGTTGATCGGTCAGGGTCGACACGAAGAGGCCGACGGCGGCAAATGCGGCCATCAGCAGCCCGAGGGCCAGCAGCCCGGCGCCCAACTGCCCCATGTCGAGCGCCGTCCCGGCGAGCAGCGACAGCGGCATGAGCGCAATCATGCCGAGCATGCAGAGCAGGAAGCCGAGCACGCCGAGGTACTTGCCGAGCACGATCTCGGTGAGCGAGATAGGCGCGGATGAAAGTAACTGCATCGTGCCGCTGCGCTGCTCCTCGCTGAACAGGCGCATGGTGAGCAGCGGCGACACGAGCAGGAGCACGATGCCGGCAATTTGAAGCGTGCCGGTCACGACGATGTCCGTGAGGCCGCGGGCGGCGGCTGCCGTGCCCGGCTCGAGGAATTTCCACAGCAGCATGAAAAAGAAAATCGCAAGCAGGAATTGCACGACCGCCAGCACCGCCCATGCAAGCACCGTCTGGAACATGCGCCGCAGTTCCGTGCCCGCGATGGTGAAGACCATCATGGGTGCGCATCCGGCGCGGGGGGTTCACCGCGCGTCAACTGCAGGTAGATCTCCTCCAGCGTCCCCGCGGACGGTGCGAGTTCGTACAGCCCCCATCCCTGAGCGGCGGCGCTTTCCGAAAGCGCCACGGCTGAATCGCTGCCGGCGCGGCCGGTGATGCGGAAGCGCTGCGCGTCGATGGCATGCACTTCGGCGACGCCGGCAACCGCCTGCAACGCCGCGAGCGGCGGCGGATGCCGCAGCGCGATGACGAAGACCTGTTCCTGGTCGGCGTCGCGCAGTCCGGCCAGCGGCTCGTCCAGGATCAGTTTCCCCTCATCGATGATCAGCACCCGGCTGCACACGGTCTGCGCCTCGGACAGGATATGGGTGGAGAGGATCACGCTGTAGACATCGCCGAGCTCGCGGATCAACCCGCGGATCTCGACAATCTGGCTCGGATCGAGGCCTACGGTGGGCTCGTCCAGGATCACCACCGCGGGCGCGTGGATGATGGCCTGGGCGACACCGATGCGCTGGTGGAAGCCTTTCGACAGGTTGCCGATGAGCCGCCCGCCGGCTTCCTCCAGGCCGCAGCGATGCTTGCTGCGCGCGACGGCCGCAGCGCGCTCCGCGGACGGCACGCGCCGCAGTTGCGCGCAGAAGTTCAGGTATTGATCGACCGTGAGGTCGTAATACAACGGTGGATGCTCGGGCAGGTAGCCGATGTGCTGCTTGGCGCCGCGCGGATCCAGGGCCAGATCATGCCCGGCGATGGTGACGCGGCCATTGCTGGGCGCGAGGACGCCACAGAGCATCTGCATGGTCGTGGTCTTGCCGGCGCCGTTCGGTCCGAGGAAACCCAGGATCTCCCCGCGCTGCACCGTGAAGCTGAGATCGCTGACCGCGCAATGGGCGCCGTAGTAGCGTGTCAGGTGTTCTACGGCGATCAGGGTATCCTGCGGCATCGCGCAGCTATTATTCCAATTGCGGTCCGACATGCAAGCTACATGCGCGGGCGGTCAGCAGGGTGATGCAAAACTCCGTTTTGCATCACCCTGAAGCGCCCCAGGGCAGATTTCCTGCTCCTGCGAAATCTGCACTTCCGCCATCCCTGGCGGTCGGCAGATTTCCTGCTCCTGCGAAATCTGCACTTCCGCCATCCCTGGCGATCGGATGGGACGCAGCGTTTATCAGACACGCAAGTGTTTGATAAACGGAGCGAGGCCGAAGCTGCGCTTTGCTTGACGCGCGATGCAAAAGTCCACGGACGGATTTTTGCATCAACCTGTTAGGCTGGCCGGGCAGGCAAAACTTGGCTAGCATGACGGCCGAAACCGCCAGGAGGCTGCCATGTTCAGCGACCTGCCCGTCTGGGGCTACATTCTCATCGCACTGGGGCTGACCCATATCACCATCGCCAGCGTCACCATCTACCTGCACCGCCACCAGGCGCACCGGGCGATCGAACTGCACCCGGCCATCGCGCACTTCTTCCGCTTCTGGCTCTGGCTCACCACCGGCATGGTGACGAAGGAGTGGGTGGCCGTACACCGCAAGCATCACGCGCGCGTCGAGCAGCCGGAGGATCCGCACAGCCCGCAGATCCGCGGCATCCGCAAGGTGCTGTTCGAGGGCGCGGAACTGTACAAGGCCGAGGCGCAGGTGCGGGACACGCTGGATCAGTACGGCCACCAGACCCCCTGCGACTGGGTCGAGCGCAGGATCTACAAGGGGCGCCAGAACTGGGGCATTGCCGTCATGTTCGCCATCGACGTGACGCTGTTCGGCGCCGCCGGCATCGCCATCTGGGCCGTGCAGATGGCCTGGATTCCGTTCTTCGCCGCCGGCGTCATCAACGGCATCGGCCACTACTGGGGCTACCGCAATTTCGAGTCGCCCGATGCCTCCACCAACATCGTGCCGTTCGGGCTGCTGGTCGGTGGCGAGGAACTGCACAACAACCACCATGCTTTCGCCAGCTCGGCGCGCTTTTCATCGAAATGGTACGAACTGGACCTGGGCTGGGGTTATATCCGCGTGCTCGACCGGCTCGGCCTGGCCGGGATCAAGAAACTGCCGCCGATGCCGCTGATCGATCTCGACAAGCATGGCGTTGACCTTGACACGCTGCGCGCCGTGATCGCGAGCCGCCTCCACGTCACGGCGCATTACGCGCGCAACGTCATTGCGGCGGTGTACAAGGACGAGAAGGCAAAGGCGAACAATGCGGCGCGGCGCCTGCTGCGGCGCGGCCGCCGGCTCATGGTGCGCAACGAGTCCCTGTTGGATCTGCGCACGCGCAAGTATCTCGAATCGATTCTCGCGCAGCACCAGCCGTTGCGGGTCGTCTACGAGTTCCAGCGGCGCCTGCACGATCTGTGGCAACAGCGCACCGCCAGCCAGGAGCGGCTGCTGCATGCCTTGCAGGAGTGGTGCCGGGAGGCGGAGGCGACGGGAATCGAGGCGCTTGAGGCATTCGCGCGCGAGCTGCGGGGCTATACTCTGGTGACGAATTAGCCAGTGGCTCGGGACTCGGGACACGAGGCCCGTCTCCCGAGCCCCACGCTGACAACAAAAAACCCGCCTCACGGCGGGTTTTTTCATTATCGATCCGGAAGCGTCATTTGCTCAGCTTCGCTTCCTTGTAGATCACGTGCTTGCGCGCCACCGGATCGTATTTGCTCATCTCCATCTTGTCGGGCATGGTGCGCTTGTTTTTGGTCGTGGTGTAGTAATGTCCCGTACCGGCCGTCGAGACCAGCTTTATTTTCTCCCGGTTGCCGCCCGCCATGATGGGTCTCCCTACACTTTCTCGCCGCGCGCGCGGAGATCCGCCAGGACCTTTTCAATCCCGACCTTGTCAATGGTGCGCAGCCCCTGGCGGCTGACGCGCAGGCGCACCCAGCGCTTCTCGCTCGCCACCCAGAAGCGGCGCGTGTGCAGGTTCGGCAGGAAGCGGCGCTTCGTGCGGTTGTTGGCATGGGAAACGTTGTGCCCGGACATGGGCCGCTTCCCGGTAACCTGGCAGACTTTGGACATGAACAGGACTGACGCTGATGCTGGAAAGGGGGCGCATTGTACAGGGGACAGGGGTCCGGGGCCAGAGGTCTGCGGGACAAACCCAGCTCCCGGGCCGGCATGATTCTTGAACGGTTGAGAGATTCGACGGACGGGTTCTGTCACCGGGTGCCGCTGTCCGTGCTCGATCCAACCCTCCCCCGGTGGGGCCCTTCCGCTGCGCGCGGACAACGGCACCCGGCGCCACCCGTCCATTTTTCGCCTTGCCGTTCCTTAATAGCTCGCCTTAGAGGAGTCCCCGCTCCGCGAAGGAAACCACTTCCGCGTCGCCGACGACAAAGTGATCGAGCACACGCACGTCCACCAGCGCGAGCGCGTCGCGCAGCCGCAGCGTGATAGCGCGGTCGGCATGCGAGGGTTCAGCCACGCCGGAGGGATGGTTGTGCGCGAGGATCACGGCCGCCGCATTGTGGTGCAGCGCGCGTTTCACCACTTCCCGCGGGTGCACGCTGGCGCCGTCGATCGTGCCTTCGAATAGTTCGTCGAAACTGATCACGCGGTGGCGATTGTCCAGGAATAGGCAGGCGAACACCTCGCGGCTGTAGGGCCGCAGGCGCGACTTGAGGAATGCGCGCGTATGTTCCGGACTGTTCAAGACCGTGTCGCGCTTCAGCGTGGCCGCGAGGTAGCGGCGGCCGAGTTCGAGCGCCGCGCGCAGTTGCGCGAATTTCGCCGAACCGAGACCGTGGATCGCGCACACTTCGGCCCGGCCGGCATCGAGCAGGGGACGCAGGCCGTCGAAGGCGAGCAGCAGATCGCGGGCCACGTCCACCGCGGTCCTGCCGTTCGCTCCGGTGCGAAGGAAAATGGCGAGGAGTTCCGCATCCGAAAGCGATGCGGGCCCCTGTTGCAGAAGTTTTTCCCGGGGGCGCTCGGCCACCGGCCAGTCGCGGATCGGCATTGGAACCTCCCTGTTCGATATGGGCAAAGCCGCCGCATCCGGCGGCTCCCGCCCGAGCGGGCGGGCCCGGAAACTATACATCGGATCCGGTCCAACCTTAACCAGAAATGGGGGAAATGGGTTAAAATTCAATCCCATGAGCAGCCTGGTCCAGAAGCGAATCGTGCTTGGCGTCAGCGGCGGCATCGCGGCCTACAAGGCCGCCGAGCTGGTCCGGCGACTGCGCGAAGGCGGTGCTGAAGTACGCGTCGTCATGACGCGCGCGGCCTGCGAGTTCATCACGCCGTTGACCCTGCAGGCATTGTCCGGCCAGACCGTTCGCACCGAACTGCTGGATCCCGGACAGGAGGCGGCCATGGGACATATCGAACTCGCGCGCTGGGCGGACGTCGTGCTCGTGGCCCCGGCCAGCGCGAATTTCCTGGCACGCCTGGCACACGGTCTTGCGGACGATCTGCTTGCCGCATTGTGCCTGGCCGCGGACGTTCCCGTTCTGGTCGCCCCCGCGATGAACCAGCAGATGTGGCGCAACGCGGCGACTCAGGACAATGCGCGACTGCTGGCCGCGCGCGGCGTCGCGCTGCTCGGTCCCGCGGAAGGCGAGCAGGCCTGCGGTGAAACCGGACCCGGGCGCATGCTGGAACCGGCCGAGCTGGCGCAGCTCGTCGAACGTCATTTCCACACCGGCCTGCTCGGCGGATTGCAGGTGCTGGTCACCGCCGGTCCGACGCGTGAAGCCATCGACCCGGTGCGTTTCATCAGCAACCGCAGTTCCGGCCGCATGGGATATGCCATCGCATGCGCGGCGTGCGAGGCCGGGGCCGCCGTGACGCTCGTATCCGGGCCGGTGTCGATCGATCCGCCGGAACGGGTGCGTTGCGTGCCGGTGCGCACGGCGGACCAGATGCGAGCCGCGGTCATGCACGACGTGGCCGATGCGGACATTTTCATCGCCGCAGCCGCGGTGGCCGATTACCGGTGCAACGCGGCGTCCCAGGAGAAGATCAAGAAGCAGAAAACGCGCCTTTCCCTGGAACTGGAGCGGACGCCGGATATCCTCGCGGAGGTCGCGGCGCTGCCGCGGCCGCCGTTCACGGTCGGGTTCGCGGCGGAAACCGAGTCGCTGGAGAAACATGCCCGGGAAAAATTGCAGGACAAGGGACTGGACATGATTGCGGCCAACCTGGTCGGCGCGGGGCTGGGCATGGAGACGGAGGACAACGCCCTCGAAGTGTATTGGCCGGGTGGCGCCGCATCGCTCGAACGCGCCACCAAGGACAAGATCGCGCGCCGGTTGATCCATCTCGTAGCCGAGCGCTTCCACGCCAGGGGCGCAGAGCGCGCGCATTGATCGAAACCGCTGTCGGCGGTTCCGCCGCGCGCGGCGACTTCCAACAACAGACATAGGGATATGACAAACGGTCCCGTCACCGAGAGACGTTTCAGCCGCCGCGTCGTGCGGCAGGCGATCATCGCGGGGACGACCGTGGTTGTATTGATTCTACTGGCCGCGGGCGGCTGGTATGTGTACAGCGCACGCGTCAAGTCCGCGGCCGATGCCGTGCACAGGAAGAACCAGGAACAGGCGCAGCAGTTCGCCGCCGCCATCGCCCGCCCCATCGCCGGGATCGGCGAGAAGTTGCAGGCGCTGAGCAAGGAACCCGCGCTCATTGCCCTGTTCGAACAGGAGGACAAGGCCGCGCTCGAGGCCGCGGCGGCGGAACGCGCCGCGGAGTTCCCTTCGGCGCTCAGGCTGCGGCTGCTGTTGCCCGGCGGCTACGAACTGGATGACAAGGCGAGCCCGCCGTTGAGCTTCGCTTCCCTGGAACTGCTCAAGCGCGCGGAAGAATCGGGCGGTCCCGTCAGCGTGGAAGTGCATCTGTTCGGATCGCCAGGGCAACACCTCGTGCTGATCCAGTCCGCGCACAATCAGGCAGGCCAGTTGGTCGGCCTGGCCCACCTCAGCCTGGACGTCAATTTCATCAAGGAAACGCTGGACCCGCTCGAGCTCGGCGCGAGTTTCCTCGAGTTGCGGCAGACCGTGGGCAGCCGATCGGTCACGCTGGGTACGGCGGGATCCGGCCCGGGCGCGGGCGCGCCCACCGTCGTATCGGTTCCCGATACACGCTGGAACGTTGCCCTATGGTCGGAGGCCGGCTCAGCGGCCGCGGCCACCGAGCCGGGAGACGGGTCGATCGGCGTTCTGGCTCCGGCCGTGGGCCTACTGGTGATCGTTTTGGCTGGCGGCGCATGGTTCCTACGCCGCCGTGCGGATGGTCCCGAGGCTTCCGGGGAGGTGCCGGGGGTGACATACGCCGGCGCGGTCAAGGCGATCATGGAAGGAGCCCATCCGGGCATGGAGCAGTTGATCCCCAATCTGCCGAGGCTCGGAGTGAAAGGACCGGTCAAACCGGTTTCCAAGGGGTTGACCGGGGACGATATCACGATGATCGCCAAGCGCGATCAACTGCAGCCCGGTGGCAAGGACCCTGCCGGTCCGGAAAAAGGGCAGGCGCCGGCGGGCAGACCCGCGCCGGCCGCGGCGAAGCGGGCGCCGAAGGATCAGGCTCCAAAAGCGAAAGCACCCGCGCCGGCCGCGCCCAAAAAAGCGGCACAGACGGAGTCCGAAGCGGTGCAACTGTCCCCCGGGATCTTCCGCGCCTATGACATCCGCGGCGTGGTCGGCAGGACGCTGTCGGCGGGGATCATGGAGGCGATCGGCCAGGCCATCGGTTCCGAAGCGAAGGCGCGCGGCGTGGACGTGCTGGCGCTTGGACGGGACGGGCGCAATTCGAGCCCGGAACTGGCGGAGGCGCTGGGGAAGGGTCTTCGCAACGCCGGCCGCAACGTGATCGATATCGGCATGGTTCCAACGCCGCTGCTTTACTTCGCGACGCATCACCTGGAGGTCGGCGGCGGCGTCATGGTGACCGGCAGCCACAACGGCCCGGAATACAACGGCGTCAAGATCGTGCTTGCCGGCGAATCGCTCTCGGGCGATGCGATCCGGGAACTGTTCCAGCGCATCATGGACGACCGGCTGGAAGGCGGCAGCGGCGAGATCCACAGCAACGACATCGTCGCGGATTACGTCCGGCGCGTCTCCGAGGACATTCCCGTTGCGCTCGGCGGCGCTTTCAAGCTGGTCGTGGATTGCGGCAACGGCGTGGCCGGCGGCGTGGCGCCGAAACTGCTGCAGGCCCTCGGGCACGACGTGGTCGAGCTGTTCTGCGAAGTGGATGGCCGATTCCCCAACCACCAGCCGGATCCCAGCCAGCCGGAAAATCTGGAAACACTGCGCGCCTGGGTCGCCGAGTCGCAGGCCGATCTCGGCCTGGCCTTCGATGGCGACGGCGACCGGCTCGGCGTCGTGGACGGCGACGGCAACATCATCTGGCCTGACCGGCAGTTGATGCTGTTGGCGCGCGACGTGCTGTCGCGCAACCCGGGCGCGCCGATCATCTTCGACGTCAAATGCAGCCGCCATCTGCGCAAGGTGATCGAGGAGGCGGGCGGCAAGCCGTACATGTGGCGCACCGGCCACTCCTTGATCAAGAGCAAGATGAAGGAGCTGGATGCGCCGCTGGCCGGCGAGATGAGCGGGCACGTCTTCTTCAAGGAACGCTGGTATGGCTTTGACGACGCGCTCTACACCGCCGCGCGCCTGCTGGAAGTTCTGATGAAGGAAAAGAGAAAGCCGGCTGAAGTGTTCGCGGATCTGCCGCAGGGCGTTTCCACGCCGGAGCTGCGCGTGGAGTTGCCGGAATCGGAGCACGCGGTGTTCATGGGCAACCTCTCGCAACTGATCTCATTCGACGGCGCCGAGGTTTCCGATATCGACGGTTTCCGCGTCGAGTTTCCGGATGGCTGGGGCCTGGTGCGGCCGTCCAATACCTCCCCGGTTCTGGTGCTGCGCTTCGAGGCGGAATCGGAAGCTTCGTTGCAGCGCATACAGGGGCTGTTCCGCGACGCGCTGCGCACCGTGAAGCCGGATTTGAAACTGCCGTTCTGATAGGCTATCGGGGCGGCCATCCACGGCTGCCACGCATCGTCATTGCTCACCTCCGCATCCGGTCAAATGGGCTCACTCCCGAACAGGGTGCCTGACGGCTCCGGCGCACCCGCGATCGCCAAGGTCCTGATCGAGGCGATGCCGTACATCCGCCGATTCAACGGCCGCACGATCGTCATCAAGTACGGTGGCAACGCGATGTCCGATGATCACCTCAAGAACGGGTTCGCCCGGGATGTCGTGCTGATGAAACTGGTCGGCATGAACCCCGTGGTCGTGCACGGCGGCGGGCCGCAGATCGGGGAGCTGTTGCAGCGGATTGGCAAGGAGACGCGCTTCGTCGAGGGGATGCGCGTCACCGACAGCGAAACCATGGACGTCGTGGAAATGGTCCTCGGCGGCCTGGTCAACAAGGAGATCGTCAACCTCATCAACCGCAACGGCGGTCGCGCCGTCGGCCTGAGCGGCAAGGACGGCGAGCTTATCCGCGCGCGCAAGCTCGTGTTCACGCGCGACAACCCGGAACTGGCGGCGCCGGAAATCATCGACATTGGCCACGTGGGCGAGGTCGCCAGCATCGACACGTCCGTAGTCGATATGCTCATCAAGGGCGACTTCATCCCGGTGATCGCGCCGATCGGCGTCGGCGCGGAAGGCGAGTCCTTCAATATCAATGCGGACCTGGCCGCCGGGAAGCTGGCCCAGGTCCTGAACGCGGAAAAGCTGATCGTGATGACCAATACGCCCGGCGTGCTCGATGGATCCGGCAAGCTCCTGCGCGGCCTGTCGCATCAGCAGGTCGCGGACCTGATCCAGTCCAAGGTCGTCCGCGGCGGCATGCTGCCGAAGGTGCGCTCCGCGCTGGACGCCGTGAATTCCGGCGTGAAGGCGGCACATATCATCGACGGACGTGTCGAACACGCGGTGCTGCTCGAGTTGCTCACGGACCACGGCGTGGGCACGCTGATCAGCGCCCAGCGGAAGTAGCGGGGTTCAGGACGTGGCCACCGAACATCGATCTGACCGTCGCCAGCAGATCCTGGAGATCCTCGCGCGCGAACTGGAGACCCACCCCGGCTCGCGCATCACGACCGCAGCGCTAGCCAAGGCGGTGGGCGTCACGGAGGCGGCGCTGTACCGGCATTTCGCCAGCAAGGCGAAGATGTTCGAGGCGCTGATCGATTTCGCGGAGGACTCCGTGTTCACGCTCATCAACCGCATCCTCGAACAGGATAAGAACGTCGTGGCGCGCTGCGAGCGTATTGTCCGGCTGCTGCTTGGGTTCGCCGAGCGCAACCCGGGGATCACGCGGGTGCTGCTGGGCGATGCGCTGGTGGGGGAGAACGAGCGGCTGCGCGTTCGGGTGGCGAAGTTTTTCGAGCGCATCGAGACGCAGATCAAGCAGGTGCTGCGCGAGGCGAATCTCACCGACGGGCCGCGCGCGGCGGCGACCATCGATGCGACGGCCAACGAGATCATGGCGCTGATCGAGGGGAGGATGGGGCAGTTCGCCCGAAGCGATTTCGCGCGGCGGCCGACGGAATTCGTCGACGATCAGTGGGCGATGCTGCGCGTCGGCCTGTTCAAGTGACGGCGGGCCGGCTTTAATCTGGCTTCGGCGCTGAAGGTCTATTGGCCCGCCGTCATCCCGGAAGCGCCGAAGGCGCATTCCGGGATCCAGTCTTTTTCTGTGACTTTGCGCACGCGATGCACGACAGGCTGAGCGGAGAATTGCCGGGCGGAGCGCCCGACCGGAAGTTCGCGTAGCGCTTACTGCGAGCCCGAGCCGCCCTGGAGTTCCTTGAAGCGAACGATCTTGCCTTCGTACTCCTGCTTCAGCGCTTCCTGCTCGTTGTGCTTCTGATCCATGAAGTCCTGGTTGTTGGCGATTTGCCGGCGCAACGATTCAATGTCCTTGAGCAGGGCCTCGTTGGGCGATTTACCGGCGCGCTCCTCGGCTGCCGCCGCGGCGATGCGCTTCTGCAGGTCCTCCTCGATCTTCGCGTTGCGCGTTTTCGTTGAAGTGATGGCGACCTCCAACGCGTCGACCTTGTCGTCGCGCACCCGTTCGATGTCCTCGATGCTGGTGAAGGTCGCGAGGAGCACCTGATCCTGCCTCGCGGCCTCCTGTTCGGCCTTCTTCTTGGCGTCCTCTTCCTGTTTCTTTTGCGCTTCCTGCGCGAGCTCTTCGTCGGTCTTGACGCGCCCGGTTTCCTCGAGCTTCATGCCCGACTCGCTGCGTACCTCGTGTCCCTGTTGCGCATATTCCGGCGGCACGTTCTCGCCGCACTCGCGCACTCCATCCTTGTTGGTCCAGCATTTGATCGAGCTAGCGCCCTTCTTTGGCTGGGCCGCCGGCGCGGACAGGCTGATGCCGGCCGCGGCAACGATTGCGATTAGCGTGAATAGCGGTCTGGACCTGTACATAGAAGTTTCCCCCGTCGAATTTCGGGTGCCCGCGTCGAACCTAGATCCCGGTTGGGAAATTATACTACCGGCTCCTCGGCGAGGATAAGCACATGGATTCAAGGGCCGCGGGCGGCCACTCCGTAACGGTCGCGGTATTCGCGGATGGCGCGCAGGCGATCCCCCGCGTCCTGGCGCTGCTCCAGATACTCGATGAGGTGGGCCAGCGTCACGATGCTTATGACCGGGATTCCATGCCGTTGTTCCACCTCCTCTAGGGCGGAACGGCCTGCCTGTCCCCGTTCCTGCCGGTCCAGGCAGACGACGACGCCCGCCGGCAGGGCGTCCGCGGTACGTATCAGAGAGACCGCCTCGTTGACCGAAGTGCCGGCCGTGATGACGTCGTCTATGATCAGGACGCGGCCGGCCAGGGGCGCGCCCAGCAGCAGGCCCCCCTCGCCGTGATCCTTCGCTTCCTTGCGGTTGAAGCTGTAGGGCACACGGCGCTTGCGTTCGGCGGCAAAGACCACGGCAACCGCGCTTGCCAGCGGGATGCCCTTGTAGGCCGGGCCAAACAGCATGTCGAAGGGGGGGCCGGACTGTTCGATGGCATTGACGTAAAATCGCCCCAGCCGAAGCAGGCTGGTGCCGGTGTCGAACAACCCGCTGTTGAAGAAATAGGGGCTCTGCCGGCCCGACTTCAGGGTGAAATCGCCGAAACGCAGCACGTCCTCGGCGATGGCGAATTCGATGAACTCCTTCTGGAAGTCTTGCATGAAATATGAACCGGGTCTCCCGCGGACGGCCCGCAGGCCGTGGGGGTGCGGGCGGACTCATGATAACTGGCGCCAAGAAAGGAAACCAAACCGTGCGGATTATAACCATCAATGTCAACGGCCTTCGTTCAGCGTGCAGCCGCGGTTTTTACCAATGGCTGTCGAAACAGAATGCGGATGTGGTCTGCATGCAGGAAACGCGCGTTCAGCACACCGAACTTCCGGAAGCGATCCTCTCGCCGCCCGGTTACCTCGCTTTTTTCAATGACGCCGAAAAGAAGGGGTACAGCGGCGTAGCATTGTTCGCGCGCAGGCAGCCGGATCGCCTTTACTACACGCTCGGCTGGGACGAGGCCGATCGTGAGGGCCGCTACATCCAGGCGGATTTCGGCAAGTTGAGCGTGGTGTCCGTCTACCTGCCGTCGGGGAGTTCCGGTCCCGAGCGCCAGGCCATCAAGATCGACTTCATGACGCGTTTCCTGCCCCTGCTCGAGAAAATGCGCCGCCGGCGCCGCGACTACGTTCTTTGCGGCGACTGGAACATCGCCCACAAGCGGATCGATATCAAGAACTGGCGGGCCAACCAGAAGCATTCCGGGTTCCTGCCGGAAGAGCGCGCGTGGATGACTGGCGTGCTGGATCGAGTCGGCTTCGTAGACGCGTTCCGGGAAATCAACGAGGAGCCGGACCAGTACACCTGGTGGTCGAACCGCGGACGCGCATGGGAGAAGAACGTGGGTTGGCGGATCGACTACCAAATCGTCACGCCCGGGCTGCGCAGGAAGATCAAGCGCGCGGCCATCTACAAGGATCAGCGTTTCTCCGACCACGCGCCACTGACGATCGATTACGCGGTCAACGCGGACTGAGCGACGGGCCGCGGTCTACCCGGGCCGGCGGAGTGCCGGGCGCGCTATTGCGTGAAGAACTGCTGGTCGAAGGAAAACTGGACCGGCGCGGTGTCTCCGTCCGGGATGACCCGCACCGAGAACTTCAGTGTCTCCTCATGGGCGACCGTCGTCTCCGCGATGTAGTAGATCGCGTTGTGCTCATCCAGTTCGCGCACCGACAAATCGCGCAGTTGCCCGCTCAGGTTGGTGGCCGTAGCCGTCACCGCCGCCTTCACCGGCTGACCGGTCGTTCCCATCACTTTCTTGAGCACCGAGATGTTCAGCAACACCCGGTTCCGGCTGCGCGGTATCCCGTAACCCTTGGCGACCTCGGCCGTGAGGATATCCGTGGTGAACGCGCTGTAGTGGATGGTGTAATCGCCGAAGTTCATGGACTGTTCGGCCGCCGCCGGGCCGATCCACAGGAGCATGAACGCCGCGGCCAGTTTCGCTGCTACCCTGTTCATGGTCGCGCTCCTCTTCGCCGGCCACAGGCCGTTGAAAATGAAAGGGAAAAAACGGCCGCGGCCATCGCCTTGGGCTTCCCGCAACGTCAGGTCGGGCGGCCGCGGAGTCCACCAAATCATAGCAGAACGAGGCCTGCCGACGGGTGCCGGCGGAGGATCAGGGCGCTGTTGCGGCGGCGTGCAATTCCCTGAACCAGGCGGGCAGGCGGCCCGGCGCGTCGATGCGCACGGTCTTGTTGCGGCTGTGTGCGCCGCGAATGAGCAGCACGCGGCCTGGCGCGACGTGAAACTCTTCCGCAATCCAGGCGGCGAGATGCGAGTTTGCCCGGTTTTCCACCGCCGGCGAGGTCAGCCGCAGGCGCAGGCGCCCCCCGTGAATTCCCGCGGCTTCGTTCCGGCTGGCGCGCGGTTGAACGCGGATTTCGAGACGCAGCACCTTCCCCTCCCAGGAACACCAGGCGCCGGCAGCGGGGGCCGCCATCAGTGCGCCAGCGCGCGGCCCAGATCGGTCAGCGGCCGGATGATGAGGATGACGACAAGTTGCAGGGCGATGAGCACGACGATCGGCGAGAAATCCAGCCCGCCGACCGGCGGCACCAGCCGGCGCGCCGGGCGCAGCAGCGGGTCGGTGAGGCGATGCACGATGACGGTCACGGGATTGTAGGCATCGGGATTGACCCAGCTCAGCACCACCTGGATGAGCACCGCGAAAATGAAAATGTAAACCACCAGATTCAGCAGTTCGGCAATGCTCAGCACGAACAGGCCGGCCGGCGCGAGGAGCCGGCCTGAATACACGAGCCCGAGCAGGCTGAGTTCGATGATCTTCAGGATCAGCATCAGTACCAGGCATGGCCAGTCGATCCCGCGGTAGCCCGGGATCAATCGCCGCAGCGGTCGAAGCGGCGGATTGGTGAGGGCAACCACGAACTGCGAGACCGGGTTGTAGAAATCCGCGCGTACGTACTGCAGCAGGAAACGCAGAATCACCGCCACCAGGTAGAGGCCGAACAGCGTGCTGATCAGGAATCCGATGGCTTCCGCGATGTGGCCGCCGCCCATCTACTCGGCTCCGTAGGTGCGCGCCAGTTCCGCGGCGCGCTGACTGGCGGCGCGCAAGGCGTCGCCGAAAGCGCGCGCCAAGCCGGCCCGTTCGAGTACGCGCATGGCGGCTTCCGTGGTCCCACCCTTTGATGTGACCTGGCGGCGCAGTTCAGCAGGATCGGAATCTCCGGCCAGTGCCATGCGCGCGGCGCCGAGCGCGGTTTCCAGCGTCAGCACGCGCGCCTGTTCGGCCGGCAGCCCGAGTTCGGCAGCCGCTTTTTCGAGCGTTTCCATGAGCAGGAAAAAGTAGGCCGGACCGCTGCCCGAGAGGGCCGTGACCACGTCCAACAGGTTTTCATCGTCGATCCAGAGCGCACTGCCGACAGCGCGCACGATCTGCTCGGCCTCGTCGCGCTGCGCGGCGCTGACGTTCGCGGCCGCGCACAGCGCGGTCGCGCCGGCCCGGATCAGCGCCGGCGTGTTGGGCATCGCGCGCACCAGGGACAGGTCTGCGCCGAGCCAGCGGCCGATGTCGTGAAGGCGGATCCCCGCCGCGATGGACAGGATCAGCGGCCGCAGTTCACGCAGGCGCGGCGCGGCGGCGCTGACGACCGCTTTCATCGACTGCGGTTTGACCGCGAAGATGACGACGTCCGCGCCTTCCAGTGCCGCATCGTTGTCCGCGACGACTTCGATCCAGAACTGTGACTGCATGCGCTGGCGCTGCGCCGCGTCCGGGTCGGCGGCGCAGAGAGAAGACGCGGGCCGGCCATCGGCGATCAGCCCGCCGACGAGGCTGCGTCCCATGTTGCCGCAGCCGATCACCGTTATCTTCGATGTGGTCATCGTTTCCGCCGTTTCCCCGAGCAGGCGCTCGTAGGCGAGTTTATCAATTTGCCGGAGTGAGCTGCGTCCCATCCCTCGGGTGCTATAGGTTGATGCAAAATCGGGTTTTGCATCAACCTGTTAGTACACCCTCTGGCCGAAGATGCCGGTGCCGATGCGGACGATCGTGGCGCCCTCGGCAATGGCCGCCTCGAAATCCTGCGTCGTTCCCATGGAGAGCGTATCCAACTTGTGGCCCTCGCGATTGAGTTGCTCGAGGCACTCGCGCACGGCGCGGAACTGGGCGCGCTGCGTTTCGAATTCCGCGACGGGATCCGGCATGGCCATCAGGCCGCGCAGCTTGAGCCCCGGCAGGGCGGCCACGGCCGCAGCCAGTTCGGGCAGGGCGCCGGGCTCGACCCCGGACTTGCTCCGCTCGCCGCTGATGTTGACCTGCAGGCACACATTGAGGGCAGGAAGGTCCGCGGGGCGGGACGCGCTGACCCGGCTCGCGATTCGCAGCCGGTCCAGGGAATGCAGCCAGTGGAAACCGGCGGCGACGGCGCGGGTCTTGTTCGACTGCAGCGGCCCGATGAAATGCCAGTACAGGCCGCGGCCCTCCAGCTCCGCGATCTTGGGAAGGGCTTCCTGGACGTAGTTTTCGCCGAAATCCCGCTGACCCACCTCGGCGGCGGCGAAGATGGCCGTCGCGGGGTGGGACTTGCTCACCGCCAGCAAGGAGACGCTCCCCTCCCGCCGCCCGTGCCGCCGTTCCGCCGCGTGGACGGATTCGCGAAACGCTGCAAGATGTTGTGCGATGTTTTTCACGGAAAATCGGTGGGTTATACTGCAATGGCGGGTATCATTGTGCCCCAGGCGCGGGCACTGATATAAGTGGAATTCGGACGAGTCAGGGAGCGCCCACCCGCCGAAGAGTCCGGCGGAGTATCCTGATTCGCCAATCACGGAACCGCGGCCGCCGTCAGCCGGCAGCCTGGTCTTGGAGGCTTGGATGGATATCGGTGAATTGCTCGCATTCAGTTTCAAGAACAAGGCGTCCGACCTGCACCTCTCGGCCGGGCTGCCGCCGATGATCCGCGTCGACGGCGACATCCGCCGCATCAACGTGCCGCCGATGGATCACAAGGAAGTGCACGACATGGTGTACGACATCATGAACGACAAGCAGCGCAAGGATTACGAGGAATTCCTCGAGTGCGACTTTTCCTTCGAAGTCCCGCAACTTGCGCGGTTTCGTGTCAATGCGGCCAACCAGAATCGCGGTGCCTTCGCGGTGTTCCGGACGATCCCTTCGAAAATCCTGTCGCTCGAGCAATTGGGCGCGCCGAAAAGTTTCACTGAAATCGCGGACTATCCGCGCGGCGTCGTGCTGGTGACCGGACCCACCGGTTCCGGCAAGTCGACCACCCTCGCGGCCATGGTCAACCACAAGAACGAGAGCGAGTACGGCCACATCCTGACGGTCGAGGATCCGATCGAATTCGTCCATGAGAGCAAGAAGTGCCTGATCAACCAGCGCGAGGTACACCGCGACACGCTCGGATTCAACGAAGCGTTGCGTTCGGCCCTGCGCGAAGATCCGGATGTCATCCTGGTCGGTGAAATGCGCGACCTGGAAACGATCCGGCTGGCCCTGTCCGCCGCCGAAACCGGCCACCTGGTGTTCGGGACCCTGCACACGAGTTCCGCCGCCAAGACCATCGACCGCGTCGTGGACGTGTTCCCGGCGGCGGAGAAGGAAATGGTACGCGCCATGCTGTCGGAGTCGCTGCGCGCGGTCATCTCCCAGTCACTGCTGAAGAAGAAGGGCGGCGGACGCGTCGCGGCCCACGAAATCATGATCGGCACGCCGGCCATCCGCAACCTCATCCGCGAGAACAAGATCGCGCAGATGTATTCCGCGATCCAGACCGGGCAGCAGTTCGGCATGCAGACGCTCGACCAGAACCTCCAGCAGCTCGTGCAGAAGGGCGTGGTGGAACGGACCGAGGCCCGGTTGAAGGCGGCCAACAAGGATAATTTCTGAGTATCCGCAGGCGCTAGCAGCGCAGGAGCAGATCAATGGAACGCGAACAGGCAATCAAATTCATGCGCGACCTTTTGAAACTCATGATCGAGAAAAAGGGGTCGGATTTGTTCATCACCGAAGGTTTCCCGCCGGCGATCAAGGCGCACGGCAAGGTCTCGCCGGTGTCCAAGACCCCGCTGACCGGGGAAAACACCAAGACCATGACGTACGCGATCATGAACGACAAGCAGCTCAAGGAATATGAGGCGACGAAAGAGTGCAACTTCGCGATTAACCCGGTCGGCATCGGACGGTTCCGCTGCAATGCGTTCATTCAGCGCAGCTACTGCGGCATGGTCCTGCGCACCATCGAAACCGAGGTGCCGAACCTGGACAAACTTGGCCTGCCGGCGGTGCTGAAGGACATCGTCATGACCAAGCGCGGCCTGGTCATCATGGTCGGCGGCACCGGTTCGGGGAAATCCACGTCGCTGGCGGCGATGATCGATTACCGCAATCAGAACAGCTACGGCCACATCATCACCATCGAGGACCCGGTCGAATACGTTCATCCGCACAAGAACTGCATCATCATGCAGCGCGAAGTGGGCGTGGATACGGACGACTGGGATATCGCGCTCAGGAATACGCTGCGCCAGGCGCCCGACGTCATTCTGCTGGGAGAAATCCGGACCCGCGAAACCATGGAATTCGGCATCTCCTTTGCGGAAACGGGACACCTGGCCATGGCGACGCTCCACGCGAACAGTTCCAACCAGGCGCTGGACCGCATCATCAACTTCTTCCCGGAGGAACGCCGGCAACAGTTGTTGATGGACCTGTCGCTGAACCTGAAGGCCGTCATCTCGCAGCGCCTGCTGCGGTCGCCAGACGGAAAGGGGCGCGTTGCGGCCATCGAGATCCTGCTGAACTCGCCGTTGATTGCGGACCTGGTCCTCAAGGGCAACGTACACGAGATAAAGAACATCATGGCGAAGTCGCGGGAACTGGGGATGCAGACCTTCGACCAGGCGCTGTTCGACCTATTCGAGGCCGACAAGATCACCCTCGAGGATGCCCTGCGCAACGCCGATTCGATGAACGAACTGCGCCTGCGCATCAAGCTGGAGGGCAAGGCGGCAAAAGGATCGGACAAGCTCGGCGGGCTCGACCACCTGAGCCTGGAAGAAGAAAAGGAAAAGTCGGGGATGATGCGTTGATGCGCGGCACTACTGTCGCGACTACAGTGCACTGACCGGGAGGGAGACTGTCCGAATGGATATCCTGCCTTATCTGAAATTGATGGTGGAAAAGAGCGCCTCCGATCTGTTCCTCACGGTCGGTGCGCCAGTGAAGATCAAGATCGAGGGCAAGTCCCAGTCCGTGGGCAAGACGCTGTTGACCGGTGATCTGTGCAAGGCGGCGGCCTACGCCATCATGAGCGAGCACCAGATCAAGAAGTTCGAAGACACGATGGAGTGCGATTTCGCGATCCCGCTGCCTGACGGCGGCGCCCGCTTCCGCGTCAACGTATTCCGCCAGCGCGGCGAGGTTGGCATCGTCATGCGCCGCATCCCGCAGAATATCCCGACCGTGGATCAGCTTGGCCTGCCCGAGGTATTGAAGGACCTGATCATGCAAAAGCGCGGGCTGCTGCTGATGGTCGGCGCCACCGGTTCAGGCAAGTCGACCACGCTGGCCGCGATGCTCGATCACCGCAACGAGAATATGTTCGGCCATATCCTGACGATCGAGGATCCTGTCGAATTCAGCCATCCGAACAAGAAATCCATTATCAATCAGCGCGAAGTAGGCGTGGATACGCTGTCCTACAAGAACGCGCTGAAGGCGTCCCTGCGCGAAGCGCCGGACGTGATCCTGATTGGCGAGATCCGCGATCGGGAAACGATGGAAGCAGCGCTGGAACTGTGCAACACGGGTCACCTGGCCATCTCCACGCTGCACGCGAACAACGCAAACCAGGCCATGGAGCGCGTCATCAACCTGTTTCCCCAGGAGATGCAGAAACAGCTGTTCATGGATCTGTCGCTGAACCTCCGCTCGGTCATTTCGCAGCGGCTTGTCCTGGGTGTCGACGGCAAACGCTGTGCGGCGATTGAGATCTTGATCAATACACCGCACATTGCCGAGTTGATCCTCAAGGGCGAGATCCACGAGATCAAGGAAGCCATGGCGACGAGCGGCGCGACCGGCATGCAGACCTTCGACACGGCGCTCTACAACCTCTACAAGGAAGGCCGCGTCAGCCTGGAGGAGGCGCTCAACAACGCCGACTCCAAGACCAACCTCGAAGCCAAGATCAATTTCGGTTGATTCACGCGGCGGTCGTTTTCGAACGCCGCGCTGGCTGATACCAGCCATCCGTACCTGTTCCGGCTCGCGCGCTCCCGGCGTCGTCAGCGGTTTCCAGCCCGTCGCCGCAATCGCCGGCCGCTGGCACGCTTTCTGCAATCACACTCTGCGCTGCCTGGGGGTGGCTATGGCGTAGAGGAGAGACACGATGTCGCGATCTGCAACCCTGTGGATGACCGGAACGTTGCTCGCCGGTTTGTGGTCAACCTCAGCGGACGCCAAGGAAACGCTGAAGGAAGTGGTCGTGACGGCCACGCGTATCCAACAGCGGCTGAGCGACGTGCCGGGCGGCGTAACGATCATAGAACAGAGGGACCTTCAGCTCGGCCGGCAGCAACTGGGCCTGGATGAAGCCCTCGCGCGGGTACCGGGGGTGTTCTTCCAGGACCGCTACAATTTCGCGCAGGATCTGCGCATCGCCGTGCGTGGTTTCGGCGCGCGCTCCAATTTCGGGATCCGCGGGGTCAAGGTATTCGTCGATGATATTCCGTCCACGCTCCCCGACGGGCAGAGCGGCGTGGACGATATCGATCTCGGATCGCTCTCCCGGGCCGAAGTGATCCGCGGCCCATCCTCGTCCATTTATGGCAGTTCCTCCGGTGGCGTCCTCAACCTGTATACGGAGGACGGGCCGGATACGCCTTTTGCGGAGGCCGGGATCACGATTGGGGCATTCGACCAGCAGAAGTACCAGTTGAAGGCGGGGGGGCAGCACGGGGATCTCAATTACCTGCTCAACGGTTCTTATCTGAACTACGACGGCTACCGCGATCACTCCGAAGTCAATCACGCCCTCTTCAACAGCAAGTTTCGCTATGACGTCGACGCGGCGTCGGACCTGACCCTGGTATTCAACCTGGTCGATTCGCCCGTCGCGGATGATCCCGGGGCGCTGACGGCAGCGGATGTCGAGGCCGATCCGCGCCAGGCACAGCCCCGCAACTTGAGCTCGGACGCGGGCGAATCGCTGCAGCAGCAGAAATTCGGCTGGCTATACCGGCGCGAGTTCGGTTCCGTCCATGAACTGAGATTGCGCAACTACTATACGTGGCGCGATTTCCGCAATCTCCTGCCCCTGGGCACGCATATTCCGTTTTCCGCGATCGACGGCGTCGTGGAGTTCGACCGGTTCTTCTATGGCGGAGGAGTGCAGTACACGTACAGCGGTAATTTTTTCGGGCGCGGAAACCGGGTTACGGCCGGATTTGATGTCGACGTGCAGGAGGATGATCGGCAGCGATATGTCAACAGCTCGGGCGCCCAGGGCCCCCTGACTTTTGATCAGCTGGAAGAGGCAAATGCCTGGGGATTCTATGTCCGCGATGCGCTCGCGCTTTCGGATTCGCTCGAACTGACTGTCGGTGGCCGCTTCGATGTCATCGATCTGTCCGTGGATGATCGGTTTCCGGCCAATGGCGATCAATCGAGTTCGCTCGATTTCGACGAATTCAGCCCCTCTGTCGGGCTGACCTGGAACGCCTGGAAGGAGATTTACCTGTTTGCCGGCTATGCCACGGCCTTCGAAACGCCCACCTTCACCGAACTGGGTACCCCGGCGCAGGAGTTGAACGCCAATCTCGGTGGTTTCGCCAACGTGCAGGCACAGACCGCGACGGGATTCGAGTCGGGTGCGCGTGGCATGCTTTGGGACGGGGCGAACTTTGAAATCGCGGCATTCCACATGGACGTCGAGGACGAAATCACCAACGTGGTCAGCGTCGCCAACCGCGCGTTCTTCGAGAACGCCGACACGGATCGGACGGGGGTGGAAGCCTCGTTCGTGGCCGAGTGGTACGACGGCCTGCGCCTGACTGCCGCGTACACCTATTCGGATTTCACTTTTGAATCCTTCCCGTCCAACCCCGCCGCGGTTGGAAGTCACCTTCCCGGTATCCCTGAACAGCAGTTTTACGCGGAACTCGCCTATTTCCACGAATCCGGCTTCTACGTGGTCTGGGACGTGCTCGTGGTCGATGAACTGTTCACCAATAATCTCAACACGGAGGTCTCGCCGGGCTACACGGTGTCCAACCTGCGGCTGGGCGGGGAATTCAACTTCGGATCCTGGCGACTGTCGCCGTACGTCGGCCTGAACAATCTGTTTGACGAGTCCTACAGCGGCAACGTGCGCCTGAATGCCTTTGGCGGCCGTACCTTCGAGCCGGCGCCGGGGTTCAATCCGTATGGTGGCGTGAAGGTAGGCTTTGACTTCTGAACTTCAGTTTCGCGGCGGGTGAAACGGGCAAATTTGCGGGCGTGGAAAAGAAAAGGGGCCTTGCGGCCCCTTTTCCCGTAATCCCGTTTCGGGTGATTACTTGTTGTTGATGTACATCGTCACTTCGAAACCGAAGCGGATGTCATCGTACGAGGGTGTCTGCCAGTTCATTTCAGTCTCTCCGTTAACAGAGTCAGGGTTTGTTTCCTGTGCCTTGATAGCAGCAGATTTCATGCCAGTTTGCCCGCTTACGGCATGAACTATAAGTATTTATAAATCAGATAGTTATAAATCATGCATTCAAGCAAGGCCCGGCATGGGGTGCAAACGTCCGAATGACTGGTTACAGGCAACCACGGGATTGGTTGCCTAAGACCGGCATCCGGCGCGCGGTCAGCCCGGAAATACCGCGGTGGCGTCGAAGACCGGGCCGTCCACGCAGACGCGCAGCATCGCCGGGCCTTCGGGGGTGGTGACGCGGATGGCGCACCCCGCACACCCGCCCACGGCGCATGCCATGTATTCCTCGACGCAAACCTGGCAGGGCAGTTGATAATCACTGGCCAGCTTCGCGACGGCTCGCAGCATGGGCATCGGTCCGCAACCGAAGATCTCGATCTCGCGGCGTTCGTGCTCATCCAGGGTGCCGATCCAGTGCCGGGCCAAATCCGTAACGAAGCCCTCGAAGCATCCGGCCCGGTGCTGCCCGCTGGTGAGCCGGCTCGGAATCTTCCAATCCTCGAAAAGCGGCATGGCGGCAATGGTGCCCTCCGGCATGCCGGGCACGAGTATCTGCGACGGCCGCGGCCGGAACGGGAACGGCACCTCGGAACCCATCAGGACGAGCGGGGCGGCGGGAAGGCGGCACGAGCGCATGTGCTCGGCGAGGAACACGATGGGGGGGATCCCCACGCCACCGCCGATCAGCAGCGGACGCCGCCGGTAACCCAGCAGCTTGAACGGAACGCCGATCGGGCCGATCAGGCTGATCTCCTCGCCCTGGCGCCGGCCCGCCAGTAGACGGCTGCCCAGGCCGTGGGCCTTGAACAGGATTTCAATCCAGCCCGCCGCGGGATCGGCGCGCATGATCGACATTGGACGGCGCATCGGCAACGTTCGATCGCAACGCACATGC
Organism: Gammaproteobacteria bacterium; assembly: GCA_016193395.1. Taxonomy (GTDB): domain Bacteria; phylum Pseudomonadota; class Gammaproteobacteria; order Eutrophobiales; family Eutrophobiaceae; genus JACPSH01. The sequence goes on from JACPSH010000016.1 coordinate 44,850, forward strand.
ACGAACGAACCAGGCCGTGCGGCGGCGGCAATAGACCGCGACTGGAGCCGCAATACATGCTGTTCGGCCTCGTAAGGCGTGTGCGCCAGCACGGCCGCGGTTTCGACATGGAGCGTGCCGCGCGTTTCCGGATGGATAACGGCGGCAGTGGCGGCGGGCGGCGTCATGTCCCGAAGACCACGCGTCCGCCGACGAGCGTGTGGCTGATCTTCCCGGCCACTTCCCAGCCCGCGAAGGGCGTATTTTTCCCGGCGCTCCGCATCTCCTGGGCGCGCACCGTGTACGCTTCCTGCGCGTCCACCACGACCACGTCCGCGGGGGCGCCCATCGCCAGGGTCCCGGCCTCGATCCCGAGGATATCAGCAGGTGCCTGCGTGATGGCGGCCACGGCGCGCATCAGCGGCAGCGTGCCGTCATGCACGAGTCCGAAAAGCAGCGGCAGAAGCAATTCAATCGTCGAGGCGCCAGGCTCGGTCATGCTGAAGGGGGCCGATTTGGCGTCCAGGTCATGCGGCTGGTGATCGGAACAGACCGCGTCGATCGTGCCGTCGGCAAGCGCCTGGCGCAGCGCGCGCTGATCCGCGAGCGTGCGCAGCGGTGGGTTGAGATGACAATTCGATTCGTAGCCAATCACGTCGTCCACGGTGAGCCGCAAGTTGCAGATCCCGACGTCGGCGCTGACCGGCAGCCCGGCCTTCCTGGCCTCCGCGATCAGTGCGACGCTGCGCGCCGCGGAGAGCCGGCAGAAGTGCACGCGCGCGCCGGTGCACTCCGCCAACATCAGCGCGCGGCTTACCGCCACCGTTTCCGCCGCCGCCGGGATCGGCGGCAGGCCAAGCCGGGTGCTGATCGCGCCTTCATGCACGACGCCGCCGTTGCGCAGGTCATAGTCTTCCGCGTGAAGGAACACCGGCAGTTCGCAGCTTGCCGCATATTCCATCGCCCTGCGCAGCACTTCGCTGTTGGTCACGGGATGGCCGGCATTGGTGACGGCGAGGCAGCCGGCGCGTTTCAGCGCGTGCATTTCCGCCAGCCGTTCCCCGGCCAGGGCGTGAGTCAGCGCGCCCAGCGCATAGACGCGCGTCTGGCGGGCGGCGCGGGCCCGACGATGAATCAGTTCAACGACCGCCGGCGTGTCGATGACCGGGTCGGTGTCCGGCGGGAAGCAGAGGCTGGTCACGCCGCCTGCCACCGCGGCCGCGCACTCGCTTGCGATGGTGGCCTTGTGCTCGGCGCCGGGTTCGCGCAGGCGCGCGCACAGGTCGACCAGCCCTGGCAGCACCCATTTCCCGGACGCGTCGATCTCGCGGTCCGCCTGGAAACCCGGCGGGCTCCGGCCGACGGCGGCAATGATCTTTTCGGCGATGAAAAGGTCAGCTTGCCGGTCGACGCCCGCAGCCGGGTCGATGATGCGGCCGTTGCGGATCCGGATCCGCATCAATCCTCCGCCGCGCTGGCGGGCACGACCGAACCCATGATGAGCGCCATGATGGCCATGCGCACCGCGATCCCGTGGCTGACCTGCTGCAGGATCACCGAACGCTCGCCGTCGGCGACCTCGGAGTCGATTTCGACGCCGCGGTTAATCGGTCCTGGATGCATGACGATCGCGTCCGGCCGCGCCACGCGCAACCGCTTCTGCGTGAGCCCGTAGCAGTGGAAGTATTCGTGCTCGCTCGGCAGGAGCGCGCTGCGCATGCGTTCCCGCTGAAGGCGCAGCATGATGATCACGTCGACGTCGGCGAGCCCCTGCGACACGTCATGAAACACCCTGACGCCCATCGCTTCGATCTCCGAGGGAATCAGCGTCCTCGGTCCAACGACGCGGACTTCGCGCGCCCCCAGCGTGTTGAGCGCGTGGATCTCGGATCGGGCCACGCGCGAATGCGCGACGTCGCCGACGATGGCGACACGCAACGAGGCGATGTCGGGCTTGTGGCGCCGGATGGTGAACAGGTCCAACAGGGCCTGGGTCGGGTGCGCGTGGCGCCCGTCACCGCCGTTAATCACGCGGACATGCGGCGCGACCTGGCGCGCGATGAAGTGGGCCGCCCCGCTGTTGGCGTGCCGCACCACGAACATGTCGCAGTGCATTGCCTCGAGCGTGCGCAGCGTGTCCTGAAGCGATTCGCCCTTGGTGGCCGAAGAGGTTGAGACATCCAGGTTCAGGACGTCGGCGGACAACCGTTTCGCCGCCAGCTCAAAAGTCGTCCGCGTGCGAGTGCTCGGCTCGAAGAACAGGTTGACGACGGTCTTTCCGCGCAGCAGCGGGACTTTCTTGACGGCCCGGTCGGCGACGCCGACGAAGGATTCGGCGTAGTCGAGGATTTCGTAGAGATGCTGCTGGCTTAAACCTTCTGTAGTGAGGAAATGTCTGAGGCGCCCGTTCTGGTCCAGCTGAATGTCGCGCGCCGTCATCCGGATTGCTTGATTACCAGAGCCAGGGGCTCCGGGCCGGTGAGTTTAGCATGTTCGTCCGGTTCCAGCTCAAGTCTGCGCCCGACGATGTCCGCCTGGATGGGCAGCTCTCGCCCGCTGCGGTCGATGAGGACGGCAAGGCAGATGCTGGCCGGCCGGCCGTAATCGAAGATCTCGTTCATCGCGGCGCGGATCGTGCGGCCCGTATACAGGACGTCATCGACCAGGATCAGGTGCCGGTCATCCACCGCGAACGGCAGCCGGGACGGCACGACCTGCGGGTGCAGCCCGATGCGGCTGAAGTCATCGCGGTAGAATGCGATGTTGAGCTCGCCGAGCGGCGAATCGATGTGCAGCGCTCGCCGCAACCGATCGGCGATCCAGACTCCCCCGGTATGGATGCCGATCACCAGGGGATCCCCGCGCGCGGTCGAACGCAGGAGCCGCTCCGCCTGATCCTGCATGTCCTCGATCAGCCGCTCGATTTCCGTGTGCTCGAGTTTCATCGCGGAACTGCGGGCCTCTTGACGGACCCGGCCGGCGGTCGGCCCGGCGCCGCTTGACCGGCGAGCCACGTCTCCAGGATAGCCTGGGCGGCGACGGCGTCCACCCCGCTGCCCATGCCTGTCCGCTGCGTGGCCTCGAAGGTGGAAAGGCGTTCATCGGCGCGGTGCACCGGCAGCCCGAAGCGTCCGGCCAGCTGGCGTGCAAAGCGATCGGCGGCATCCGTCACGGGTTGGCGCGAGCCGTCCATGTTGAGCGGGTTGCCGACGATCAGCGCCTGCGGCTGCCAGTCACGGATCAGAACGGAAATCCGCCGCCAGTCCGGCCGTCCGCGGCGCGACTCGATGATTTCCAGGGGGGTGGCGGTCGCGGTCAGGTTCTGTCCGACCGCAACGCCGATCCGCTTCTCGCCGTAGTCGAAGCAGAGCAGGTTCGGGCGATTCACGCGTGGCCGACGTCCGAGGAGAGCTTCTCCAGCTCCACCCCGAGCAGGCGCGCCGCGGACGCCCAGCGCTGCTCGCTGGGGATCCGGAAGATGATATCGGTATCCGCCGGCCCGCTGAGCCAGGCATTGTCCTTGATCTCCTGCTCCAGCTGCCCGGCGGCCCATCCGGCGTACCCCAGCGCGATCAGCGAATCGCCGGGGCCATGTCCCTCGGCGATGGCCTGCAGGATGTCGCGCGAGGTGGTGACGCCGATATCGCCGCTGACGCTGATCGAGGATTGCCACTCCGAATCCGGCCGGTGCAGGACGAATCCGCGATCCGTCTGCACCGGACCGCCCTGGTAGATCGGCATCCGTTCCACGTCCTTGGAGCAGGCGGCCAGTTCCATCTGGGCAAGCACTTCACCGAGCGCGAGATCGAGCGGCCGGTTGATGACGATCCCCATCGCACCGTCCTCGTTATGCGCGCAGATGTAGGTGACCGTCTGGTGGAAATTGGGATCCGCCAGATTAGGCATGGCGATCAGGAACTGGTTGGTGAGGTTGGCGATTTGCACGCTAATATTGTATCCGGCCCCCGTATCGCAGACTACCGGCGCCAGGGGGCGACGGGCTCAGCGGAATCCGGCGTTGTTCAGGAATTGCCAGGTGCGCGTGATATGGAGGATGTCGGTTTCCTTGCGGATATCGTTCGGGAACGGCGCGAACGGCGCGGCCAGGTGGACGATGCCCACGGCCGCGTCGTCAAGGATTTTCTGGCCGGATGACCGGCGGATGACGATATCGTTGACGCTGCCGTCCGGGTTCAGGGCGACGTCCAGGATCAAGCTGCCCGACAACTGCCGCTTACGCGCCTCGTCCGGGTAATTAAGATTGCCGACCCGTTCGACCTTCGCGCGCCAGGCCTCCATGTAAGCCGCATACTTGTACTCGCGCGTGCTCGCGGAGACGAATTTGCGCTTGGGGCGCTGGGCCTGCGCCTCGAGTTTTTCCTTGATCTCCGCGGAGAGCGCGGCGATCTTGAAACTGTTGGTGAGCAACGCGGCGGCGCTCGGCAGCGCCTGCCTGGGCGGGGCGGCTGGCGCGTGCTGCGGCTGCGGCGCGTCCACCGGATCCGGCTTCCGGGCGTCTTGTGGTTCCCCGGGCGCCTCCGCGGCCAACACGTCCCTGGATTCGGTCTTTCTCTCGGGCCGCGGCGGCGGGGCAGGGGCGGGCTGCGACTGGACTATCGCCGCCTGTGCATCGGGGAAGGGCGGCGGCAGGGGCGTGGCCGGAATGACCTGGTCAGCCGCATCGCCGCCGCCCTCGAGGCTCGCCTGGGCGAGCAGCGTCGCCTGCTCCGGGGCCGTCGGGGTCTGTTCGCGGACGAGCACGATCTCCATCGTGTCGTAGCGCGGCTCAATCGCGTCTTCGGGCGTGAACGTGACGCCGAGGACAATGACTGCATGGGTAATCACCGCGAGGCAAAGTGTCAATCCCAGCCGATCGACCGGCCTGATCACCGGCAGGGCTGCGGCCGCCGTCAATGTCTTTCAACCCGCGCGCGCATGTCTCCTTATTATTATATCCGCTCCGGGCGTGCTTCAGGATCCACGCCGGGCCGCGACGACATCGAGCAGTTGGCCGGCGATGTCCAGTTCGAACGCGGCGTCCAGCTCCCGGATGCAGGTTGGGCTGGTGACGTTGATCTCGGTGAGGTAATCCCCAATCACGTCCAGGCCGACGAACAGCAGTCCCTTGTCCCGCACTACCGGCGCAAGCTGGGCGCATATCCAGCGGTCGCGGTCGCTGAGTTCGACGCCGACCCCGCGCCCGCCGGCCGCGAGGTTGCCACGGAAGTCGCCCGCCTTCGGGATCCGCGCCAGCGCATAGCCGACCGGTTCGCCGTCGATGAGCAGGATGCGTTTGTCGCCCTGCTCGATCTCCGGGAGAAACCTCTGGGCCATGACGAACCGCGACTCGAATTCGGTCAGCGACTCGGTAATGACCGCCACGTTCGGATCCTTGCGGTTGAGGCGGAAGATGAACATGCCGCCCATGCCGTGCAGGGGCTTGAGCACGACGTCGCCGTGCTCGTTCACGAAGTCGCGGATCTGCGCCGCGCTGCGTGTCACGAGCGTGGGCGGGATGCATTGCGGAAAGTGGGTGATAAAGAGTTTTTCGTTGACATCGCGCAGGCTGACGGGATCATTGACAATCAGCGCACCCTGGCGCATCGCGAGTTCAAGCAGGTGGGTCGAGTAGATATACTCCGTATCGACCGGCGGGTCCTTGCGCATCAGGATGACGTCGAGACCGGAAAGAGGCGAGATCTGTTCACCGTGAAAGCGGAACCAATCATTCGGGCGATCGTCCACCGACAGGGCCCGCATGCGCGCCATGGGAGTGCCGTCCCGGACGAACAGGTCGTTCAATTCCATGTACTGCACGGGCCAGCCGCGGCGCTGCGCCGCGAGCAGCATGGCGAAGCTGCTGTCCTTCTTGACGTTGATCCCGGAGATGGGATCCATGACGACGCCCAGTTTCATGTGCTTGGTTACAGGCTCGAGATGGGTGGGTCGGTCAGCGCGGCACGGCTAGTGTAGCCAGAACATCCACGAAAATATATTCGGGAACCGACTGCATCCATGCGCACATTGCGGATCATCTCCCGCCGGAGCCCCCTGGCGATGTGGCAGGCGGAGCACGTCCGCGAGCGGCTGCAGGCCGCGCATCCCGGTCTGCGCGTCGACATCGACGGCATCGCGACTCAGGCCGATCGTTTCCTCGACACCTCGCTGCCCGCGATGGGCGGGAAGGGCGTGTTCGTCAAGGAGCTGGAGCAGGCGCTGCTCGACGGCGCGGCGGACATGGCCGTGCATTCGATGAAGGATGTTCCGGTTGAACTGGCGCCGGACCTGGCGCTGCCGGTCATGTTGCCGCGGGCCGACGCCCGCGACGTACTGATCTCGCGCGCCTACCCCAGCGTACAGGCGCTGCCCGCGGGGGCGCGCGTCGGCACCTCCAGCCTGCGGCGCCGAAGCCAGTTGCTGAACCGGCGCCCCGATCTCCGCCTCATGGACGTCCGCGGCAACGTCGGAACGCGCCTGGAAAAGCTCGACCGCGGCGATTTCGACGCGCTCATCCTGGCCGCGGCCGGGCTCGGACGGCTCGGATTCTCCGACCGCATCCGCGAGTATCTCGATCCCTCGGTCATGCTGCCGGCGGCCGGCCAGGGCGTGATGGGGATCGAATGCCGCCGTAGCGATGAACTCACCCTGAAAATGATCCGGCCGCTCGATAACCCGGATGCGCATGCCTGCGTGCTGGCCGAGCGCGCCGTCGGCGCCCGTCTCTTCGGCGGCTGTCACCTGCCACTGGCCGCCTACGCCCGAATCGATCGCGCCGGGCTGATCCTGGAAGCCCTGGTGGCGAGCGCGGATGGCAGCCGGCTGCTCCGTTCGCGCGCCACCGGCGCGATCGGGCGGCCGGGTGAACTGGGAGATGCGCTCGGCCGCGCCCTGCTGGCGCAGGGGGCGGGAGACATCCTGAAGGAGATCGGCCATGGCGTCTGACGCCGACTCGCCGTTGCGCGGCAAGGCGATCCTGGTGACGCGGCCCCGGCAGCAGGCGCAGCGTCTGTGCGACATGATCCGGGCCGCCGGCGGCCGAGCCATCCGCATCCCGGCCATGACCATCCTGCCGCCGCAGGACGACGGGCCCGCCCGCCTGGCCCTGCAGGCGCGCGCCGCGTACGACGCGGTCATCTTCGTCAGCCGCAATGCGGTGCTGTTTGCCGAGAAGCTGAGCCCGGAATTCGTATCCGCGCATTCCGGAAAGCCGGTCTACGCCGTCGGCGCGGGGACCGCCGCGGAACTGGAGATGCGGGGCATCGACGCGATGACGCCGCGCGGCGATCAGTACGGATCGGAGGCGCTACTGGAGCTCGCCAGCCTCAAGGAAGAGCGGGTGCGCGGCCGATCAGTCCTGATCGTTCGCGGGATCGAGGGGCGCATGATCCTCTGTCGGGAACTGACGCGGCGAGGCGCGCGCGTGACCTCGGCGGAGGTCTACCGGCGGGCGGCGCCCGAGCCGGATCCGGCCGGGCTGAGGCGGATGTGGCGTGATGAACCACCCGATGTCATAGTGATCACGAGCGTTCAGGGCCTGGAACAACTCGTGTCGATGACCGATCCGGAATGGCGCGCCGCCCTGCTCGGCACGGCGCTCGTGACCATCAGCGGGCGCGTCGCCAGACGCGCGTCGGGCCTCGGATTCCGGGCGCCCGTCCGGGTGGCGCGGGCTGCGAGCGATGAAGGACTGATGGACACCATCACGCAAACTCTGTCGGAACAGGCATGAGTACCGATCCCGGATCCGTGGATACCCGCGTCGCCGCGCCGACGGACACGCGAGCGCGACGCGGCAAGGCAGCCTTTCTCGGCCTCCTGTCCCTGGTTCTGTCCGTAGCGGCGCTGCTGGCGGTGTTTGTCCTCTATGAGGACACGCGTCAGAAGGAGGCGTTGTCCGATACCCGACGCGCGGAGACGGATCGTCTCGTGAATCGCATCGATCGGCTGGAGCGCGATCTGGATCAGTCCCGGCTCGAAACCCGGCAGTTGCGCGACGCGCTGACGTCGCTCGAACGGAAGGAATCCGCGGCCGCGCAGGCCATCGCCGGCCTGCTCGCCTCAAGCCGCCAGACGAATCTCGACTGGGCGCTGGCGGAGGTCGAGCACCTGCTGGTCATCGCCACGCAGCGACTGCAACTGTTGCATGACGTGCCCACCGCCCTGGCGGCAATGGAGTCAGCCGCCGCGCGCCTGCGCCATCTTGATGACCCCGGTCTTGACGATCTGCGCGCCCAGCTTGCCGCCGACATCGATGCGCTGAAGGCGGTCCGAGACGTAGACATCAGCGGACTCGCGCTCTATCTGACCGACCTGTCGGATCGCGTCGATTCCCTGCCGCTGGGCGGACGGTCCGGCAGGGCGCAGGGCGCGCGGGATCGTGGCGAGGCCGGCGCGCAGTCGGGATGGCGCGGCCTGCTCTCATCGATCTGGAGAGAGTTCAAGAGCCTGGTCGTCGTGTCGCGCACCGGCGCGGCGACCGGGGCGACGCTGCTGCCCGAGGAGCAGTATTTCCTGTTCCAGAACCTGCGCCTTCAGATTGAAACGGCTCGCCTCGCGGTCGCGCGCCGGGATATGCGCATGCTGCACGCGGCGCTGGCGACTCTGGATGACTGGTTGCGCAGCCACTTCGACACGAGCAGCGCGGACGTGGCCAACGTCCTGGATTCCTTCAAGCGCATGCAGCAGCTCGATCTGGATCCGGAGTTGCCGGATATCACTTCATCCATGGAAACTCTTCGCGCCTTCGTGCACGAACGCGCGGTGGAGGGGGCTGTGCCGGACTCGGCCGCACCGCAGCCATGAGGGTGCTGCTTGTCGCTTTGCTCGCCTTCCTGGCGTCCATAGCCCTCGGCATCCTGATCGCAAAAGACGCCGGCCGGGTCGTGGTGATGGTTGGCGACTGGAGCATGCAGACCAGCACCAGCGTGTTTGCGGTGGCATTGGTCCTGGCTGTGGCGTGTGCATGGCTGATCGCACGCATCGTCGCGGGGATTTTCCGCCTGCCTCGCAGCTTCAGACTGTGGACGTCGCGGAGGCGGTTGCACCAGTCGGAGGCATTGCTCGCGCGCGGCCTGCAGGCCATGCTCGAGGGCGAATGGAGGCTGGCGGAACGCGCCTTCGTAAAGGGCGCCGCCCACAGCCGCGCCCCGCTCATCCATTATCTTTACGCGGCGCGCGCGGCTCACAAGCAGGGCGCCGCCGAGCGCCGCGATCGCCATCTCGACCGCGCCGGGGAAACCGGTCAGGACTCGCTGCTCGCGGTTGGCCTGACGCGCGCGGAACTGGAACTGGGCGAAGGCCGGGTCGAACAGGCCGGCGCCTCCCTGCGCGATCTGCAGGCGCGCTACCCCGAGGCGCGGCAGGTGAAACGCCTCCTGTGGGAAGCCAGCCGCCGCCTGCACGACTGGGGCGGCGCGCTCGAACTGCTCAAAGAGCTCGAACCCGCCAGGACGCTTCCGGCCGAGCAGCTGAGCAGCGGCAAGGTGGAAGCCTATGCCGGCCTGATCCGCGATGCCGGGCGCGGGGCGGACCGCATGCGGCTGGATGCCGTGTGGCACGCGATCCCGCGGCGCATGCGCCGTGAACCCCGGGTCCTCGAGGCCTATGTGACGGAGCGCCTGCGTTTCCCCGAAACGGCGGACTGCGAGGTGCTGTTGCGGCATCACCTGGATCGTTCAAGGGATCCCGGCCTGATGCGTCTTTACGGTCAGGTGGAGGGCGCCGATCCGAACAGGCAACTCAAGAACGCCGAACACTGGCTGCAGGAACAGCCGCGCGATCCGGAGTTGCTGCTGACCCTGGGGCGGTTGTGCCGGCGCGGCAGCCTGTGGGGCAAGGCGCGGAGTTACCTGGAAGAATCGATTGGATTGCAGCCCGGACCCGATGCGTTGCAGGAACTGGCCGCGCTGCTCGAATATCAGGGCGAGCACGCCGCGGCGGCCGCGTGCTACCAGCGCGGACTGGCGCTGATGTCCGGCGGCGGCACCGCGCCGCAGGCCCAAGGCGGCGCCACGGACCGGATGCGCATACGGGTCTGATCCGCGGGGAACGCTCGCGCCGCCGATTAAGGAACTTCTGAACAAGTTCAGAGGTTCTCGCCATACATGGATGTATGGCCATTTCCCAATCGCCTGAACGATTGGGAAATGAAGGAAAACGAAAATCACACTTTCGTTTTCTGACCGCCAGGGATGGCGGAAATGCAGAAAATGCAGGAGCAATTTTCCGCCGTGCTCTGACAAGTCCTGGATGGACTTGTTCAGCAGCCTGTCAGCCGGCGTTCCGTTCGTCCACCATGCGGCGGATGACCGGGTTGACAATGAGCTGCATGGCCAGGATCAGTTTGCCCGCCGGCACTACGATCGTGTCCAGCGTGGACATGAAAGACCCTTCCAGCATGTCCAGCAGGTAGCGGAAATCCACCGCCACTTTATGCAGGTTGCGGATGTGGATGACGGAAAAACTCTGATCGGCGGTCGGGATTTCATCCGCCGCGAACGGGTTGGAGGTGTCCACGGTGGGGACGCGCTGGAAATTGATGTCGGTGCGGGAGAACTGCGGGGTGATGTAGTACACGTAGTCGTGCATGCGATCCAGGATCATCCTGGTCGCATCCTCGGCCGTGTAGCCGCGCACCGCCTTGTCCCGATGGATCTTCTGGATCCACTCCAGGTTGATGATGGGCACCACGCCGATGAGCAGGTCGACAAAGCGGGCGACGTCGCAGCGCTCGGTCTTCAAGCCGCCGTGCAGACCCTCGTAGAACAGGAGATCGGTCGGCTCGGGAAGCGATTCCCAGGGCGTGATCGTGCCGGGAGGACAGCCGTAACGCGCTGCGACTTCCTCGTTGTGCACATAATGGCGGCGCCGGCCGGTGCCGCGTTCCGCGTATTCGCGGAACAGCGTTTCCAGCTCATCGAACAGGTTGTCCTCGGGGCCGAAGTGCGTGATGGTGCGGCCTTCGGCGTGCGCCAGCTCCACGGCTTCATCCATCTCGCGGCGGTCGTAACGGTGGAAGCTGTCGCCTTCCACGAAGGCGGCGGTCACGCCCTCCTTGCGGAAGATCTGCTCGAAGGCCAGCTTCACGCCGGTCGTCCCGGCGCCGGAGGATCCGGTCACGGCGATGATGGGATGTGTCTTCGACATGGATGCAGGGCCCCGGCAGGGGCACATTTTGCCCGGCCACGGCGGATTAGTACATTGCGATATACTCGCCGCCGATGACGCCCGGCCTTCCACGTTCCTCCGATCTCAGCCTGTACCGGCGGCTGCTCGCTTACGTCGCGCCCTACTGGCGCACCTTCCTCGTGTCGCTGGCCGGCATGCTGGTGCTCGCCGCGACGGCCCCGGCGGTCGCCGCGTTGCTGAAGCCCATCCTGGATGACGCGCTGATCGGGCGCGACCCGGAGATGATCGTGCGCATCCCCGTATACCTCATCATGCTGTTCACCCTCCGCGCCGCGGCGTCCTACATCAGCATGCTGTCGCTGGCCTGGGTGTCCAGCCGGGTGATCATGGATCTGCGCGCCGCGATGTTCGGGAAACTGCTGACCTTCCCGAGCGAATATCACGACCGGCACAGCGCGGGCGGCGTCATCTCGAGATTCACCTACGACGTCACGCAGATCAAACAGGCCGCGACCGAGGCCATCACGGTGGTGTTCAGGGACTCCCTGTACGTCGCCGGTCTCGTGGGCTGGATGTTCTACGTCAACTGGCAGATGACCCTGGTCGCGGCGATCAGCGCGCCGTTCATCGTGGCGACGGTGAACGCGCTCCGCGCGCGGTTGCGGGCGATGAACCGGCGCGTGCAGGACTCGATGGCCGACATTCACCAGAGCCTGGGGGAGGCCATCGACGGCCATCGCATTGTCAAACTGTACGGGGGGCAGGAACAGGAGGCCGCCCGGTTCGGCGAGATCATCAACGCGAACCGCCGCTTCAGCATGAAGGCGGCCGCCGCCGCCGTCGCCGGCAGCCCGGCGGTCGAGATCATCACCGCGTTGGCGCTGGCCGCGATCGTACTCATCGCCGGGCGCCAGGCGATGGCCGGGACGCTGAGCGTCGGATCGTTCGTATCCTTCTTCGGCGCCACCGCGATGGTGCTGCCGCCGCTGAAGCGGCTGGTGCGCATCAACGAGCACATCCAGCGCGGGCTGGCGGCCTGCGAGAGCGTGTTCGGGCTGCTCGACGAACCTTCCGAGGGGGACACAGGCGTCATCGAACTGGGAGCGGTGGGCGGCGAGATCGCGATCCGCGGGCTGGATTTCCAGTACGATGCCGGCGCCCGGTCCGCGCTGCATGGCATCGATCTGCAAATCCGGCCCGGTGAAACCGTGGCGCTGGTCGGCGCCTCCGGCAGCGGCAAGACGACGCTGGCACATCTCCTCGCGCGTTTTTACGTGGCGGGCCCGGGCCGGATCTTCATCGACGGACGCGACATCCACGAGATCACGCTTGCCAGCCTGCGTTCGGCGATCGGGCTGGTCAGCCAGGACATCGTCCTGTTCAACGATTCAGTGCGCAACAACATCGCCTACGGCGCGCGCCGGTCGGCCTCTGATGCGGAGGTCGTCGCCGCGGCGGAAGCGGCGCATGCCATGGAGTTCATCCGAACCCTGCCGGAGGGGCTGAAAACGCGGATCGGCGACCGCGGCGCGCTGCTGTCCGGCGGACAGCGCCAACGCATCGCGCTGGCACGCGCGCTGCTCAAGGATGCCCCGATCCTGATCCTCGACGAAGCGACTTCAGCCCTGGATCTCGAGTCCGAGCGGCAGATCCAGCTTGCGCTGGAGAAAATCCGCGGCCGCCGCACCTGCATTGTCATCGCGCACCGCTCCTCCACCATCGCCGCGGCGGATCGCGTCATCGTTCTCGATCGCGGGGTGATCGCGCAGATTGGCACGGCCGCGGAACTGTTGAAACGCGACGGACCCTTTGCGCGCCTGCACCGAAGCGCATGATCCCAAGTAGCGTAGTTCGAACCTGAATAGGATGAATGAAAGACAACATTCCCGAGATTGACCATTTTGCGGAAAGTCGATTGTATTTCTCTCCCCAAACAGAGCCTGAGCGACCGGCGCATAACCCCATTTGTCTCAGCCCTGCCCGAACCGGCCCGCACGACTCCGGATAGGAGCTCCGTGAGTGGCGCACCGGCAATTCAGGTCGGATCACATGCTGCCCGTTGGACCGGTTTCGCCACGACCGCCGGACCCGGGTCGAAGATTCGCCAATTCAAGACTACAATCCGGAATCAGCGCGCGATGATTTTCCTATCCCTGACGTATGGAATGAGTCCTTCCTTTGCGCCTGAATCAGAACGCGCGACGCACTGTCACCCCGATAGTACGCGGCTGGTTCGTGTGGAAGCCAAGTCGGGCGCGCCCGCCACGTTCGCGGTCGAAAGCCAGATTGGCATTTTCATCGGTGACGTTGTTCACGTAGACGATGAGGCCCCAGGTATCGTTCTCAAAGCCGGCGTTCAGGTTAAGAATAGTATAGGAATCGAGCCTCAGATCGATCGCCGTCACATCGGCGCCGGTGGCGCCGCCGAACGGCAGGTTCGACACGAAGTTGCCCGCCCCCGGAACCTGATCTGACGGCTGGGTGTAGCGGCTCCCGATGTGCTGCACGGAGCCGGCGACGAACCCTTCCATGCCCTGCAAGAAGGCTTCCATCGGAAAATAATAAGCCGCTCCCGCCGCCAACTGGTATTTCGGTACCGACGCCAGCCTGTTGCCGTCCTCGATGCCGCCGATGATGTTGCCGGTGCCATCGCGCACCGTCGAATCGAACTCCGCCTCCTGCCAGTTGCCGGCGAAAGTGAGCTCGAGGCCGCCGACCGGCACCCAGTTGAACTCCACTTCGACGCCCTGGGAGTGCGCATCCGGCACGTTGAAGGAAATTCGTGAGGAGCAGGAACCCGCGTCGAGCGTCACCTGCAGGTCGGAGATGTCATTGTAATAGGCGGCCGCGTTGAACGTGTAGTTCGGGCGGGACATCTTCAACCCGACTTCATAGTTCCACGATGTCTCGTCCTCGTAGCTCTGAAAGCCGCCGAAGATCGCTTCATCCTGAACAGGCCGCCGGAAATGAATGCGCGGTCTTCATCGAAATTGTAATAACGCGCACCCGCGGTCAACGTCAGCCGCTCGAATATTGCATAACTTCCCTCGCCGAAGACGGCCCATTGCTTGATGTCGTAGGGCAAGTCAGCGTGGTAGGGATTGTCCACGAGGCCGAAGCCATTGTCGACCGCCGCGGAGGTTCCCGCGCCGAACGCTGCGTCGGTGAAGAAATCGTACCCCGGCGTCGGCAAGCGCTGCGCGTAATCGCGGTCCACGTCGGAATAGAACGCGCCGAACAGCCACTGCAGGGCGGAATCGGTGTCCGATGCCAGCCGCACTTCCTGCGTGAACTGTTTCAGCTCGGTCGTGTCACGGAGATTGGAAGGCAGGAGAACGCCCGCGTCCGGAAAGCTCAAATCGACGGAAACGCTGCCCGTCAGCGCGCTGGCGTCGCGGCTGACCAGAATGTCGCGATTGGTGTAACTGGTGATCGAGGTGATGTCGATCATGCCCGCGTCGTAGGTGGCATTGAGGTCGGCGAGGAAGGTCTCGTCATCAAATTCCTCATTCAGCAGCAGGAACTGCTCGCGCTCGCGGAAGTTCACGGCTGGGCGGGTGGTGGTGTAGGGATTGGCAAAAAGATTGAATTCCTCCTGCCGGTTGAAGCCGTCGACCTCGACTTTCTGGTATACGACCCGCGGCGTTACGAGGAATTCGGGCGTGATCTGCCACGACAGTGCCGCGCGAACGCCGGAGCGGTGACCGTCGTTCACGTTATTGTCGTCGCCGCCGCCTTCGCGCAATGCGTCGATGAAGCCGCCATATTCAGTGTGAAAGCCAGCCACGCGCAGCGCCATCGTGCCGGGCATGAATACGATATTTGCCACGCCCTTGGCGTGACCACCCGTACCGCCGTCCGTGCTGGTGTTCACGTTTGCTTCAAGCGACCCCGAGGTCTCATCGATATCGGGCTGGTTGGTGATGTAGCGAATGGTGCCGCCCACCGAACCGGAGCCGAACAGCGTGCCCTGCGGGCCACGCAGCGTTTCGACGCGGTTGAGATCGTAGAGGTCGAGGTCCGGGGTGAACAGGGAAAGCGAGATCACCGATTCATCGAGATACACGCCGACCTGCTCCTTCACGCCCGGCTGGTCGCGTACGATCTGGCCGGCGGAAACGCCGCGCAGCGCCACCTGGCTCTGCCCCGGGCCGAGGTTCTGGATCGTCATGCCGGCGACGTTGCGCGAAATATCTTCGAGATTGGTGGAGCCGGTGCGCTCAATGTCCTTTTGCGTTTGGGCATTGATCGAAAACGGCACGTCCTGAATTGTCGTTGAACGCTTGGTGGCGGTGACGATGATTTCGGTTATTCCTTCGGTTTGTGCAAAGGCGAGGTTCGGCGCCGTGGCCAGTATCGCCACCACGCTTCCGATCGTTTGCAGTAATCGCGGTGACTTATTCACGATGTTTTCCCCTAATCCGTAGTTTATGGATTGCCGTTGGAGTAAGAAAAATAATCGGCTTTAGAACGCTAATTATGTTACCGGGATTTCTCGGAAACAAGTGGCGCCCGGACATCGAGAGCTGGGGTGGCCTTACCCCCCTTCTGAGACAGTTCAAAGCTGGAAACGCGCAGCGTTCCGGATCCGGTTCTCCCCACCGTGTTGTGTGAATTCACTGCTTGTCAGGTGCCGGCGTAAACCGTGAAAGTCTGGGAGCACCCATCACAGATCCCGCCCCAAACTAATCCTCCCGGAATTGGTTGTACCGGCCTGACGCCAATTCTGTATATTGGACGGTGATCGGAAGAAGCCCACCGCCTGGCGAAGAGCCGGCATCGCTTCTTTCCTTCCCGCGTAGCGTGCGGCGATGTACAGGGTCGTGACGGCGCGAATGGCCTCTGCCTGTTGCGGCAGGCGGTTTCCGGCGCGGCGCGCGAAATCTTCGGGCCCCTCGCTTGGCTGTCGCGCCATGCCGCAACGTGCAAGACGCCTGCAAAACCGGTCGTAGAGACGTTTCGCTTCATCGGACCTGCGGACCCCGGACTTGAACAGCCACGCGGCAACGGCGAGCAGAATCAGCAGCCCGGTGATCGTCAACCCGAATACCAGGCCCGGCGTATCAATGTCCCCGAGGCCGAGGCGGTGGAGGAAAAGTGACTGGCGGTTGCGGTCATAACCCAGCACCCACTGGTTCCAGCGGTTGTTGAAGGCATCCCAGGTGAACCGGAACCGTTCCCACAGCGTGCGTGCGAACAGGTTGTCCTGCAATCCCAGCGGCACGTTGAATATGCTTTCCGGAAGCGCCGATTCGATGCCTTCCAGGATGCGTGAGGGCGCCACCGCGGCGGTCGGGTCGATCCGCACCCAGCCTTCCTCGCCCAGCCACACCTCGGCCCAGGCATGCGCGTCGCGCTGGCGCACGATCAGGTATTGGCCCACCGGGTTGATCGCGCCGCCCTGGTAGCCCGTCACGACGCGCGCCGGGATGCCGGCGGCGCGCATGAGGACGACGAAGGCCGCCGCGAAATGCTCGCAGAAGCCCCGGCGCGTCTCGAACAGGAACTGGTCCACCGTGTCATCGAGCAGCGGCGGCGGACTGAGCGTGTAGTAGAACTCTTCCTGGTTGAAGTACTCAAGGGCGTGCTGGATCACCTGCGCGTCATCCAGCCCGGTTCCGCGCCAGGAGGCCGAGAGGCCTGCGGCATGCGCATGTTTCCCCGGCGGCAATTGCAGCGCGCGCTGCAGCTCCTCGCGATCGGAGACAAACAGATCGTGGTCCGGATAGGAGCTGAGCGTGTAGCGCACGCGGTTCTGCACCGGACTGCGCACACGGATCTGCATGTCATGCGTGAACCACCCCTGCCGCGGCGGCGCCGACGGCAATTCCAGGCTGAACAGCCAGTTCCGCTCGGTGGGTTCCAGTGTCACCGTGTACTCCACGGCCTGGCCTTGCACGGAGAACTGCGGCTCCGCGCTGCGCGGCCGGTCCTGGATCCACTTCACGCCGTCCGTGGACCAGAGCACCGGCCCGCGCCAGTACAACTCCGATCGCGGCGGGATGGCGCCCGCGAACTCGACGCGGAAAGCCACTTCATCCGAGAGCGTGAGATCGCTGATGGCGCCGGGCGCCATTTCATCGTCGAGGCCGGTGGATCCGGAGCGCGCGTCCTTGGGCATCCCCCACAGCGGGCCCGCCACGCGGGGAAAAAGGACGAAGAGAACCAGCATCAGCGGCAGCGCCTGGGCGAGCATGGCCAGCGCCAGGAGCAGCTTGCGCGCGCTGCCCAGGATCCCGCGCTCGTCATTGAGTCCGACCAGGGCCGCGACGAAGATCACCGCGGCGCCGCCCATGAACACCGCGCTCAGGATCGACTGGATGAAAAAGAAATTCGTGAGCAGCAGGAACAGTCCGATGAAGATCGCGATGTAGAAGTCGCGCTCGTGCCGGAGCTCGATCAGTTTCAGGGCGGCCAGCAGGATCAGCAGGGACACGCCCGCGTCGCGGCCGGTGAGCGTTCCGTAACTGGCGTAGACCCCGGCCAGGATGCAAGCGCCCAGAAACAGGATCAGGAACAGCGCCGGCCAGGTCCGGGCCGCTTCGCGGCCAGGGGGCGCGGCGGGGGACCACAGGCGCCATGCCGCGAGCGCCAGGTAGACGACCGGCACCCAGACCGGTGTCCGCGCGAAGTGGGGCGCGGCGGCCGTGGTCAGCGCGACAACGAGCCATGCCAGGGTCGGGTGGACCGCGCGTCCCGTGGCGCCGCGGCCGATCGTCGAGATGGCTTCAGAGACCATATCGCGCCAACTGCTCCAGACACTGGTGCTGATGGTCGGCGCCGCGGCCGTGATCGACGCGTATACCCGGAAGCTCCAGCGCGTATTGGTAACCCAGCTTCTCCGCCTCGAGCACCCAGCGGCACAACTGCGACAGCTGCGCCTCGACGCCGAACCCCGGCGTGACCGCATCCCAGCGCAGCACCAGCCGGTGCGCCCCCGCGCCCTCAAAACGCTTCACGAGCAGTCCCTGCTCGCGGGCGAGCGCCTTCCAGTCGATATTGCGGATTGAGTCGCCGGGGCGGTAGGCGCGGAACCCGGTGAAGTCATCGGCGCCGGCATGCCGGCCGGTAAGTTGAGCGGACTCCGCCCCCTCGACGGGCGGCAGCGGCGCCGAACCCGCCGGTCGCGGATAGACAAGGCAAGTCGGGCCGGCATCGAGGTAGGACCAGGATTGCAGCAGCCCGAGCGGATAACGCGTGCTCAACAAAAGCCGATCCAGCCTGAGCAATCCGCGCCGCTTCGCGCTGATTTCGACGTCGATGTTGCGCATCTCGCCGGCGCGCACGTCGAAGCCGTGCGCGGGCGCGCCGTCGGCGCGCCACCAGCGCTGCCGCGGATAGGGGCGCACGTTCAATCCCGGCCGATCGTAGCCCGCTCGGTTGTCGAACAGCAGCGGGAACCGCGCGGTTCCGCCAGCGAACACGGCCTCGGGCGCGGCCAGTTTGACCACCAGGCCACGCAGGTTGCGGTAAGTGTGCAGCATGCACACCAATAGCAGGCTGGTGAGCAGGAAGGTCAGAAGGTACGCCATGCTGTTCGTGTAGTTGACGGCTCCGAGCAGCATGACGACGAGGGTGATCAGGAACATCAGGCCCTGGCGGCTGAAAAAGATGTAGACGCGCCGGCGCACGGGCGCGGGACCGGCGCCCGCCGCCGGGGACAGCGCACGCTCGAGGACGATGGTCTGCGCCATTGTCAGCAGGTTGACGCAAAAGTCCGTCCGTGGACTTTTGCGTCGCGCTTCGGCCAAAGCGGAGCTTTGGCCTCGCTCCATTTATCAAGCACTCGCGTGCTTGATAAATGATGCGTCCCATCCGACCGCCAGGGATGGCGGAAGTGCAGATTTCGCAGGAGCAGGAAATCTGCCCTGGGGCGCAGGCCGATGCAAAACGGGTTTTGCATCGGCCCGTCAGGGAATGGGGACTTGCCGGATCAGGCGTTCCACCGCCGCAGTGCCGCCGGATTCCTCCTGTTCTTCCAGGGCGATCAGTCGGTGGCCGATCACGCTGGGCAGCACGGACTGGACGTCCTCCGGAAGGACGTGCGCGCGTCTGTGCATCAGCGCCCAGGCCTGCGCGGCGCGGAGGATGGCCAGACCGGCGCGGGGCGAGAGACCGTTTCTGAAATGCGCCGATACGCGGCTGAATTCCAGCAGATCCTGCAGGTAGTCGAGCAGCGCATCGGAGACGTGGACGCCGTCCACCTGACGCTGCAAATCTTCCAGTTCCCTGCTGGAAATGGCCGCGCCGGTCTCGGCGAGCAGTTCGCGGCGATCCCGGCCCTTGAGCAGCTCGCGTTCCGCCCGGTTGTCCGGGTAGCCGAGCTGCAACCGCATCATGAATCGATCCAGTTGCGATTCGGGCAGGGGGAAGGTTCCGACCTGGTTGGAGGGGTTCTGCGTGGCGATCACGAAGAACGGGTGCGGCAGTGTCCGCGTGTTCCCCTCGATGGTGACCTGGCGCTCCTCCATCGCCTCGAGCAATGCGCTCTGCGTGCGCGGCGTCGCGCGGTTGACCTCATCGGCCAGGATCACCTGGGAAAAAATCGGGCCGGGATGGAAGCTGAAACTGCCCGCGTCGCGGTTGTAGACGGATACCCCGAGGATATCGGCCGGCAGCATGTCGCTGGTGAACTGGATGCGCTGGAAGGAAAGACCGAGCGTCTTCGCCAGTACGTGCGCGAGCGTCGTTTTGCCGACGCCTGGGAGGTCCTCGATCAAAAGATGGCCGCGCCCAATCAGGCAGGCCAGCGCAAGCCGGATCGCGTTCTCCTTGCCGAGGACGATGCGGTTGGCGGCCCGGATGACACTGGCGAGCGCCGCGTGCACATCGGCGGCGGGAACAGCTTGTGGTACGGCGGTCACGGTACCTCGAATCGGGAACGGTTCCCCGCACTAAAGCACAAGGCCGAGCGCAGGCGCAAGCGGGTGAAGGCGTGGCCCCTGCAGGTTCCGGCGGCCGCGGCGCGCCCCGGATCGGGTCATTCCCCGGCGATGGTGAGGCGCTCGATTAAAACGGAGCCGGTCTGGATGTTGCCACGCCGATCCACGTCGCCGCCGATCTCGACGATGCGCCGGTACATGTCCGCGAGATTTCCCGCCACCGTGATCTCCTCCACCGGGTACTGGATCTCCCCGCCCTGGACCCAGAAACCGGCGGCCCCGCGCGAATAATCGCCGGTCACCTGGTTGACGCCGAACCCTATCAGGTCGGTGATGAGCAGCCCGGTATCCATGGTCTTCAACAGCGCCGACAGGTCCTTGCCGCCATGTTCGACGATCAGGTTATGCACGCCGCCGGCGTTGCCGGTCGGGGCCATGCCCAGCTTGCGCGCGGAATAGGCGCTCAGCACATAGCCTTGCAGGACGCCGTCGCGCACCAGGTCGCGCGCCTGCGTCGCCATCCCGTCGTTGTCGAAGGGCGCGCTGCCCATGCCTTTCTTCAGGTAGGGCTCCTCGTGGATGCGCACGTGATTGGCAAAGACCGCGGTGCCGAGGCGACCGAGCAGGAAGCTCGCCTTGCGATAGAGCGCCGCGCCGGAGACGGCGGAGACAAACGCGCCGAACAGGCCGCCGGCGACCGGCGCCTCGAAGATGACGGGGGCGTTTCGCGTGTTGAGCCGCCGCGCGCCGAGGCGGGCCGTGGTGCGCGCGGCGGCATGCCGGCCGAGGGACCGCGCATCCTCCAGATCGAGATGATCGCGCGCGCGCGTGAACCAACCGTCCCGCTGCATGCCGCCGCCGGAGCCCGCGATCATCGAACAGTCGAAGGTGTGGCTCGACCATTCCCAACCGCCTGCGAAACCGTGCGTGTTGCCGTAGAGGTGGCTGCCGGAGTAGGTGCTGACCTGGGTTCCGTCGGAATTGGTTACGCGTGGGTCGGCTTCGCGCGCGTGCTGCTCACACTCGCAGGCCAGCTCGATGGCCTCTTCCGGCGCGAGTGTCCAGGGATGGTGCAGATCGAGATCGGGGATCGAGCGTGCCAGGAAGGCGCGATCGATGAGGCCCGCGCACGGATCCTCACTTGCGTACTCCGCGATCGTGCAGGCGGCGGCTACGGTATCGGCCAGCGCCTTGTCGCAGAAGTCGGTCGTGCCTGCGCTGCCCTTGCGCCGGCCCACGTACACGGTGATGTTCAGCCCCTTGTCGGCCTGGTGTTCGACGGTTTCCACTTCGCCGTTACGGACCGTGACGGTCAGCCCGCTGCCCGTGCCGATCTCCGCTTCCGCGGCCGTGGCACCGCGGCCGCGCGCGGCGTCTAGGGCTTGGCGAAGAACGCCTTCGTTGCTGCGCGGACGCGCGCGCTGCCTGGTCTTGATCGCGGTGGAGTGCATGGGGATGCGCCGTATTCTAGCATCGGCTCGAACGGCTCCGATGGACGCGCGCGTTCAAGTAGAATCCGCGCATGGATGTTTCGATGGTTCTCGACGGTTTGAATGCCGCGCAGCGCGAGGTGGTCGCGGCGCCGGCCGGCAACGTGCTGGTGCTGGCGGGCGCTGGGAGCGGCAAGACCCGCGTGCTGGTACACCGGATCGCGTGGTACATCCAGACCGGTCAGACGCATCCCCACGGGATCCTCGCGGTGACTTTCACCAACAAGGCGGCCGGGGAGATGCGTGGGCGCATCGAATCGCTGCTGCAACACCCCATCGGCGGGATGTGGGTCGGCACCTTTCACGGCATCGCCCACCGCCTCCTGCGCGCGCACTGGCAGGAAGCGGGGCTGCCGGAGAATTTCCAGATCCTCGACAGCGAGGATCAGCAGCGCACTGTGCGGCGGGTGATCCGCGGCCTCGAGCTGGACGAATCGCAACACCCGCCGCGCGAAGCCCAATGGTACATCAACGCGCAGAAGGATGAAGGTCTGCGCCCGCAGCACCTGGACGACCGGGGCGACCCGTCGCTGCGCCAGATGATCCGCATCTACCGGGCCTACGAGGAACACTGCGCGCGGGCCGGACTGGTGGATTTCGCCGAATTGTTGCTGCGCGCGCACGAGCTGTTCCGCGAACAGAAGGAGCGGCTTGCGCATTACCAGCAACGCTTCCGGCACGTATTGGTCGATGAATTCCAGGACACGAACAGCCTGCAATATGCGTGGCTGCGCCTGCTCGTCGGCCATGACGGGTCCCTCTTCGCGGTGGGCGACGACGATCAGTCCATCTACAGCTTCCGCGGCGCGCGCATGGAGAACATGCAGCGCTTCCAGGGCGACTTCCCCGCCGCGAAGCTGCACAGGCTCGAGCAGAATTACCGGTCGACCGGCGTCATCCTCAGGGCCGCCAACGCCCTGATCGCGCACAACGCCACGCGCCTGGGCAAGGAACTCTGGACAGCGGCGGGGGACGGCGCGCGGGTGCAGCTTTATTCCGCGTTCAACGAACACGACGAGGCGCGTTTCGTGGCGGATCGGATCGCCGCCGAGCGCGAAGGTGGCGGGCGGTACGAGGACTGCGCGATCCTCTACCGGGTGAGCGCGCAGTCGCGGGTACTGGAAGAGATATTGATGCAATCCGGGATCCCATACCGCGTTTATGGCGGACTGCGCTTCTACGAGCGCGCGGAAATCAAGGATGCGCTTGCCTATGTCCGGCTCGCGGTGTTCCGCAATGACGATGCCGCATTTGAACGCATCGTCAACACGCCGCCTCGCGGCATCGGCCAGCGCACGATGGAACACCTGCGCGTTACGGCCCGGGCGCAGGCCGGATCGTTATGGGAAGCCGCGCTGGCGACGATGCGCGACAAGATGCTGCCGTCGCGCGCCCTTTCCGCGCTGGACCAGTTCCTGCGGCTCATCCATGGCATCGGCGAACAGGTGCGTAGGCAGGGACCTGGCGAGGCGGTTGCCGCCGCGCTGGAAGCCGGCGCGCTGCGTGAGCATTACCGCAAGGAGCCCGGCGAGAAGGGCCTGAGCAGGATCGAGAACCTCGATGAACTACAAAATGCCGCCCGCGAATTCGAGCTCGATCCGGAATTACATGGCGAGATCGGGCCGCTGCAGGCCTTCCTTGCCCACGCCGCGCTCGAGTCCGGCGAGACCCAGGCAGACGCCCAAGCAGACTGCGCGCAATTGATGACGCTGCATTCGGCCAAGGGGCTCGAGTTCAGGCAGGTTTTTCTGGTCGGTATGGAAGAGGGCCTGTTCCCGCACCAGCACAGCAGCCAGGACGCCCGGCAACTCGAGGAGGAGCGGCGGTTGTGTTACGTCGGCCTGACGCGCGCGCAGCGGCGCGTGACGCTGACCTACGCGCAGCACCGCCGCCTGCACGGCACGGAGTTCTATCCGCAGCCGTCGCGGTTTCTGCGCGAATTGCCGGCCGAACTCATGGAGGATGTGCGCGTCGGCGGCGATGTATCGCGGGCCCTGTATGCGCGCGAAGCCGAAGCACCGGACGGCGCCGGTTTCCGCCTCGGTCAGCGCGTCCTGCATGCGAAGTTCGGCGAGGGGATCGTGCTCAATGTCGAAGGCTACGGGAGCCAGGCGCGCGTGCAGGTGAATTTCGCGGCCGCGGGCAGCAAATGGCTGGTGCTGGCCTACGCCGGCCTGCAACCCGCCTGAGGCTTGACACCCGAGAAGTGGAAGCACGCTTTTTCGAGTCCCGAGTCCCGAGTCCTCGAATAAAAAAGGGGAGGCACCGCCTCCCTCCGTTTCACCCATCCGCTCGCGGTTACTGACTGTTCGCCACCATGTAGTCCACCGCCAACTTGACCTCGTCGTCGGAGAGCGCAGGGTTGCCTCCCTTCGCCGGCATCATGATGCCGCTGGTGCCCGTGTATCCCTTCAGTGCATGTTCGTGCAGGAGATCCGTCCCCGCCGCGATGCGTGGCGCCCACGCGGCCTTGTCCCCGAACTGCGGGATGCCCGGCAATCCGGTGCCGTGGCAGGAGAAGCACAGGCCGCTGTAAGTCTGTTTACCCACATCGGCCGGGGCGGCTGCCGCAGCAGGAGGAGCAGCGGTCGCAACGGTTTCCGCGGTCGCGGCCGGTTCCACCGCGGGCTGCTCGGCACCGGTCACCACCGCTTCGCCGACCGGTCTGGTCAGCTCTGAAACCTCCCCCGTGCGCTGGGAGGTGTGTGCGCTTTCGTCAATGCCGAATACCCTCGCCAGAATGAAGAAGATAACGATCATCACCGCCAGGATGCCGATGACGATCGAATAATTGCGAAAAAATTCGCGGTCCTGTTCCTGCGTCATTTTCGAGATCCCCTTTGAATGGGCGGGCAGAGTATAGCGCCCGGGCCGGGCACGGAAAACACGGAGGACGGCCCCCGGTTGTACTTGTGGCTTATAACTTGTAGCTTGTCGCTGCCACTCGCGCCCTTAGCTCAGCTGGATAGAGCGTCAGCCTCCGGAGCTGAAGGCCAGAGGTTCGAATCCTCTAGGGCGCGCCAATCCTATTGTTGTTTGTTCGCTTCCCTCTCGCGCGTCACCAGCGCGTCAATCACTTCAATCACGCCAGCGTACGAGCCGGCCAGGGAAAGGGCGGTGCGGTACTTGCCATTCACGATGATTGCCGGCACGCCTTCCAGCCGGTAATTCTGCGCCAGAACCAGGGCCTGCTTGACGCGCGTCGTGATCTCCGCGGAATCGTAGACCCGCTTGAATTCCTTCGGGGCGACGCCGTGCGATTCGAAGAAGTTCTGAAGCGCTTCTTCCGTGAACACCTTTTCCCTGTCCTTGTGCAGCGCATCGAACAGCGGCCTGTGGATCCTGTCGAGAACGCCCAGTTTCTGCGCCGCGTAATACGCGCGCGCGTGGGGGACCCACTGCGGATTCAGAACCCCCGGGATGCGGATAAATTCGACATCGGCGGGTTTGGCCGCCTGCCACTTTTCCAGGAACGGCTCGAAGTCATAACAGTGCGGGCAGCCGTACCAGAAGAATTCCAGGACTTCGATCTTGCCTTCGGTCAGGGTCGGTTGAGCCGGCCGCACATCCTCGTAGGAATCTCCCAGAGACCGCGCTGCCGAAGGCGCGACAAGCAGAACCAGCAGCGCAAGCGACAGGCGTTGTGGTAACAGACGTATGTTCATGCAGGGGTCATCCGCGTTGATGTCGTGTTGGAAGGGAAGGCGCTGCCACCGGACTTTGGACCCGCGGAAACGGGCCGGGTTTCAGCGCAGGCCCTGAATGTAGCCGGAAACAGCCTCAATCTCCGCGATGCCCATCTTCGCGGCAATGTCGCGCATGATGCTGTTGGCGTCGTTGGCGCGCTGTTCGGCCTTGAACGCCTTGAGCTGGGCGGCGGTGTATTCGGCGTATTGCCCCTGCACGGCGGGATATCCCGCGGCGGGATTACCGATGCCGTTCGGTCCATGACAGGCCATGCAGGCCGGCAGGCCGTCCCTGGCGCTGCCCGCGCGGTAGAGCCGCTGCCCCAGATCCATATGTTCTGGCGCAGTGGTGCCGGGCTTGATGACCTGGGTGGAAAAGTACGTGGACAGATCATCGATGTCCTGCGCGGACAAGGGTGTCGCCATCGGCGTCATCTGGGCGTTTTCGCGCCGTCCGGACTGGAAGTCGAGAAGCTGCTTCCTTGCATACTCGGCGTGCTGACCGGCGATCTTCGGCCAGACGGGGTTGACGCTGTTGCCGTCCGGGCCGTGACAGGCGCTGCAGGTCGCGGATTTTTGCTTGCCGGCGGCTGGATCGCCCGCGGCCTGGGCGCCTGGGGCGCTGGACGCAAGGATGACTGCGAACGTGACGACCCCGAGCTTCATTGGAAAGATCCCTGGTAATTCCTGTTTCTGAAGGTCCCTCATCTGGACGGGCATCTTACCGAAAAAACCCGGAGAATTGCATGTCGCGGCAAGCCGCCGCGCCGCAACTGCCTCCCATGAGTGAAGCCGATTACCGACAGGCGCGATTTCTGCGCGGCGCCCACAGCCTGACGCAATTGCCCCCGGATCACGGAAGAGAGGTCGCCATTGCGGGCCGTTCCAACGCGGGCAAGTCCAGCGTTCTCAATGCGCTTGTGGGAAACCGGCGTCTCGCCCGAATCAGCAAGACTCCCGGGCGGACCCAACAGATCAATTTCTTCGGGTTGGCGGACAACCATCGGCTCGTGGACCTTCCCGGATACGGTTACGCGAGCGTGCCGGAAGCGAAGCGGAAGCTTTGGGGGAAAACCGTCTCCGGC
>JACPSH010000002.1 GCA_016193395.1 Gammaproteobacteria bacterium
CAAGGGAGTGATTTCAACCGCGCGCACCACTCTCTCAACGACGGAGAGGTAGAGTGCGTAGCGGAGGGCATCGAGGGCAAACGTGACGACCCGCGCCTTCACGGTATTCATGGCTCCTTCGTTTCGAATGTCATGTCGGATTGCCGACCTCCGCGGACCGGTTCGCTGGTGGATAAACGCAAAGTTGCAAGAATTCCATGAGATATTGCGACCTTATCAGGCAGGACATTAAGGCGCGTCCCCCAATTGGGGTATGGCAAGGCGGCGCGGCTCATGGATCCAGGCGTAACTGCAAGGCGGACCTCAGATTCTCGAATTCGGTCGCCTTGTCGAAAAAGTAGTCCGCGCCGAGTTCCGCGCAACGTGCCCGGTACGCATCGAGCGGGTAATTCGTGACGATCGCAACCAGGGTGCCGGGATATCGCGACTTGATCTCCCGGAGCACGTCCAGGCCGCTGCCGTCCGGCATGCGCAGATCGAGGGTGACGATGTCCGGTTGTTCCGACTGCAGCATCCGGAGCGCCTGCTGAACGTCGCGGGCCATGGTGACCTCGACGCCACGGCGCAGATCGCAGACCAGGTCGTGCAGGCGGTTCCGAATGACTTCGGAATCGTCCACGATCAGAATCCGCCTGAGCGTCGCATCCACGAATATCACGCCTCTCCGACCCACGACGGAGGCGGGTCCGCCAACCGCGTTCCACTGGAACACGCGCGCGGCGCGGCACGCACCCTTCGCCTGTCGTCGCAGTCAATTACAACTGCGATGCAGGCGCGCGGCTATTGGCAGACGGCTGATTGTGATACAGACAAATTCGAGCTTCCGGCTAGGGCAAATCCTAGTGACCTGCCGGGAAACGTGATGAAGTTCACACCTTGCGCGGCGACCACGCGCGCGTTTGCAGGTTGCGGAGCAAGACCGAAGCTGTTCTTGGTCCGAAGCGAGATGCAAAAGCCCGGGGATGGGCTTTGCATCAGCCAGTCAGGCAGGCGTCATCGGGTGATGCCTTGTTCGATCGCATACCGGATCAGCTCGCCGGTGCTCCGCAGCCCGAGCTTCTCCAGGATGTGGCCACGGTGGGCGCTGACCGTCTTCGGACTCAGCGACAGCCGGGCGGCGATCTCCTTGAGGCGCCTGCCTTCGCCGATCAGGCCGAGGATCTCGTATTCGCGGTGCGTGAGCTTGTCGCGCCCGCTCTCTCCGGATTCGGCGAGACGCCCCGTCAGCAACTGTTCCGCAAGCGAGGCCGTGACGTATTTGCCCCCGTTGTGCACGCGGCGGATCGCGAGTACCAGTTCCTCCGGTGTATGTTCCTTAGTCAGGTAACCGCTGGCGCCGGCCCTGAAGGTGCTCAGGGCATACTTGTCTTCCGGATGGATGCTCAGCACCAGGATCCGGGTCTTCGGGAACTCCGAGGTGATCTGTCGCAGGTTCTCTATGATGTTGCCGCTCGGCATCGAAACATCGAGCAATAGCACGTCGACCGGCAGTTCCCGAAGCTTCTGCAGTACGTCCGCGCCGTCGACCGCTTCCCCGATCACGTTCATGTCGGGAGTTTCGCTCACCAGTCGCTTCAGTCCTTCCCTGACAATCGGATGATCGTCTGCAATCAGGAGCCGGATCATGGCCGCGACGCTTCAGTGCCGATGCAGCGGCATTTCCATGTGCACAATCGTGCCGCCCTTCCGGCCCCGTGTGATGTTAATACGCCCACCCAGCGCGCCGACGCGCTCACGCATGCCGATCAAGCCAATGGATTCGTTGCTGCGGATCGCCTCGTCGCTGATGCCGCGGCCGTTATCCGTTACTTCGAGCATCAGGCGTTCATTCGGCGCCCGCAAAGTCACCTTCAGTTCGTCCGCTGCCGCGTGACGCGCCACATTGGTCAGCGCCTCCTGTAAAACCCGGAATACAGTGGTGTCCCGCTCATTGTCCAGTCCGATCGGCCCGGCCCGCAGGTCAATCCTGCACCGGCAACCGGTGCGTCTGGAGAACTCCGAGACTTGCCACTCCATCGCCGCCTCCAGGCCGAGATCGTCCAGCATCGCGGGGCGCAGATCATGGGACATTCTCCGCACCGTATCCAGAGTCTGGTCGGCGAGAGTCAAAGCGGACAGGGCCCGTTCCGCCAGTTCGGGTCGGTCCCGCGGCAGGCGATCGAGCATCCAGGCCAGATCGATGCGCAGCCCGGTGAGGGTCTGCCCGAGTTCGTCATGGATCTCCCGCGCAATCCGCCTGTGATCTTCCTCCCTGCTTCGGTCCATGCGCGCCGCCAGTTTTCGCAGCCGCTCGCGTGACTGCAGGACGATCTGTTCCGCATGCCGGGCATTGATTGCCTCGGCCACTATGTTGGCGACGTTTTCCAGGAACTGGACGTCATGTGGTTCGAACCGTCGCTGGACGGACGTATGAACGCCGAGTACGCCGTATGGGCGCGTCGCATCGCCGATGATGACAGACATGCCGGAGACGACCCCGTGGTCGGTCAGCAATGCCGGTCCGCGGAAGCGGCTTTCGGTGCGGAGATCCTCGACCACCACCGCTTCCCTGGACAACAGCGTATATCCGGCCTGGGAATCCCTGCCTGCCGGGACGGTGGCCGTCCGGACCAGCCCGGCGCGCCATCCGTGGCCGGCCCGCAGCAGCAGGGCATCGCCGGAGGGAAGCAGTTCGAGGATTTTGGCGAACTGCGTGTTGATGATCTCCGCAAGGCCGAGCACGGTTGCGTCGAAGATCGCGTCGAGATCATGTTTCTCCAACAGCATCCGGCCCAACAAGCCGATAAATTCCTGCTCGCGCGCCTCACGCTCCAGCCTCGCCTCCGCCAGCCGGCGCTCGGTGATATTGATGTTCGCGCCGATGACGCGCAGCGGGGCGCCGTCCTCGGCACGCTCGGTGACGCGGCCGCGCGTGGCGGTCCAGAGCCATTCGCCGGATTGGGTCCTGAGACGGTATTCGTAGGACAGTGCCGGCGTCACGCCTGCGAAGTGCTTCTTCTGCTCCTGCAATACACGCGGCCGATCGTCCGGGTGCAACAGGTTCAGCCACCCTTCAATGTTGTCCTCGATCTCGCCCGGCACATAACCCAGCATCCGCAACCAGCTCGGACTACGGTAGGTTTCCCCCGTTTGCAGGTTCCATTCAAAGACCCCGCCGTCCAGCGCCTCCAGGGCCAGTTGCAGCCGCCGTTCATTTGCCCTCAGATTCTCTTCGCTGCGTTTGCGCTCCGAAATGTCCTTGAAGACGCCAACCGTGCGCACCCGGTCGCCGGACGCGTTCAGAAACATCTTGCCGCGGTCCTGCATCCACAGGTATTCGCCGTTCTTGCGCCGGAAACGATATTCGACGCTGAATAGACCGCCTTGCGATTTGGCACGCTTCAACTCCGCCAGAACGCGTTCCAGGTCGTCGGGGTGAACGCGCGGCTGCCAGCTCTTCCTGTCATGGCCAATCTCCTCCGGCGTATATCCAAGAATGCGCGTGTATTCCCCTCCCCACTGCACGCGGTCCTCGAGAGGCCAGACCTCGTAGACAATCTCACCTAAAGCCTGAACCAGCCCCTCGTTGCGCGACGCCAGGTTGGCCCGCTCCTCTTCCGCTCTCCTGCGCTCGGTGATGTCCATCATCGCGCCGATCATTCGTGCCGGCTTGCCGGCCTGGTCGTGGATGATGTAGCCCCGGTCGTGAACCCAGGCTGTGTCGCCGTCGGCACGTATGAACCTGTACTCGTCCGCCCAACTGGTGCCTCCGGCCTCGATCACGGTATAAATCCGATCGAGGACGCGTTTCCTGTCGTCGGGATGGATCCGGCGATGCCAGGACTCGCTGCCCGGTTCCAGCTCCTCGCGCCGGTATCCGAAAACGGTGGCCACGTTTTCGTTCCACCACACTGTGTCCGCTTGAAGATCCCAGTCCCGGACAACA
The DNA here is from genome assembly GCA_016193395.1 of Gammaproteobacteria bacterium. GTDB lineage: Bacteria > Pseudomonadota > Gammaproteobacteria > Eutrophobiales > Eutrophobiaceae > JACPSH01. Next base: position 3,926 of record JACPSH010000002.1, read on the forward strand.
TCATTGGTAGCGCGAGTGACAATGCGATATCGCGCCTCGCTCTCCCGCAGCGCTGCCTCGGCCAGCTTGTAATCGGTCAAATCGTACCCGCTCCCGACGACGCCAAAGATGCGGCCATCAGGATCTCTGCAGGGCCGGTATTCAACGGTGTGATACCTGCGCACATTGCCGGGCAATTCCAGCCAACCTTCCGTCCTTGACGCCTCTCCCGCCAATGCACGATCTATCAACGGCCGCAGCAGCTTGTTGAATGTCTCATCGCCCCAGACATCCGCCATGCTCCGGCCGACGATGGCAGATCCCGACGCCTGATGCATTTGCAGATAGGGATCGCTGACGACCCCGTATCTGTAGTTCCGGTCAATGAAATTCAGGAAATGCGTGGTATGGCGCAGTAATTGGGCGTGAACGATGTCCGCTTCCGCATACGAACCCCGGGCCACGGCCGGGGAAGCCGAGCCGGTGCGCTGAGCCAGGCGCGCAAGGAACCCGCGCAAGCGCGCCAGCAGGGAGACCCGGGCACTTGCTTGCACGCCGCAGTTCGACCCGCCCGACGCGCTATTCCGGCCGGCCGCGGTCCAGCCCGGGCGAATCCGGAAGTCCTGCAATTTCATGCTCGTCTCCTGTTCCTGACAGATTGATGCAAAAAACGAGTTTTGCATCAAGCTGTTAACCATCGCAAACCCCGTCAAAATAATGTAGCAACGCCGACGGCGAAATGCCGGGCATGTGGGCGAATACACAATTTCATGACGATAATCAAGGTGTTATTTTGTAATATAGCCACAGGCAACCAGGGGAATCCTAATGGCACTGACGTTCGAACTCGCGGGTGCGCAGATTGACGGCGCGCGCGACTACCAGGAAGACGCCTTTCTCATCACCCACCTGACCGACGCCAATGGGAACCCCAGCGCGCTGGTAATTGTCGCCGACGGCATGGGAGGACATGCCGCGGGAAATGTCGCCAGCAACATGGCGGTGCAGGCATTCAACAAGCACGTTTCCGCAAATTACCCGGCCGACAACCCTGCCGACGTCCTGCATGAGTGCGTGCTCAGGGCCAACAAGGCCATCAAGGACACCATCACCGAAACTCCGGCTTTGAGCGGCATGGGCTGCACCATGGTCGCCGCGATCCTGGAATCGGGGAAACTGTGGTGGGCGAGCGTCGGCGACAGCAACGTCTATCTGCTCCGCAATAAAGAGCTGCTCAAGAAGAATGCCGATCACAGCTACGGCGGCTTCCTGGATCGCATGGCTGCGGCGGGCACCCCGGTCAAGCCGGAGCCCGGGCTCGCGCGCAATATGCTGATGAGCGCCGTCACGGGGGACGAAATCAACGAAATTGACGTCCCGCAGGAACCGTTCCTCCTGCAGGCAGGCGATCGCGTCCTGCTGGCCAGCGACGGGATGGATACACTCAGCGACGGCAAGGTCATCCAGTTCTCGGAATGGTCGAAGTCGCCGAAAGAATGCGCCGACGCGCTGCTCAAGGCAGTGGAAGACGCCAAGATGCCGAAGCAGGACAACACCACGGTGGTGGTCGTCAACGTGGTGGAAAAGGTCGAAGCCGTGCCGGCGCCCGCCCCAGTCGCGGCGGCACCCGCACCGGTGGCAGCACCCGCTCCCGCGGCGGCGATGCCGGAGCCCAAGGTGGAAGCTCCGGAAAAGAGCAAGACCGGACTCATCATCGGGATCGCCGCAGCGGTGGTCATCGCGGCAGGCGCCGGACTTTATTTCTCGGGCGGCAAGAAGCCAGCGCCGCCTCCCTCGGGGCTTGCGGAACCGGAAGGCGCGACCGTGGAGACGCCGGCTGAAGAGGCCGATGCACCGGAAGCGGCTGAAGCGCCGGCGGCACCGGCCGTCGAACCGGCACCGGCCGCAAAGACGGAAACCCCTCCGGCTGAAGCGGCCCCGGGACCGGCGGTCGCTGCGCAAGCCCCGCCCACGACTGAATTCAGCGACAAACTCAAGGATGGGACTGCCGGACCGGTCATGATCCCCATCAAGGCGGGAAGTTTCGAAATGGGCAGCCCCGGTTCGTCACGCTTTGCCGATGAACGGCCGCGCCATACCGTGAAGGCCAATGTTTTATCAGTCGGAAAATACGAAATCACTATTGCGCAGTACGAAAAGTTTGCAAAGGCCGCCGGAAAAAAGATCCCGGACAATCTGTACCTGGAAAAAGAAGTGCACCCGGTGTTCTTTGTCTCCTGGGATGATGCGTTCTATTACGCCAAGTGGCTGTCGGAGCAGACCGGCAAAAAGTACCGGCTGCCTTCCGAGGCGGAATGGGAGTATGCGGCGGGCGCGGGCCAGAAGTCGCCCTTCTGGTGGGGATTCGAAGAGGTCCCGAACGCCGCTCATTGTTTCGGCTGCGCCACCGGTTTCGATCCGCGTAAGCCGACCAAGATCGGCAGTTTCAAGCCGAACCAGTTCGGCCTGTACGACACGGCCGGCAATATTGCCGAATGGGTGCAGGACTGCTGGCACGAGAATTACACCGGCGCGCCCGCGGAAGCGAACACATGGGAAGGCGGCGATTGCGCCTACCGCGTGGCGCGGGGCGGCGCGTTCAGCAGCCCGCCGCAATCAATCCGGCACGCGAAGCGGGACAAGTACAAGTCCGATGCACTGTATGATCACATCGGATTCCGGCTCGTGAGGGAGGAGTGAGTCAGCAGACAGCCTACATTCTATATTCTGCCTACTTTTTCTCACTGTGCCCCAGATCCTTCCCGGGCGCGATCCGATCGCGGAGCAGTTGTTTCAATTCGCTCGATTCCGGAAACCGGCCGGAATTCTTCCGTGAAAACAGAAGCTCGTCGTTCAACCGCACTTCGAATATGCCGTCGCGTCCCGGGACGAGCGCCACCTCCCCCAGTTCTTCCGCGAAGGTCATCAGCAATTCCTGCGCAAGCCAGGCCGCGCGCAGGATGAAGCGGCACTGGGTGCAATAAACGATCCTGACTCCCGGCCTGGACTCAGCGGACTGCATATTCCTGAACCTCCGGACGCAACCACATGACCAGGCCGAGGCCCGGCAAGGCAACGATGAAGCTGGCCAGGAAAAACGCGGACCAGCCTGCCGCCTCCACGACTAAACCGGCGGGCGGACCGATCAGGACCCGGCCGAGCGAGGCAATGGCGGACAGCAGCGCGAACTGGGTGGCAGTATAGCGGTGATCGCAAAGTGCCATGAGCAGCGCGACGAATACCGCCGTACCCATCCCCCCGGCCAGGTTTTCCAATACGATCACGCTCACCAAGCCGGAGTAGCTCTTTCCGGCGAGGGCGAGGACCATGAACCCCAGGTTGGTGATCGCCTGAAGCGCGCCGAAGACCATCAGGCATCTGAACAGGCCGAAACGAAGCATCAATGCGCCGCCCGCCAGGCCGCCGGCCAGCGTGGCGGCCACACCCATCCACTTGTTCACCACGCCGACATCGGTCAGGGAGAACTCGAGTGCGCGCAACAGGAAAGTCGTGGTCAACGTCCCGGCAAAGGCGTCGCCCAGCTTGTAGAGTATCACCAGTGCGAGGAGAGACACCGCGCGCCTGCGCGAAAAAAACTCGCGCAGCGGATCGAGGGCGGCCCGCGCCAGCGATGCAGGGAGCGCCACGGTCCCTTCGGGTTCGGGTCCCAGCACCGAGCTGGCGATGCCGACTGACATCAGCGCCGCCATGCAGGCATAGGTCGGCCCCCAGCCGGCAAGGTCCGCGATAATCAACGCCAGGCCGCCCGACACCAGTATCGCGACCCGGTAACCCGCGACCGACATGGCGGCCCCGAAACCCCGCTCCGCGGGCCGGAGCAGATCGGCGCGGTACGCATCCACCGCGATGTCCTGCGAGGCGGAACAGAAGGCCACCATGAACGCCAATGCGGCGGCCACCATTGCCGACCGCCCCGGATCCAGCCCGGCCATCAGCATCAGCAGGCCAAGCAGCAGCGCCTGGGTCAGGATCATCCAGCCCCTTCGACGCCCGAACACGGGCGGGACAAAACGGTCCATGACCGGCGCCCAGAGGAACTTCAGGACGTAGGGTAGACCGACCAGTGAAAACGCGGCGATGGTGGCCGTATCAACGCCGCTGGTCGTCAGCCAGGCCTGCAGCGTACTGCCCGACAACGCGAGCGGCAGCCCGGATGAAAATCCGAGGAACAGTACAATCGATGTGCGCCGGTTGAACAGCGCTGAAGCGACGGGATCGGGAATCACGCGATGGCCTGACCTTGTGGCGATCTCGATGCGTAGCTAGTATCGCAGACATGGCCACGGAAATTGAAAGGAAGTTTCTGGTCGTCGATGAACGTTGGCGAGCAGATACGCGGCGGCGCCAGCGCATGGTGCAGGGTTATCTGGCCAATACGGAGCGCGGATCGATCCGCGTACGCCTGGAGGGCGACCGGGCGAGCCTCAATATCAAGAGCATGACGCTCGACGTCACCCGCTCCGAGTTCGATTATCCGATCCCGGTGGATGAAGCCGAGATCATCCTGCGCTCCCTCTGCATGAAACCATTGATAGAAAAAACGCGCCACTACCTGGAGCACGAAGGGCACACGTGGGAAGTCGACGAATTCCACGGCGACAACGCCGGGCTGGTGGTGGCTGAAATCGAGCTGCGCGACAGGACGGAGCCGTTTGCGAAACCCGCCTGGCTGGGTAAGGAAGTCTCCGATGACCCGCGTTACTACAAGGGACGCCTACCAGCGTCCACGCTATGGCAACCACGGTCCAATCACCGCTGCCGGCCCGCGGTTGCGGCTCAGGCGTTGTTGCGGGTTCTTCCGCCATCTCGCTAACTCCGCGCCGCCGCCATGTCGTGGGCGAGCCGGCGTTCGGCCTCCAGTTCCGCATCCGTCATCTGGAACCCTTCCGCCACCGGGCGCACCAGGGCATTGCAGATCAAGCCGACCAGCAGCAGCGCCGCCAGCACGTACAGGGTGGTGTTGTAGGCGTCCTGCGGCGGGACGCCCCGGTCGAGCTGGTATTCGCGGATGTAGTTGACGATCACGGGACCCAGGATCCCGGCGGTCGACCAGGCCGTCAGCAGGCGCCCGTGAATCGCGCCCACGAACTGCGTTCCGAACATGTCGGCGAGATACGCGGGGACGGTGGCGAAGCCGCCGCCGTACATCGTCAGGATGAGGCAGAAGATCGCCACGAACAGCGCGACACTGCCCGCCTGGCCGGTGTGCGGCGCGGAGGCGTAGAGGAACATGCCGAAGGCGAAGAACACCACATACGTGCGCTTGCGGCCGATGTAATCGGACAATGATGCCCAGAAGATCCGGCCAAGGATATTGAACAGACTGAGCAGCCCCGTGAATCCCGCTCCGATGCTCGCCACCATCTGCTTCTGTTCTTCGGACAGCAGGGTGAATGTCAGGTCGACATCAATCAGTTTTCCGCCGAACACTTCCTGCAGCATGGGCGATGCCATGCCGATCACTCCGATCCCGGCGCTGACGTTCATGCACAGCACGCCCCACAGCAGCCAGAATTGCGGCGTGTTCGGGGCTCGGTAAAGGTGCACGTGGCGCGTGGTGATCATGACCTTCTGCTGCGGCGGCGGGCTCCAGCCTTCGGGCTTCCATCCCAGCGGGGGAACACGGTAGCCGAATGCCCCGGCCAGCATGCATAAGAAATAGATCGCGCCCATGGTGAGAAAGGTCTCCCACACGCCGACGGAGGCCGGCGTCTGGTAATGCTTCATCAGCACATCCGCCAGCGGCGAGCCGATCATCGCGCCACCGCCGAACCCCATGATCGCCATGCCGGTTGCCATGCCGCGCTTGTCCGGAAACCACTTGATCAGGGTGGAGACCGGGGAAATGTAGCCGAGCCCCAGGCCGCAGCCGCCGATGACGCCAGCGCCCAGCCAGAGCAGCCGGATCTCGTGCACGTATACACCGACCGCGGATATGACTAATCCGCCCCCCCAGCAGCATGCCGCCACCACGCCCCCCTTGCGCGGCCCGGCGTGCTCGAGCCAGTGTCCGAATACCGCCGCCGAGGAACCCAGGTAGACAAAGAAGAGTGTGTACATCCAGCCGAGCGTGCTGATCTTCCAGTCGCAATCCGGCGCTTTGACGATGCGCGTGAACCAGTCCAGGTGATCGGGACAGGCGACCGTCCCGGTGATGCCGATGGAATGACTGAGCGGCAACCAGAAGACGCTGAAGCCATAGGCCATGCCGATGCAGAGGTGGATGGCCAGGGCGGCGGGCGGGACGAGCCAGCGGTTGAAACCCGGACCGGCGACGGTCCGTTCTTTGGCCAGTATCTCGAACATTCAGGATCCGCGGCGCAGGGAGCGCCCTTCCGGCATTATGCCATGCCTTTATCGCGGCGGGCGGCCATGCTACTGTTCGCGTCCCAACCGGAACTGCCCCGGCTTCCCCCGCTCCTTTACAAATCCACGGAACCACGGTATGACCTGGATGCCGATGTTGGTGGCCGCCGCAGTCGCGATTGCGGTACACGCGCTGGCGCTGCGCATCGCTACGGAAATGATGGTCGAAGTGCGGGTCAATTATGTCCTCGCGCTCAGGATCGTGGCGATCGAGTACGCGGCGATGCTCGGGATCGCCGGCGCAATCACCGGCCTGCAACCTGGAAACCTGACGGCGGCGATCCTGGGTTGCAGCCTGGCCTACCTGTTCGTTGGCGCCGCCTGCGTCGGTTTCTGGTTTTCGTTCAAGGAAGGCAGCCGCGTCGGCCTCGGCAACGGCGTACTGATACAGGCTATCCAGATCCCGCTGATCATTCCCGTGCTGATCGTAGGGTCTTTCGTTCTCTAATCGCCGGCGCCTTGCCTCCGGCCGCGCCGCGGACAACCCGTCCCGGACTGGCGAATCCGCCCACGAACGTGTAAATATGTCCACGTGAAAGAGATGCTTACCGAATCCCGGGACTGCCTGGTCGATCGCTTCGGACGGGTGGTCAACTACGTGCGGATATCCGTCACCGATCGCTGCGATTTCCGCTGCGTTTACTGCATGGCCGAGGAAATGGAATTCCTCCCGCGCTCGAGCCTGCTGTCCCTCGAAGAGCTGGCGCAGATCGGCCAGACCTTCGTACAACTCGGCGTCACCAAGATCCGTATCACCGGCGGCGAACCGCTTGTCCGCCGCAACGTCATCAAGCTCTTTCGCGACCTCGGCGCCTTGCCGGGACTGCGCGAACTCGTGACGACGACGAACGGCTCGCAACTGCCGAAGATGGCCCGCGCCCTCAGAGACGCAGGTGTGCGGCGCGTCAACATCAGCCTGGATTCGCTCGATGCGGAAAAATTCAGGCGCATCACGCGCGTCGGCGACTTGCGCAAGGTGCTTGCCGGCATTGACGCGGCCCTGGAAGCGGGCTTCGAGCGCGTGAAACTCAACGCCGTGATCCTGAAGAACCGCAACCATGACGAAGTCGTCGAACTGGCGCGCTTCGCCGCCGGGCGCGGCATGGACATCAGCTTCATCGAGGAGATGCCGCTGGGAGTGATCGACGACCACGATCGCGCCGAGGCATACTATTCGAGCGATCAGATCCGCCAGGATCTGGAGCAGGTGTTCACGTTGATCCCCACCACCGAGTCCACTGGCGGGCCTTCACGCTATTTCCGGCTCGCGGAGACGGGGACGCGGATCGGATTCATTTCGCCGCACAGCCATAATTTCTGTGACCACTGCAACCGCGTACGGCTGACCTGCGAAGGCAGGCTGCTGCTCTGCCTGGGCCAGGAACATTCGGTCGATCTCAGGGAGGTCGTCCGCTCATCGCCGGGCGACATGGGTCGGCTCAGTCAGGCGATACGCGATTCCATGAGCATCAAACCGAAGGGACACGATTTCGATCTCGGCGCGCAGCCGGTCATCCTGCGCCACATGAACGTGACCGGTGGCTGATGGCCTGCTTCGCGATGGCAACGCCCATTTATCGACCCGAAATGACCGAGGCGGGCCTTGTCCCGACGGTGCCGGCGTGCGCCGTCGATGAATACCAGAATACGCGCGAGATGGAGGTCGCGGATGAAAGGCCGCTCACCATTTATATTGACAGCTACGAGATCGTCACCCTGATGACGATCGGCACGCATCCGGAATTGCTGGCACTCGGCTACCTCCGCAACCAGGGGCTGGTGGACGACATCCGCGAGATCAAATCAGTACAGGTGGACTGGGAGGTCAACGCCGCCGCCGTGACCACGCTCACCGGGCGCGAAGACTGGAGAGAACGGCTCGGCCCCCGCATCGTGACCACGGGCTGCGGCCAGGGAACTGTGTATGGGGACGTGATGGAACGGCTTGGCGGCGTGCGCATCCGGCCGCTGCGGCTGAAACAGTCGGCCGTCTACACGTTGTTGAATGATCTCGGTTCCTACAACGAGGTCTACCGCGCATCCGGCGGCGTCCATGGGTGCGCCCTGTGCCGGGACGAGGAAGTGCTGATCTTCGTCGAGGATGTCGGACGGCACAACGCGGTGGACGTCATCGCCGGCCGCATGTGGCTGGACCAGATGGACGGCGCGGACAAGCTCTTCTATACGACCGGGCGCCTGACCTCGGAAATGGTGATCAAGGTCGGGCAGATGGGGATCCCTGTGCTGATGTCGCGCTCCGGCGTCACGCACATGGGATTGAAAATCGCGCGCGACCTGGGCGTCACCCTGTTTTCGCGCGTGCAGAACCGGCACTTCCTGGTATACAACGGCGCGGAGAACATCGAGTTCGACGTGGCGCTGCCGCCGAAACTGGAGGTCGCGAACCTGAAGCGTCCGGCCGCGAGAGGCTGACCTGCCGGTCAATCCACCCGCAGCGTGCCGTCGATGGTCGTGTCCAGTCCGACGGCCGGGATTCGAAGTTGCATGCTCGCATCGATTTGAACGCCCGATTTGATTTTCCCGGCATCCCAGGCCTTCCTGACCGCCTGTTCGATTTCACGCTGCGAGGTAATCCCGACCTTCTTCAGAAATTTCCGGAGTTCCATGTTGAACTGCTCTTCGTTCATGGCCTTTCTCCCGCGCCGGCTACGCCAGGTACGGTCATGTGCGCGGCGCCTGCGATTGACTAGAATGGCTGCCGGATTCTAGCCCGGATTGCCTCATGAAGGATCAGCCAATCAGCAGACGGGTGGCACCTGGCGCGGCCGTTCGCGCGCAGCGAAAGGGCCCCACCGGGGGATGGGTGGAGCGAGCACGAATGGCCGCGCCAGGTGACAGGACCCGTCGCGTCAGCAGAAAGTTATATCGTGAATAATGCAGGTTCGCGTAACGTGAAGATTGTCATTGACTCCAGTACTGTGACCGGGGTCATCCTCGCCGGCGGGGAGGCCCGGCGCATGGGCGGCGGCGACAAGGGTCTCGTTCCGCTGGCAGGGCGACCCATGATCGAGTACGTTCTGGACGTCCTGCGCCCCCAGGTCTCCGGCGTCCTGATCAACGCCAACCGCAACCTGGAGACGTACGCCCGGCTCGGGTGTCCTGTCATCGCGGACGAATTCCCTGGATTCAATGGCCCGTTGGCCGGCATGGCGAGCGCGTTGCGCGCGGTGCGGACACCCTACCTGGCGACGGTTCCATGCGATTCGCCGTTCGTCCCGGCGGATCTCGTGGCCCGGCTCGCCGCCGCGCTGGAACAGGCCGGCGCCGATATTTGCGTGGCGCATAACGGCGAGCGGATGCAGCCGGTGTTCTCCCTCATGCGGAGCAATCTAATCGATTCGCTTCTCCTCTTCCTGAAACGCGGCGGGCGGAAAATCGACCAATGGCACGCGGGGCATCGCACGGCCATCGCGGATTTCTCCGACAAGCCGGAAACGTTCATGAACGTGAACACGCCCGATGAACTGCGCTCGATCGAACTGGCGATGGCGAAACCATCGCATGCGCGTGCCGGGTCCCAGTCATGAGTGACGCCAAGCCCGTCATGGACGCCACCTGCATGGACGATTTCGACCCGCGATCGATCGCCCCGGACGAGGCACTGCGGCGCATCCGATCCGCGATCGAACCGGTCACGGACACGGAACGGCGCGCCATCCGCGAATGCATCGATCGGGTCCTGGCCGAAGATATCCAATCCCATGCGGATGTCCCCCCGGCCGGCAACTCGGCCATGGACGGCTACGCCATCCGCGGCGCGGATATCCCCGAGACGGGCGCCCGCGAACTGCGCGTCATAGGCACGGCCCTGGCCGGCCGGCCGCTCTTTGCCGTCCTTCAGCCCGGCACCGCGGTGCGCATCATGACCGGCGCGATCCTTCCGGAAGGCGCCGACACCGTCGTCATGCAGGAAAGCGTCGAACGCACCGCCGAGGTGATACGGATCCGTCCGGATATCCGGCCCGGCGACCACGTACGCATGGCCGGGGAAGACATTCACGCGGGCGAAACCGTGCTGGAAACCGGCCACAGACTCACGCCGGCGGACATCGGCCTGCTGGCGTCACTGGGGATCGGCCAGATACAGGTCTGGCGCCGGCCGCGCGTGGCTTACTTCTCCACCGGAGACGAGTTGCGCTCGATCGGTGAGCCGCTCGCTGCGGGCGAGATTTACGACAGCAACCGATACACGCTCTTCGGCATGCTGGGTCGACTGGGCGTGGACACCCTGGACCTCGGCGTCGTGCGCGATCGGCGCGATGCCGTCGAGGCGGCGGTCGATTCCGCGGCTGCTTATGGTGACGTCGTCATCAGCTCGGGCGGCGTGTCGGTCGGGGAGGCCGATTACGTCAAGGAAACGCTCGAGAAGGTGGGCAAGGTGGAGTTCTGGAAGGTCGCCATGAAACCTGGCCGTCCGCTGGCCTTCGGCCGGGTCGGCAAAGCATGGTTTTTCGGACTCCCCGGCAATCCCGTATCCGTCATGGTGACGTTCTACCAATTCGTACAACCCGCGCTTCGGCACCTGATGGGCGAGCGCGGGGCGCCGCTGCCCGGCGTCCGGGTGCGTTGCGCGTCGAGGCTGAAGAAACGCCCGGGGCGCGTGGAGTACCAGCGCGGAGTTCTCGCGCAGGACGAAGCAGGAGAGCTGGTCGTGCGCAAGACAGGAGCTCAGGGCTCCGGGATACTCCGCTCCATGTCGCAGGCCAACTGCTTCATTGTCCTTCCTCTGGAAAGCGCGGGAGTGGAACCCGGCGCGATGGTTGAGGTGCAGCCGTTTTACGGACTCGTCTGATACAAGTAATAAGTCACAACTCGACCTCCATCCCGTCGTAAGCCACTTCCCAGCCTGCTACCTCCACGGCGCGGCGTTCCGCACTATCGGCAAGCAGGATCGGGTTCGTGGTATTGATGTGAATGAAGATCCTGCGCTGGATGCCCAGATCCCTGAGCGTGGCCAGGGTGCCGTCCGGTCCGGACACGCTCATGTGACCCATGCGTTTTCCGGTCTTGACGCCGACCCCTTCACGGATCATCTCGTCGTCGACCCATAGCGTCCCGTCGAAGAAGATCAGATCCGTGCCGCGTAATCGGGACGCCAGCGCCGGGGGCATTTCCGCGCACCCTGGCATGTAGACGAATCTGCCGCGACCCGACTTCGCGCGCACTTCCAGCGCGATGGTGTCCTCCTCCACGGAGCCGAAGTTCGGTCCCTTGGTCGCGTCTTCCAGCCAAAGCGCCACCTTTCCTGGAACCGAAAAGGGCGACACGACGATGCCGCTCGCCTTCCCTTCCGGCGTCTGCAGTTCAACGGGCTGATCCAGGGTCAGCGGTTCGCGCGTCACAAAAGCCGGGTTGAGGACGTTGAAAATCGAATTCGCCGCCAGCACGCTGAGAACGCGCCGCGTCGCATAGACCCGCAACGGCTGCGACTCCCGCAGGGTGAGTAATCCGGTGACGTGGTCGACGTCGGCGTTCGTCAGCACGACGCCGCGGATGGGACTGTCACGCAGTCCCATGCGGGGATGCAGGATTTCGTTTTCGTTGATCTGCTGTCGCAGGTCCGGGGAGGCGTTGAACAGGAACCAGTCGCGCCCGTCCGAGCTGACGGCGATGGAAGACTGGGTGCGCTGCGGCGCCGCAGGATCGCCGGACCGCGCGCGCCGGCTGTTCGGATGGTTGCAGTTCCATTGCGGGTATCCCCCGCCGGCGGCTGCGCCGAGTACTCGAACCTTCATTTGGCGATTGCCCGGTCCCTGTTGCGATTCAAAGGGAATAGCCGGACGTATTCTTCTCTACCCACCGCTCACTTCCTTCCAGGCGCTCTTTTTTCCAGAATGGCGCCCGCAATTTAAGATCTTCAATGATGAAGCGGCAGGCATCCATGGCGTCTCCCCGGTGCGCGGCCCAGGTCGCGACGAGCACGATCGTCTCGCCGATGCGGATACGCCCGGTGCGGTGGAGAACGAGGCAGTCGATCAGCGGCCACCGGGACATGGCCGCGGAGCAGATGTCCAGCAGATGCTTTTCAGTCATGCCGGGATAATGTTCCAGCTGCATTTCCCTGACTGCCGCGCCTTCGTTGTGATCGCGCAGCATGCCGATGAAACTGGCCGCCGCGCCCATCGCGCCGCGGCTCTGCAGCCCCGCCTGATAACGGCCCATCTCCGCATGGGGATCGAACGGCTCGGCCCGGATCTGCACCTGCATGTTCACCCTCCGGTGACCGGCGGGAAAAAAGCCACTTCGTCGCCGTCCCGCAGTTCGACGTCTCCGCGCGCATAGGCCATGTTCACGGCCACGAGCAGCGATTCCGGCATCGCCCGGCCGTGCGTCGCGGACCTCCAGACGTCGGTAACGGACAGACCCGGCTCGAACGCGACGACATCGTCTGCCCTGCCGACCTCTTCGCGAAGCCGGGCGAAAAACTTGACGGTGATGGCCATGGTTCTCCTGGCTGCGCGGCCCGCGCACCCGGACATGTGACAAGGCCGAATTATATGACGTAAGCTGGATCAGTACATGCGCACGAACGTATACAGGACCGACCCATGGCCAGGCTGACTCATCTTGACCGGAAGGGCGAGGCACGGATGGTCGACGTGGGCGGCAAGACGGCAACGCGCCGGATCGCCATCGCCGAGGGCGCAATCCACATGGCGGGATCCACGCTGAAACTCATTCGCACCGGCGGCCATGTCAAGGGGGACGTGCTCGCCGCCGCGCGCATCGCGGGCATCATGGCAGCCAAGCGGGCCGCGGACCTGATCCCGCTGTGCCATCCGCTGGCGCTGACCCACGTCGAAGTCGCGCTGGAACCGCGCCCGGTGGACAGTTCCGTGTATTGTTCCGTGCGCGCACAGACGGTAGGCCCCACTGGAGTCGAAATTGAAGCGTTGATCGCGGTTCAGATCGCCCTGCTCACGGTCTATGACATGTGCAAGGCCGTGGATCGTGGCATGATTATCGCTGGCGTCAGGCTGGTGGAAAAATCCGGCGGCCGCTCCGGAAAGTGGAAACGCGCGGCGGAGACGCGCCGGACGCGGAAGTAGCGAAGTCGCCCGGCATCAACCTCAGTCGAACAGTTCCTCGTGGCTGACGGCTGCGCCGGAATCAGACGCATCGTAACCCGGAAGCGAGGCCACGGCCTTCCTGAATTCTCCGCCCTTGAGCAGCCCACGCATCCGGGTCATCGCGGCGGACTGCAGCGCATCGCGGCGCACGGCAAACAGATAACGCTCGCGTACCAGGGAAATGAATCCCAGATCGAGCCTGGCCGCCGCCGCGCGAATACCGAACCCTGCGTCCGCCGCGCCGCTGGCGACCATCGCCGCCACGGCGGTGTGGGTGAATTCCTCATTGTCATAACCACGTATTGAACCAGAGAGGATTCCATTCCCCTGCAACAGGGCGTCGAGAATCAGGCGCGTGCCGGCGCCGGGTTCGCGGTTCACGAAAACGATCCCGTTTCCCGACAGATCGGAAATGCCGCCAATCCCTTTCGGATTGCCGCGCGCAGTGATGATGCCCTGCTCCCGGTCGACCACGTGGATGAGCGCATCTTTATCGGGATGCAGCAGATGGCGGTAGCGCGATGCCAGGCGCAGGCCCAGTTCGCCGTACGGGAAATGGAATCCGGCGATGTCGCATTTCCCGGACCGGAACAGCCGAAGGCTGTCGAGACTGCCGCGGTACTGGAGTTGCATGTGCAGGTCTCCGCGCGCGTTCAGCTGGTCGCGCAGTATCCCAATCGCCAGCCCATGACTCGCGAAAGCCCGCACCAGAACCTGGGGCCGCGCGCTGACCATTCCCGAGATCTCGCTGTTCAGCTCCGATGCCAGGCTTTCGAGTTCCGGACCCAGCCGCGCAATGATGCGCCGCTGTCCCCAAAGCAGCTTCACTCCCAGCGGCGTGAGTTTCGTGCCGCGTCCACGCTGCAAATCAGCGATGGGCTGGCCGATGCGCCCGGACCATTCGCGCATCAGCCCCCAGGCATGGCGGTAGGAAATGCCGAGCGTCCTGGCTGCGGTGAGAAGCGATCCGGACGCCTCGATCTCCTGCAGGAGCGCGAAGAATTCCGGCTGGAATTCCTGCGGCGGCTGCGATCCGATGCGCCAGCGCACGTCGAACTTGATTGACACGTGGAATCCTCAGTGCCGGTGGCGGGGCGACATCCTGCAACGGCTGCTCGGGCCGGACCCGTCCGTCCCGGACGCGGGTCTTTATGGCCTAGCCTGCCTAATAGGACGGCCTGATCATCATCTCTGCGTATTTTATCGCTGAATCTCGAGGGCGGCAGCATCGATTATTTATGCATTGTGCTGCATATGCAGTCCCGGACAGGCCCGGAGGGCCAAGCCGCAGAAGGCGTGGAGCCTGGGCCCGGGACGCGGCCAGGGTCAGTCGTACTTGATGTACTTGAAGCGCGGATCGTCCGGCGTGCCTTCAAGAGCGCTGTCCTGTTCCTTGGCCGGCCGCCACATGACGACTTCCTCTATCTTCCGGGCCAGTTGAAAGTCCTTGTCCGTCACGCCCTTGGCGGCGTGGTTCATCAGCTTCACGATGACGAAGGCATAAGATACCGTCAGATCGGGGTGATGGAAGGCGGCCTCAGACAGGTGTCCCACGGTATTGACGACCATGAGAGTCCCCTTCCAGCCGCTGGTCTTGTACTTGCGCCGGATCCAGCCGTCCTCGTAATACCAGTTCGGCAATTCCTCCTTGAGGCGCGCCTCGATCTCCTCCGGTGCGTAAGTCTCGTCAGCAGTCTTCTTGCGCCATTGCGCCATGTTTTTTCCCTCCTGCATCGAATTGCAAGACGGTGTGACCCGCCGGTTTGCGCCGCAACCCCGCACGCTGCGGATCGATCCGTGCGATGAATCGTCAGCGCAGACCCGCCGCAGCGGTGCTTTCCGGGATGAGGGCGCGGATGATCCGCGCGCGCCGTATGCAGATGCGCTGCTCACGCTCGTTGCCCTTGCATAAGGCACTGCGGAAGCCGAGATAGTCCACGTTCAGGGACAACAGCTCGGCGACATCCTCCGCTCTCAGCGCGCCGGCCAGGCCGCTGACCAGGCCGGCGCCCTGGGCCTCTCGCACGAACCCGCGCAGATCCTCCACCGGCACCTTCTGCAGCAGGGAGCCGGTTCGTTTCTCCGCCGTATCCACCATGACGCCCGACAGTCCCGCGGCGGCGACCTTGCCGACGTTGATTCGGTGCCCGTCCTGTTCCGCAAACGTCACCAGGACGATGTGGATGCCCCCGCGGACCAGCGCGGCCAGCCCTTGCAGAAGCCGGTCCAGAAACAGGCGATCAAAAAGTCCGACCTTGACGATGTCGACGCCTACCTTCGCCATCGCGGTGGCCGCGTCGCCGATGCGCTGGAGGTCGTCATTGAAGTCGCCGATGGTGGCGCTGATCTGTACGCGTCCCTCGAGCTGACTGGTAATTTCACGCACGGTCGCAAGCGGCAAGGCGCCCAGGACGCCATCGGCCGGCTCCTTGAGATCAATAACGTCGGCGCCGGCTCCGGCCATCAATTGCGCTTCCTCGACGGAGCGTACGCTTGCGAGCATGCCCGTCACGAGCCGACCGCCTCCGCGTGACGCGCGCCCCGGTGCTGCTCAATCCGTTCCAGCAGCCAGGCCCAGGCAATCCGTTCTCTTTCGCCGGCGGTTTTTTCGACCGCAATGCGCAGATAATCCAGTTCCCCGTCGATCTTGTCGGCGGACAGGCGATCCAGGCGGCTGACCAGGATGGCTGCCTCCAGCACGGCGGCCTGGGCGCGATTGAACCCCGCAAAGGGACGGTGACTGGCGTGGTGAACCACCCGGCAGAAGTACTGCGGACGGAGTTCTTCCTCCACGCAGCGTTCGACCTCGACCTCGATGTGCGCCAGCGCGGACTCGAGCAGGCGGCCCGCGATCCGGCTCGCCGGCCGGGTCGGCCAGTCGTACCGGCCGGTCAGGCAACCGGCAAAGATCATCACGTCGTCGGTCAAATTGATGACCGCGCAACCCGCGCGCTGCAGATTCTCGAGGGTGGTGGAGGGCCGAAAGGGGGCGATCACGTATCGCCCTTCCGCCTCGCGAATACCCATTGGCGCAACGTGCACGCCGCCGTCCGCGTTCAGGGTCGTGACAATGGTTTCGTGGATCAACCGGGTTTCCTTCTGGTCTTTCGCCTGCGTTTCCGGCTTGCCTGCAACGTGGGGCCCGCGACCTTGTATGCCCCGCCCTTCAGCGCGTGCACGGCGGCAGCGTCTTCATTCCGTTCCGCGGGCGGCGCCACCGCGACCCCCCAGTTGAGCGGCTCGTCCTGCACGTAACGCTTGCCGAGCTGGAAGGCCACCTGCGCCTTGGCCAATTCTACTCCCATATAGAAAGCATGGGGTGCGTCATCCTGCAGCAGGGACAGGCCGCGAAACAGTTCGAAGGCGTCGGTCCCGGTGAGCATCCCGTCCCGGTTGAACACGTGGATCCCCGATTCCGTGACCTGGACCCGGTAGCTGGGATCGCGGATCTCCGCCGCCAATTCGGCGACTTCCCGGGCGGTGTAGGGAAACGGCTTGCGTTCGTGGGTTGTCAGCAGGCCCCCGTCCAGACCTTTGGGAAGACTGCCTTCGGCCCGCGCGGCATACATGATGCGCCGGGCCCGATCGGCCTCGCGCACGGCGGAACGCGCATGCTCGCTCACCTCCGTCGTGAGAACGCTGGTCACGCCCAGTTCCGAGATAAGCCCGAACAGGACGGCGTTGATGCCCGTCGTGTCCGCCTCGGTCAACTCGGTGAGATTGCCAATGCCCATCATGACATCGATGTCCGCGCAGCGGGCGCGCAACTCGCAGTACCTCTGCAGGGAGCGGGCAAGACCGAAATGAATGGGATCGAGAACGCTATCGGCAATGAATGTCCGCCCGCGGGATCGCATGCGATCGATCGCGCGATACAGGGATTCCATGTCGCCGTGATTCTCCGGGATGATCACCGGCGTGGCCGCTACTTCGTCCGCCACCCAAAGCGTGCTCTCCGTCAGGCTCAGAACGTAATCCGCTCCTGCGCGCGCGCCGCGAAGCAGGTCTTCGGCGTTCAGCGAATCGATGCTGACCCGGAATCCCTGCGTTTTCAGTGCCTCTACTGCCGGCTCCAGATGCGGAAACGCCGTGTCCGGAAGACAGCCGATATCGATCACGTCCGCTCCGTCCGCGGCAAACCGGCGCGCGCGCTCCAGGACGCCCTCGACACCGAGTGCGGGCGCATCCACGATTTCGGCGAAAATCAACACGTCCGTCTGGCTCAGATCGATGGCCGCACAGCCGCGGCCGAAGAAAACCGGCAAATCCTTGAGGTCATCCGGCCCACGGATCACCGGTACACCCAGCGCCGTTGCGGGTTCCTGCAATTCGCCACGGCACAGGCCCGGCACAATGACCCTCGCGGCGCCGTTCACGGAAGTCACGCGCCGACGGATCATCGTGGCCGTCATGAGGGCGGCCACGCTCAGGCCGATATTCCGGACCTCGTAGCTGAAATCGGCCGGTTGCATCGATTCCAGCACGCGATTCAGCCGGGCTTCGGCGAGTTTGCCCGTGAGAAACAGGATGTGTTCCGGCATGGGGAACCCGGCGCATGGGAAGCGCGATTATAAGTTTCGTGACCCTTGCTCCGTTAACAGCTTGATGCAAAAGTCCATCCATGCACTTTTGCATCTCGCGTCAAGCAAAACAAAGCTTCGGCCTGTCGAACCACGTGACCGGAGCGTGGTCGAAATGAACCATTTCTATGGCTGCCAAAGCGACTGGACGGACCGCGGTGGCCCAGGGGAATTTGCCCGGATAGTATATAATTATATGAAAGTTAAGGCGTTTCATAGGAGAATCGCCTTCCTGCCAGTGAATCGCCGCCGCTGGCACGAATCTCGCTGGAACTGTTGGAATCAAACCGCAATTCAGACAGGGGCGAATCCCGGCTGACAGATTGAGGGCGGAATCCGAATGGGCGCAGAAGAAAGAGTTTCATGGTCGCGTGAAGAATTCGAGCGCAGGCTGCGCGCCAAGGAAAAGTATTACCACATAAACCATCCCTTCCATGTCCTGATGAACTCGGGGAAACTCGAGAAACCGGCGATCCAGGGATGGGTGGCAAATCGCTTCTATTACCAGACCACGATCCCGGTCAAGGACGCCGCGATCATGGCAAACTGCCGGGATCGGGACGTGCGTCGCCTGTGGATCCAGCGCATCATCGATCATGACGGCACGACGGGCGACGAAGGCGGCATCGAGGCCTGGCTGCAACTGGGCGAGGCGGTCGGATTGAAACGCGAGGATCTATGGTCCGAGCGGCACGTCCTGCCCGGCGTACGCTTCGCGATCGACGCCTATTTCAATTTTGCGCGCAACGCGACCTGGCAGGAAGCAGCCTGCTCTTCGCTGACGGAGCTGTTCGCGCCCAGGATTCACCAGAAACGCCTGGACACGTGGCCGGAACATTACCCCTGGATTGACGCGCAGGGCTACGCTTATTTCCGGAAACGGCTTCGGGAAGCACGCCGCGATGTTGAACACGGACTGAGCGTGACGCTGGACCATTTCCGGACGCGCGAGGATCAGGAGCGCGCATTGAACATCCTGCAGTTCAAACTGGATGTCCTCTGGACGATGCTGGATTCGATGTGGATGGCCTACGTCGAGCACAAGCCGCCGTATTTCTGCGTTGCTGAAAACGCATGAGCGCGGCTTCGAATGATCTTGCAGTGCCGGAACTGGCGCCGACTTTCCGGTTCCAATGGGAAGAGGTGCAGGGTTGCTTTGTCATCCTTTATCCCGAAGGCATGGTGAAATTGAGCCCGAGCGCCGGGGAAATCATGAAACGCTGCGACGGCCAGAAGAGCGTGTCGCAGATTATCGCGGACCTCAAGACCCAGTTCCCGCAAACCGAGCTGGAAACCGACGTCCGCAGGTTCCTGGAGGAAGCGAATGAACACGGTTGGATCCGCCCGAAAATGAGGATTTCAAGCCCATGAGCAACGCAGTGACGCCAAGCGCAGCAGCTTCGCGACCCTCTGTTAAGCCGCCACTATGGTTGCTGGCGGAGTTGACCTATGCCTGTCCGCTGCAGTGCCCCTATTGCTCCAATCCCATGGAGATCGCGGCGATCAAGCAGGAGTTGGACACGTCGCATTGGTTCCGCGTGATGCAGCAGGCGCGCAGGATGGGCGCGACCCAGCTCGGCTTTTCCGGCGGGGAACCGCTGATCCGCCGCGACCTGGAGCAATTGATAGCGGAAGCCCGGCGACTCGGCTATTACACGAACCTGATCACCTCGGGCGTGGGCATGGACGAGCAGCGCATCAAGGCTTTCAAGGAAGCGGGTCTGGATCACATACAGGTCAGTTTCCAGGCCAGCTCCGAGGAGCTCAATAATTTCATCGCCGGCACCGATGCGTTCGAGCACAAAATGCACATGGCGCGCCTGGTCAAGCAGTACGGCTACCCGATGGTCCTGTGTTTCGTGCTGCATCGGAAGAACGAGCACCAGATCCGTGAAATTCTGGATCTGGCCGTCGCCCTCGAGGCGGATTACGTGGAGCTGGCGACGACACAGTATTACGGCTGGGCGTTCCACAACCGCGAACAGCTTCTTCCCACGCGCGAACAGCTTGTAAACGCGGAAAAGGTCGCCAAGGAATACCAGGACAAGATGAAGGGCCGGATGAAGATCTATTACGTCATCCCGGACTACTACGAAATCCGCCCGAAGCGCTGCATGGACGGCTGGGGGTCGGTGTTTCTCACTATCGCCCCGGACGGCACCGCCCTGCCCTGTCACGCCGCCCGGCAGCTTCCCGGACTGAGCTTCCCCAACGTCCGCGACCATGACATCGACTGGATCTGGAGCGAGTCGCCGGCCTTCAACCGCTTCCGCGGCTTAGACTGGATGAAGGAGCCGTGCCGGAGCTGTCCGGAGAAGGAGAAGGATCTCGGCGGCTGCCGCTGCCAGGCCTACATGTTGACGGGCGACGCGGCCAACGCCGACCCCGTCTGCGACAAGTCACCCCACCACCACGTGGTCACCGAGCGGATTGAGCATGTCAATCGGCTCGCGGGTACACGTGAATTCGAAGCCAAGCCGCTCGTGTTCCGGAACATGAAGAATTCCCGGAAGATTGCGGGGTCATCGGTGCTCAGCAACGCTCGGGAGACTGCAGAGAGCGAATAGAATATAGAATGTAATTCTGCATTCTAGCTTCTCCCCGCTTCCTTAATCGCCCAGGCGACCTGCATGGCCTGGCGATTGGCCTTCACATCATGCACGCGCAGAATCCGGACGCCCGCCAGCACGCCGAGGACCGTCGCCGCGCAGGTTGCGCCCACGAGCTCGTCGGATTGCTGTTCAGCGCAGATCGATCCCATGAAGCGTTTGCGGCTGGCGCCCAGCAGCACTGGAAGGCCGGTATCCGTGAAGCGGGGAAGATGGGCCATCAGAACGAGATTGTGCCGCCTGGATTTCCCGAAGCCGATACCCGGATCGATGATGATCCGATCCCGGGCCACCCCGGCAGCGAGGGCCGCATCCACGCGCCGCAGGAGAAAGTCCCTGATTTCCTCCACGACATTTTCATAGCGCGGCTCGTCCTGCATGGTCGCCGGCGTCCCCTGCATGTGCATGAGGACGATGGGTACCCCCTTTTCCGCGGCAACGGCCAGCATTTCCGGATCGTCGCGGCCAGCGGAGATATCGTTGATGAGCGAGGCCCCGGCGTCGAGCGCTTCCCGGGCCACTTCCGCGGAGGTCGTGTCGATGCTGACGCCCACCGCCAGCGGCAACTGCCCGCGGAGCCGCTGGATGACCGGGAGGGTTCGGCGGATCTGTTCTGCCGCGGCTACGCGCTGCGCGCCGGGACGCGTGGATTCACCGCCGACATCAATGATGTCCGCTCCTTCCTCGACCATGGCCTCCGCGTGCGCCACCGCTAAGCCGTGATCGAAAAACCGCCCCCCGTCCGAGAAACTGTCGGGCGTGACGTTGACAATTCCCATCAACATGGGCTGCTGGTGGTCCAGCAATTTCATGAGAGCCTCGAGGCCAAATCGTCGGTGGCGGCGATCAGCGCATCCGTCATGACCGGTTCCCCGGCCAGGTGGCCGCCTTCGTTGACGATCAGCAGTTCCGAGCGCGGCGCGGCCCTGTGCAGCGCCCATGACCCCTCGAGGGTGCAGGTCAGGTCTCGTCGACCGTGAATAATGCGGGTGGGCACGTCCGGCAACCGGACCGCGCTCGCCAGGATGTGGTTCTCGGCGATGAAATACCGGTGGTAAGCATAATGTGTCTCGATGGCGACCTGGTCCAGCATGCGATCAGGATCTTCCTCCTCCACGCTCGCCTCCGGCAGCAGGTAAGTCGTGACCCGAGTGGCCCATGTTGACCAGGCCCGCGCGGCCCGGCGCTTCGCCTCGGGGTCCCGTCCATGTACATGCGCATGAAGCGCCGCGACCAGATCGTGGCGCTGCGACTCGGGCACGGATTGAACGAAGTCCGCCCAGTAGTCCGGAAAGATCCGGTTCGCCCCGTCGCGTGCGAACCAGTCGAGCTCGGCCCGGCGGGCAAGGAATACTCCCCGAAGGATCATGGCCAAAACCCGTCCGGGGTTCTGTTGCGCATAGAGCAGCCCCAGCGTGGCACCCCAGGAGCCGCCGAAGAGGACCCACCGGTCGATATTCAGATGCAGGCGGATGCGCTCGATATCGGCCAGGAGCCGCTGGGTGGTGTTGTCCTCGACCGAGCCGCGTGGAGCGGAGCGATGACATCCGCGCTGGTCGAAGAGGACGACGCGGTATCGCGCCGGATCGAAATAGCGTCTGTGATTCTCATTGCAGCCCGTTCCCGGGCCGCCGTGCAGAAATACGACTGGAATGCCGCCCGGGTTGCCCGCTTCCTCGACATGCAGACGATGAGGCGGGCCGACGTCCAGATAAAAAGCGTTGAATGGCGCGATTTCAGGATACAGAGCCCGCATGGATTGGCGTCCCGATTCCACCTGCATGCCGGCGGGCCTGGTCCTGCTGGTCCCGTTGTCCCGGCACCGATCGCTCAAAGATCGTTCAAGATGTCCTGGCGTTTGCGCTCGTACTCTTCGTCGGAAATGAGTTTCTTCTGGCGCAGTTCGTCAAGGGTTTTCAGTCGTGATTCGATTGGGGCGGTGGACTCCGCGCCCGTCTGTCCACTGCCCACTTCCTTCCTCATCCGCGCCATCTCGAGACGCATTTCGCGCCGCTCCTGGGCAAATCGCGCGGCCTCCTGCCGCAGGGCCTCGTCACTGACCGGTGCATTCGCCTCCTCGCCTGCCTTTTCCTCGGCGAGACGCGCGGCCGAAGCGCGGTTGACGTCGATAACCAGCCAGTCGAGCCGCCGTTTGCCGCCTTCGTTGTAGACCTCGACACCATCCCCGGTCATCACCGCGCTCTCGAAATCAGACGGGTCGTCGCGCCTGCCGTGCCGGAAATAATACTTGATCTCCATGACGCCGGCGCTGCTGGTGGCGCGTTCCTGGAACTTGTCCGGCGGACGCATGAAATCGCCGATGATGATGTTCAGCCGATCGTTGCTGTAGAAGGCCCGGCCGGCCGTGTAGCTGAGGTCCCTGAAGCCGAGGAATTTCGTGTCGGTTCGCGAAACGGCAAAGACGATGTCCTGTCCGGGAGAGGCCTTTCTCAGGGCAATGGCCAGTTGCTGCCCGAGAAGCCTGGCCTGTTCCGGGGAAAATACTTCCTCGATTTCGTCCTTCTTGAACCAATGCTTGTCCCAGACCTGGATGTCGATCAGCGAATTGGCGATCGCCGCCGGATCCAGGTTGACGGGGTGCTGATTCGGGACCGGGCGACCGCTTGCAGCGTCGTCCTGCTCGGTCAGCCTGACATAGAGATTCAGTCCGGACTTCCAGATATCCTCGTCTGCACGGGCCAGCGGCGACCAACTGGCGGTCACCAGTAGCGCAAGCAGAAATCGCACTATATTGATCTTCGAAAACATACAGTCTCCGAACCTTCTGACCCATCCTGTCCGGAAAAGGTTTCCGCCCGGAACGCCTGCAACGATTCTCCGCGAATCGTGCTGCCCCGGCAATCTGGCCCGCAAAATATCAAAGCCGGAACGGGTCAGACGCCAAAAAGAAAAAGGCGCACCAGATGGTGCGCCTTTCCAGTGAAGTACCGCTTTGTGTTGTTCTTAGCTCTGAAATCTACCAGAGAATGAATCCGCCGACACCGAAGATGTCCGCCTCGTTGCCGAGAGTTTCGGAATCCTGGTGGTCGTATTCGGCGACAACCTTGAGCCACGAATTGATGTCATGGTACACGCCGACCGTCCAGAGAGAATTATCGCTCTCGGGCGCTCCAGTCGCAGTTCCGTCCTGGTTTGATTCGCCGTAGCTCACGCCAAGCTTGGTCTTGCCGTTGAAGGTGTACGTGCCTTGGACATAGAAGCCGTCATTTTCGGCCTCTTCGCAATTAAACGCATCGCACGCATAGCTCTGGGCGACGTTCGGGAACAACAAGGTTCCGAGCGCCTGACCATCGTAGTAGCTGCCGACGACGTTGAAGCCGCCCATCTTGACATCGACGCCGACGTTCCAGCCGAAGGACTCGATATCACCGGTGGCGCCGCCTGTGCTCGCCTGAACTTCCAGTTCCTGCCACAGGAAACCCGCCCAGGCATTGAAGCTTCCGCCCTCGAAACCGGTGGTGTAGGTCATTTCAGTCTGGAACTGCGGCGTATCCGTTTCTTCCGCTGCGGTGCCCGTGGTTTCCTGTGGATCGAACAGGCCGACCTCCAGGTTAAAGCCGTTGATGTCATTGGTCTTGTAGGTGAAGCGCGTTCGGAAGTCCGGATAGACATAACCGAAGCCGATGCGGCCTAGCGATGTGCCGCCGCCGTCCGGACCGACCAACGCGCCGACGCCGAACAGGGTCATGTCCTTCAGGATCGCCTGGCGCTGGAACAGGGCCAGGGTGCGGCCGGCGCTGATCGTGCCGAAGTCGCCGCTGACATTGAAGAACACTTCACGCATGTCGATCATCGCGCCACCCTTGTTCAGGCGCTGCGCCTTGCTGCCCGACGAGTCCGGAGCGAAGGTGATTTGCGCCGTGCCCTTGAGGCCGCCGATCTCGGGGCTCTTGGCCGTCAGGGTATGGAACGCAGGCAAGAGTCCTTCCTGCATGTGGGTGCTGTCTTCGCTACAGGTAGGACCCGCGCAGGCTGGGACTTGAGAATCAAAGTCGCTCTGCGTGAAGAACAGATTGATAAACCCGCCGTAGCTCACTTCCCAGCCGTTGTCGCCGCCGAGAACGATCGCTGCGTTGGCAGGCGCAGTTAGGAGCGCTGCCAGCGCGGCGGTTCCGAATGCGACCGCAAGCTTCATGGTGCTGAATGGTTTCATCATTTCCTCCTAGCCAGTAAGACAAAACTTAAAATCTGGAGATCGTTTAAGTTCAGCCTCAGCCCGTTCCCCCCTAAACAAATATTGCTTGGCGAGCTAAGCAAGGCACCCGAGGCAGAATCCTGCGTCAAATCTAGTGCACGGACACGGCGGAAATTACTACAGTTTCAGAGCCGTTGCAACGGTGCGAATCTAAATTGCAACATGCATTGGTGCCAAACAAAACGTGTATCTTGTACGCAACAAACGGAGACTCAAAATTGAAGTGGCGGTTCTATTCGCGTGGCCGCTCGCAATGCTGATAATTCCGTTAAGAAGACGGCAGTAACCTTATGAATATCCGCATATATCGCTTATGCAATGCGCAGACTGGTCTGGACGTCATCCGACCCCAACAAAAAATACTGCGAACGGCATTTGCAGCGGAACGGAATGAAAAATGGAACGGCGCATTCGGAAAATTGTCCGACTCATCCGTACCTGCCTACGTAATATAGTCACAAGAGTGCGCGCTGAATCGGCGGCACTGACCCCCAATGAAGCAGATTGCAGCACTGATTGCCTTCTGTGCGGCCCTCGGCGCATCGTTCACGCCGCGGGCCGGAGGCCCGGATCCTGTGGTCGTGACGCTGGCATACGTCGGCAGCGCGCAGGCCTCGGCTCTGTTCGGCATTCGCCAGGGACTCGAAGAGGCCAATCTGCAGGGTCAATTCCTGGGACAGCGCTATGTCCTCGAAGTGATCGAGCCGGGCGCGGCGCCCGCGGCGGATTTCTCGAGCTACGCCGCTATCGTGGCGGCGCTAGAAAAAGAGAATTTGCGAATGCTGGCCAAATTCGCCCGCGGGCGCGCCGTCTTCAATCTGATCTCCGAGGACGATGCCTTGCGCGCGGCCTGTATTCCGGGCCTGCTGCATGTCATCCCCAGCAGTACCATGAAACGAAACGCGGAAGCGCAATGGAGAAAAGTCCATCCGGATGCCAACGTGGTCGCAATGGCCTGGCATGGTGATTTTGTCAAGTTCGCCGGGCGCGATCTCAACAAACGCTTCCAGAAGGCATTCAACACGCCAATGGACGAACGCGCCTGGGCCGGCTGGGCCGCGGTAAAGATCGTCTCGGACTCCATCGCCCGTGGCGGGGCGGCGGATCCAGGCGTCCTGCTCGAATTCCTCAGCTCCCGACTTTCATTCGACGGCCAGAAGGGCGTGGACATGAACTTTCGTCCGACCGGGCAGTTACGACAGACCTTGCTGATTACCGAAGGGGGGCGGCTGCTCGGCGAGGCCCCGGTGCGCGGCGTCGCGGCCCCGGACGACTTGGACAGCCTGGACACGGCGGCCTGTTCCGGATAACCGGGACGCTGTGGCGATGAGATCAGGTTGAACGAGTCTGGCCGCGACGTCATCAAATTAATGTTCAAGGAGAATCACATGATCCGTTTGTTCGCTGCGATCCTCTGCGTCGTCATGTCCCCGGCCGTCCCTGCGGCTCCCACGCATCGAATTTTCGTCACCAATGAGGGCAGCGACGACCTGTCCGTCATCAACGGCAAGACACTCGAAGTCGAGAAGACTTTCACGGTGGGCAAGCGGCCTCGCGGCATCGGTCTGGCGCCTGACGCCAGCGAGCTGTACGTGGCCGCCAGCGAAGAGAACGTGATTTTAGTCATCGACCCGTCGACGCTGAAAGAGCTGCGCCGTTTCGAAGCCGGCTCGGATCCGGAGACTTTCGCGGTACATCCAAACGGCACCATCTACATCTCCAACGAAGACGCGGCCATGGCCAGCGTTTTCGATCCAAAAACCGGGCGGAAAGTGGCCGAAATTCCGGTGGGCCTGGAGCCGGAAGGCGTGGCCATTTCCCCGGACGGCAAGAAGGTCATCGTGACCAGCGAATCGACCAACATGCTGCACGTGATCGGCGTCCCTGAACATACCATCATCGCAAACATCCTGGTCGGCGCCAGACCTCGTTCCGCGGTCTTTACCCGGGACGGTAACGTGGCCTATGCCACGTCTGAAATCAGCGGCGAGGTCAAGAAAGTCGACATGAACCAGCATAAGGTCGTGGCGATCACGAAAATTGCCGACGAAAAAGCGAAGCCGAAGGACGTGCTCCTCAGCCGAGACGAGAAGACGCTTTACGTGGCCGGCGGTCGCGCCGATGCCGTCATTGTCCTCGACGCCCAGACCATGCAGGTCAAGGCGAATATCCCGGTCGGAAAGCGCGTCTGGGGACTGGCGCTCAGCCGCGACGGCTCCCGGCTCTTCAGCACGGACGGCGCCAGCAACAGCGTGTCGGCCATCGACACGGCCACCCACAAGGTGATCAAAACCATCCCCGTCGGTGAAATGCCGTGGGGGATCGTGATTGATGACTGATCAGGCCTGAACGATCCTGTGCCGGATCGCGAGCCGGGTCAGTTCCGCGGCCGTGCCGACGTTGAGCTTGTTCTTTATCTGCGTGCTGTAATTGGCGACGGTCTTGTAACTGAGCGAAAGCCGTTTGGCAATTTCGCTTGTACCGCACCCCTGCGCCAGAAGGGAACAGATCTCGAATTCGCGGGTGGACAGCCTTGAGAACGGGCTGTCTTCGTCCCTGACTTTCTGAAACGCCAGTTGCTGCGCGAGGCCCGCCTCCAGGTAGGACTCTCCGGCGGCTATCCTGCGAATGGCCTCGACCAGCACGGCGGGCGCGCTGTTTTTGGTGATATACCCGCGCGCGCCGGCATTCACTGCCTGATCCACAAATACGGTGTCCTCATGCATGCTGAAGACGAGAATGCGGGCGCGCGGATCCCGCGCAATGATCCTGCGGATTGCCTCGAACCCGCCGATGCCCGGCAGCGAGATGTCCATGACGACCACGTCCGGTTTCAACTCCGTATAAAGCCGGTACGCCTGCTCGCCGCTCTCCGCTTCTCCCGCCAGAACGATATCCCCGGCGCGTTCCAGCAATATCCGATAACCGGCGCGCACCACGGCGTGGTCATCCACGAGCAATACGCGAATCGGCCTGCAGTTCAAGTCTGCTCCTCCTGCGCCGGACCGTGAACGGCTCTCGCCGGCACCTCGACGCGGATCCGAACGCCGTGGCCCGGAGAAGTCTGCAGCGAGAATTCGCCATTCATGGCTTCGGCGCGTTCGCGCATGCCGATCAACCCGAGGCCCATGCGCCGCACAGACGCATCGAAGCCCTGGCCGTCATCGTGGATCTCAAGGCTCATCTGCTCCCCCGATGCCGGCCCGGCGCACTGCAACAGGCGAACGGTAATCGAGCCGGCGCGCGCATGTCGATCGATATTGGTCAGGGCTTCCTGAACAATCCGGTACAGGTTAATAGACGTGTCTCCATCCAGTTCCTCGATCCGCGTCGGACATTCCAGATTGCAGAACGTGTCCGGGTGACTCGCGTTCCATGCATCGACGAGCGCCTGCAAAGCCTTGCCCAGACCAAGTTCATCGAGAACGGGAGGACGCAGGCGCTGCATCATGTTGCGCGCCGAATCGTAGGTGCGCTCCGCAATCCGGGCGATGGTTTCCGCATAGCCGGCTTCGCGGCCGGCCTCCCCGCCCATGGTCACCGCGATAGCCTTGATGGCGTTCAGCGACTGCCCCAGTTCGTCATGCAGTTCGCGTGCGAGACGCCTGCGCTCCATTTCCTGGATCTCGATCGATTTCCGGGTCAGGAGCCGGTTGTCCTCGCGGCCCCTCTGCATGACTTCCGCCATGTGGTTGAACTTCTCCGAGATCCGGGACAATTCCGCTACGCGGAAGCGGGGCAGGCGCAGACGGTAATCGCCCTTTTCGATGCGATCGAGCCCCTGGAGGATCGATTCTATCGGCGCCAGGTCCCGTCCCAGGATGATATAAACGAGTGCATTGGCCATCACTATATATAAAAGGAGTGATAACAGAACGATGCGGGTCTCGGACCAGACTTCATTGATTTCATCGGACGGGTCGGCGCGCACCAGCACCTCGATGAAGGGGAAATCCGGCTCGGCGAATACCCTGCGGTATTCCATCGCGACGGGTTTCACCAGGCGCACGAACCAGGACGGGGCCGTTGACCGCACCGGGGCCACGACAACCGGAGGCACCGCCTGGTCCATGCTCCCGCGGACGGCCACCACCACCTGGAGATGCCGCGTCGATTCCAGCCGGGAAAATTTCTCGACCATGTATTCCTGAAGATCCTCCCGATCTCTCTGGTCCGCCCCCGCCAGGACGAGATCGACGAGTTGCAGCGCGAGATAGGAAGTGGACTGCATTTCCTCGCTCACCGCGTCGCGCGCATTGAGAACGACATAGGCGCCGGAGCTGAAGAACACCAGCACGAACAGGAGCGAAATGAGGAGGTTCAGCCGGAACCGGAGACTCATCGAGCCATCCGCCTTGCGAGATGCCTCCGCCGCGACAACGGGCAAATACGGAGGGAGAACCCGGGGCGCGGCACGTCCGTTCAGCGGCAGGCGCTTTCCGCCGCCTCCAGCACCTGGATCAGTTCCTTTGCGTTCCGGTAGCGGCCCGCGGGATCCTTGGCCAGCGTCCTGTCGAGAATGTGCTGGAATTGAGCGAGCGTGGGGGGGAGTGTCGGCAGTTCGGCATGGACGTGCTGGTAGATCACGCCCGCCGGGGTGTTGGCCGTGTAAGGCTTATGCCCGGTCAGCAGTTCGTAGAGCATCACGCCGGTGCTGTAGAGGTCCGCGCGGTGATCCGCCAGTTTGCCCTCCCCCTGTTCGGGGCTCATGTAATGCGGCGTGCCGAGCACCTGGCCTATGGTCGTCAAATCAGAGCCTCCATGCATTTTCTTTGAAATCCCGAAATCCGCGAGGGCGAGGCTGTCATCACCGCGGAACATGATGTTCGCGGGCTTCAGATCCCGGTGCACTACGCCGATGCCGTGTATGGCATCAAGCCCATAGGCCACGTGCGTCATGTAGTTGAAAGCGACTTCCGGCGTGACCCGCAATTCCATGCGCTGCTTGAGGTCGCCGCGCGGGAAGAACTCCATCGCAATGAAACCGTAGCGCTGCGTCAGCCCATGCTCATAAATCTTTACCACGAATGGGCTGTGCAGTCCCGCGATGAGTTCCGCTTCCTGGATAAACCGTTGTATCTGCGTCTCATCCTGCACCGTGGACAAATCGAGCAGCTTGAGCACCACAGACTGACCATCGCCGCTCCGTTCCGCGAGATAGACCTGCGACATCGCCCCCTGCCCGATCAGCCGAACAAACCGGTAACCGGAACCCAGCTCCCTTTTTGCACCCTGCTCCTTTTCGACGCGGATGCGTTCCACAATCTCCGTTGCGGCGCTGAATTTTTCCTTTTGTGCTTTTTCTTCCTCCTCGGAATAATTCGCAGCTTCTTCGACAAGCTGTTTGAGCCGCTTGGGAGACACATCCTTCTTGTTGATGTACTCGGCCGCCCCAAGCTTCACGGCCCGCACCGCCACGTATTCATCGCCTTCTGCGGTCAGGATGACCGTCGGTGGGAAACCAGGCCGCCGGCGATAAGTCTTGAGCCACTCGAGGCCGTCTTCCGTCTCCCCGAGCTTGTAGTCGAGCAGCAGGATGTCGAAGGCGGACCAGTCAAAATCCTCCCCGGGACGCCCACGTTCCACCGGGTCGTACTCGATGACCTCCACGCGGGGAAACTCCTTGGCCAGATAGACGCCCAAGAGCGCGCGGTAATCGGCCGAGTCGTCGATGATCAAGACTTTCATAAATCCGGAATCAAGTACGGGCGCGAGACTATATCATGGCGCCTTCGGACCCTCCGCGCCCCGGTGATCGCTGCGGCCACGACACCGCCAATCAGCGCAATCGACGCTCTCGTTGAGGAAAGTGCAAGCGGGTTCGAGTCAGGCGCGGCGCCCCGGGAACCGGGATTTCCGCGACCGCCCTTCTGCTAGAATGACGGCCAGCCTCCGTCCATCGAGGTAGTGGAACCAGCCGGATTAGCTCAAGGGTAGAGCACCCGCCTTGTAAGCGGAAGGTTGGGGGTTCAAGTCCCTCATCCGGCACCAGATGCAAGTGACAAGTGCAAAGTGGAAAGTAAAAAGTAAGAAGGTCTCAAGAGTTTCCAGGGCGGAAACGAAATGATGTGCATCAATGGCGAATTCCAGACGGCCTTTTTTTGACTCTTCACTTTCAACTTTTCACTTTGTACTTTTCACTTTTTCTCCTCGCGCTGATACTTCCGTTTCCATTCGCTGTAAGGCATTCCGTAGATGATCGCGCGCGCCTGTTCGTCATCCAGCGGAACGCCCATTTCCTGCGCGGCGGCCCGATACCATTTGGACAGGCAATTGCGGCAAAAACCAGCCAGATTCATGAGATCGATATTCTGCACTTCGGTGCGCTGGCGCAGGTGATCGACCAGGCGCCTGAATGCCGCCGCTTCCAGTTGAACCCTCGTTTGCTCGTCCATTTCTGCCCTGCATTCCTGCCCGGTTCGAGCCGCGCAGTTCACCTTTTATATTATAGCGCGCAGTCAGCCGCTCACCCATAAGACCGGTTCCCGAATGCCCAGCCCCGCCGCTGCCTTGCACAGGATAGTGATCGTCGGCGGCGGCGCCGGCGGGCTCGAGTTGGCGACCGCCCTCGGTCATGCCCTCGGCAAGCCGCACCGAGCGGAGGTGTTCTTGGTCGACAGCGAGCTGACCCACCTCTGGAAGCCCCTGCTGCATGAGGTCGCTGCCGGCACCATGGATTCGCATGGCGATGAGTTGAGCTACCTGGCTCAGGCCCATTGGCACGGCTTCAAGTTCCAGCTGGGCCGGGTGATCTCAATCGATCGCGGCCGCCGGTCCGTGCGCACCGCGCCTACGCTGGACGACACTGGCAAGGAATACGTCCCGGCCCGGAGCCTGGAGTACGGCACGCTGATCCTCGCGGTCGGCAGCCAATCCAACGATTTCGGCATTGCCGGCGTCAGGGAGCACTGCCACTTTCTCGACAACCGCGTTCAAGCCGACGGCTTCCACCAGCACCTGCTGCGCAGTTACTACGCGGCCCATACAGGCCAGCAACCGCTGCGCCCCGGCCAGTTGCACATCGCCATCGTCGGCGCCGGGGCGACGGGCGTCGAACTCGCGGCGGAGCTTCTCTATGCCTCCCGGGAACTGATTCGGTACGGCCTTGACCGCATTGACTTGGAACAACACGTGCGGATCACGATCATCGAGGCGGCGGACCGGATACTTCCGGGACTGCCGCCACGCCTGTCGGCGCAAGTCAGCGCGGAATTGCAGGCCGCGGGAATCGAGATACTCACCAGCGAGAGAATCGAGGAGGCGGTACCAGAGGGATTCAGAACCCACGGCGGGCGCTTTCTTCCCGCCGAAATCAAGGTCTGGGCCGCCGGCATCAAGGCGCCGGATTTCCTGGCCCGCATCGAGGGACTGGAATGCAACCGGCTGAACCAGCTGGTGGTGCGCCATACGCTCCAGACCACGCGGGACGACAATATCTTTGCCTTGGGCGACTGCGCCGCCTGCCCGATGAGAGGCGCTCCGGGCGACGTGCCGCCACGGGCGCAGTCCGCGCATCAGCAGGCCGCCATGCTCGTGCGCAGCATGATGCGCAGGCTGGAAGGCGGGGCGCTGCCTGAATACCGTTACGTGGACTACGGCTCGCTGATCAACCTGAGCCGGTACTCCACCATCGGCAGCCTGATGGGGAACATCGCAAGACTGTGCTCACCGAGCATCTTCGTGGAAGGCATGCTTGCCAGGCTCGTCTACCTGTCGCTGTACAAGATGCACCAGATTGCTCTGCACGGATTCTTCCGGACGGCCTTGGGGACACTCGCCAACGTTCTGACGCGGCGCACGCGGCCGAGGATGAAATTGCATTAAAAGGAAGCGGGATGTCGGTCTATTCTTCTTCCCGCAAATTGTGCTTCTTAATTCGATACCGCAATGCCATGCGCGTGACGCCGAGCTGGCGCGCCGCCTTTGAAACATTGCCATTCGCCACGAGGAGCGCGCGCCTGATGAGCGCCAGTTCAGCCTCTTCGAGCGTGACATTGGCCGCCACCGATTCGGCTTTGGCCGCGGGCACGGCGCCAGGCGCCAGCGAAAGCGTGTTCGGAGTCAAATCCGCGCCACCGCTGAGGAGCACCGCGCGCTCGATCATGTGCTTCAGTTCGCGCACATTGCCCGGCCATGCGTAGGATTCGATTGCCGACTTTGCTCCATCGCTGATTCGCGGCGGCCGCATGCCGTAGCGCTTTGCCGTCTGTCCCGCGAAATGCTCCGCGAGCAGCGCAATGTCGGCGCCGCGCTCGCGCAGCGGCGGCAAGGCGATGCTCAGGACGTTCAGGCGGTAATACAGATCGGCACGAAATTCCCCGCGTTCCGCGAGGGCCGCGATATCGCGATTGGTCGCGGCGATGAACCAGGCGGCGATCGGTCGTTCCTGCGTGGTGCCCACGCGACGCAACGTGCGCCTTTCCAGCACCGCGAGCAGCTTGGCCTGTAGAGGGGGCGGCAATTCGCCGATTTCGTCCATGAACAGCACGCCGTCCTCCGCCGCTTCGATCAGACCGGTACGCGCGATATGCGCGCTCGTGAACGCCCCCTTTTCGTGACCGAACAACTCGGCCTCGATGAGATCCTTCGGCAGGCTTGCGCAGTCGACATGCACGAACGGTTTCACATTGCGCCAGCTGCCGGCATGCAGCATGCGCGCGGCCACGTCCTTGCCCGTCCCGGTCTCCCCGAGGATCAGGATATTCGGCGGCACGGACTCCGAAACCTCCGCTAAGCGGCTGATGCGCGAGATCTGGTGACGCACGGATTCGACGGCTGCGCAGCGGCCTAGGAACTCCACGCCCTCGGTGGAATGCTGCTGCCGCTTGGATGAATACACCAGCTTGCGGGCGAGCGCTCCTTTGTCGAGCACCTTCTCCACGTTGACCATGAGCTCATCCAGGTCGACCGGTTTCTTCAGGTAATCTGCGGCGCCCGCCTTCATGGCGGATACGGCATCGTCCACCTCGCCGTAGGCGGAGAGCACGAGCACCACCGCGTTGGTTTCCGGCCTGCCGCGGATGTCGCCCAGGAAATCCAGACCCGAACCGTCCGGAAGGCGCATGTCGAGCAGAATGAGATCCGGCTCCAGGGAGTCCAGCAACCGCCGCGCGCTTGCCAGATCCAGCGCGACTTCGCTGTGATAGCCCGCCCGCTGCAGCCGCTTCTGCACTGCGCGGGCGAATACCTGCTCGTCATCGACGATCAGGACGCGCTTTTCGACAATCGGGACTTCTGCGGAAGTCACAACCGGGCTGGATTTCTGCGTCATGAACGTGCCTCCCTCCCGTGCGTGGCCGGGGCGCTGATCATGGCGTCGGTTCCCTGCCCAGACCGGACCCTGAACCGGAGATCCCAGCCGTGGCTCTGGCAGATCTTGAACGCCACCGGGATCCCGAGCCCGGTGCCGAAGCGCTTCGTCGATGGACCAGGCTCCAGATCGCGAGGGTTCGGCTCGAACGGCAGCCCGGGACCCTGGTCACTCAACCGTATGATGAAGCGTCCGTTCTCGCGCGCGAACGCGAATACCACCTCCCCGCCGCGTGGCGAGGCCTCGACGGCGTTCGTCAGCAACCCGGTGATGGCCTGTTCCATGAGGTCGGGGTCGACCTCGAGCTCCTGATCGAACTGCCAATTCTCGCGGCCCACCCGAATCGCCTTCTCATCCAGCTTCGCCTTGAGCAGATCGAGCGCCGCGCTGCACAACTCCGATGCCTTGGTCATGCGCAGATTCGGCTGCAGGGGGTGCAGATACGACACAAGCGCGCTGACCCATCTGCCGAGCCTGTCGATGGTCTCGAGGATTGCCTCGCGGCATTCGCGCAGGTCCTCGGGGCTGTCCACGTGCTCAAGGACCTGGACCGTGGCCCGTATGCTGGCCAGCGGATTGCGGATATTGTGCGCCACAACGGGCACCAGCGTGCCGAGGGCCGCCTGTTTCTCGGCCTCGACCAACGCGCTGTTACTCGCGGCCAGATCCGCCGCCATGCGATTGATGGATTGAGCGATTTCCGCCACTTCGATCACGCCGCTTTCCGGAATGCGGTGATCGAGGTGCCCCCGACTGATGACCGCGGCCCCTTCTTTCACCGTCGCCATGGGCCGGACGAATCCCGTTCGCACGATGCGGGACGTCATGAATACGAGAAACAACGCCAGCACCATCACCACGGGAATGACCACGGGCGCATAGCGGGTCCATTGTTTTCGCGTCTGGTCGATTGCCTCGCGCTTGCCCGTCAGCAGCGACTTGAAACTGTTATAGCGATCCTCGAAGCGGCCGACCATGTGTTCGGCGAAACGCGGGTCCAGGATGCGCAACCGCACGACGTAGCTGATGTCGTAGGGATCGCCGAAGACCTTGTTCATGTCCTTCTGGATTTCACGGTAGGAAAGCTGCAGTGCCTGAATGGCGTCATCCTCGTCGCGCGCGGCGGAACTGCGCCGCAACTGGTTGAAGTCGTTGTCGATCCGCCGCGAATACTCGGCGTACAGCTGCAATGCTTCGCGTTCCTCCAGCACCTTGGCGCGGATCGCCTCCTGGATTTGCCGGAACAGCTCGCTTCGGATCTGCTCCGTGAGATACACCAGGTTGATGATCCGCACGGACTCGCCCGAGGTCTGCCTCCAGTAATAAATCGACAGACCCGACAACAGACCCGTGACCGCCACCAGGATGAGAAACGCTATCTCATGGATAAACAGAAGGTTTCGCAGCGATCGCTGACGCTCCTTGCGCATGGGTCGAGTATACCGGCCCTGGTTCGATTTGGTTCAAATAAACCACTTCGGCTGGTCAAAATCACACCGACCAGCCGTTCCCGGCCATCGAAGTCGTGGTTAGGAGATGGACCGTATTGAGGAGAGTTTGTACTGTAACACATTGTTTTTACATCGATACTAGCGAGATTTGGAATCAGTTCAGCAGATGGCATGGCTTTCGCAGGAGCAAGCATGCCGCTGCCGGGCCGGTGCACCTGCCCGATCCGGGGAAGCGGAGACGACCACCAACCAGGAGACTGTCCATGAAGTGGGAATCACCTGAGTACAGCAACATGCGCTTCGGTTTCGAAGTCACGATGTACATCAACAACAAGTAATGTTCGCGGCTCTTTGAGCCACAAGTTGAAGAAGGGGCCGCAAGGCCCCTTTCTTATTTCCCGAGAGCACGCAGAGCAGCACCGCAGTCAACCCGTGCAGTAGAATCGAAACCGGTCGCAGCGATCCGGCAGCGGGGCGTGACGGATATCCCATGGGCGGGGGTTGCGTAATCTTCGCTGTCACTGTGTTTCAGTTTTTGGTACTTTTCAACAAACCGGGCGAACTCCGGGAGCAACATCGATTGGCGATTCGGGCGCACATTCTGCTGCTGATCGGCCTGGCGTTCTTGGCGTGCCCTGCGGTGTTCGCGGTTGACACGGGTTCGTACCGACTGGAAATTTCGAAATCGGCCCGTGAACTCCGCGTCATGCAGGGCGACCAGGTCATCCGCCGCTTCCACGCCGCCATCGGCAAGGGCGGCCTCGGCACCAAGCGTCGGCTCGGGGACAACAAGACGCCGGACGGGCATTACCGCATTGTGAACTTCAGGGCGGACAGCCGCTTTCACTTCTTCATGCAACTCGACTATCCCAATCTGCTCGATGCCTGGCATGGCTACCGCAACGAGCTCATCAATGCAGGCGAGTTCCGCGCGATTGCAACGGCCTACCACAGCGGCGCCGCGCCCCCCCAGGAAACGGCGCTCGGGGGTTACATCGGGATCCACGGCATCGGCGAATTGACTGACCGGAAGCTCGATATTCACGCGTCGAACAACTGGACCGAGGGCTGCATCGCGCTGACGAACGAGGAGATCAATGAGCTCCTCGCATACGTTGCCATGGGCACGCGTGTCGTGATCCGCGAGTGACCCTCCCCACCGTCCAGGATCGCCCGGCGTGACCATTGCCAACCGGCGATCAGGCCTGCCACTGCACGCGCTCCTGTTGTTTTTCTGCCTGGCGCCGGGAGCCGGACAGGCGACGGAGCTCCAAGCGCTCTACGATCGCCCGACGATGAAACCGTTGCCGGATGTGCTCGACGATCTGGAATTCGCAATCACGGAACGAAACTTCCGCATCACCGGACGGTTGAGCATCGGCAAGGCTATACGCGAACGCGAAGGCGCTGGATTTCCGGATTATGAAGTCATCCTGTTCTGCAACGTGGGACTGGCGCGCGACATGCTGAAACTGGAACCGACATACGTCGTCTTCTGTCCCGCCAAGGTTGCCGTGCGTGAAAGCGGGTCGGAGTTGATCATTACGGCGCCGCTGCTCCCCGAAGACACGCACCGCGAGGAGTTGAATGCCCTCGCCGCCAGGATCAATACTCTGCTCCGTCAGATTGTGGATTACGGTGCCGAAACTTGGCCGGCCGTCAGCCGTCACAACGTGTCGCCGCAATGAACGTCTGGGGCGTGCTGACGCTTGCCGGCGCCTATGCGCTTCCCGCGCTGCTCGCGCTGGGCATCCTCGCGCGTTCATCGCGGTCGCTCTCGCTCAGGACCTCCGCGCTGGCTGTGACCGTCGCTCTTTATGCGATCACCTTGATGTCCCTGCCCCAATTGCTGGGTTGGCCCGCGAAGGAATCTCCTCCGGACAGGTTCCGCTTCGTTGCGGCGGATATCCAGCAGCCGGACAAGGCCACGCGCGACCCGGGCGCCATCTACTTGTGGGTGACGGACGCCGCGGAGTTGTCCACCTCACCCCCGCCGCGCGCCTACCGCCTTCCCTATTCCGGACCGCTCCACGAGGTGGTGGGCAGCGCCATGGCGAAATTGCAGTCGGGTTCGCCGCAACTAGGCGAGTTCAGGCACGTTGGAAGTTCCGGCTTCGGAGGGATTGAATCATCCGAACCCTCTGTGCCGGCAGAAGTTCCGATCAGGTTCTATGATATGTCTGATCCCCTTTTCCCGGACAAGTAAGGTGGTACGAACCGGAACCGCGTTCCTGGCAGGCCTGTTGATCGCGGCAGCTCGCCCGGCTGCATCCTGGGAGTCCCTGACCGCTGATCTGGACATCGACTGCAGCCAACCCGAAGAACGCCGGCTGGACTGCCGCTTCCGCACGCTTGATGGTCAGGCGCCCGCCGGGATCCGCGCCAGTTCCGGCGGCGAGAACCTGACCGTGGAAGACCTGGCGGCATACCCATCCTCTGGCGCGGTTTCAGCGATCCTTTTCCTCGTCGATACCAGCGACCCTGGCCGGCAGGCCGTGATCGAAAAGAACAAATCGCACATCCGCGCCCTGCTGAGCGCGGCGCGATCTCACCACCGGTTCGGGCTGGCGACGTTCGACAGCGATCTGAGGATCACGGCGCCTATCGGATCCACGGTGGAACAGGTGTTGGGCGCTTCGCAGGGCGTCGCGGCCAGGGGAATGACGACCGAACTCTACCGCAGCGCGCTGGGCGCCATTGACGCGCTCGCCCGCGTCGAGGCCGATCGACGCGCGATCATCCTCTTTTCCGACGGCCAGGCGGAAGACGAGGCGTACTTCCACCAGGACGTGGTGCGCGCGGCGCACGAGGCCGGGGTGATCATCAACAGTCTCGGCTTCCCGCGATCCGTTCCGCGATCCGTCGCGCTCCAGTCATTGCGCAGGCTCAGCGGGGAGACCGGCGGCGTGTTCATGGAATCGGACCTGCAGTTCGAACTCCCCGACAACTTTGTCAGACGGCAGTTCAGCGCGATCGATTCGGGGGGGCGCTTCCGGGTCGCGATGGATCCCCTGTCCGGGAAGCCTGCGGCGTCGCGGGAAGTAGAGATTGTCCTGCAGTTGCCCGTCGGCGCGGTCACCGTGCGCGTACCGGTGTCGGTCGGAACCCCAGCGCCTGCGGCCCCGATCGCCGCAGTCCAGGAACGTCCCGCGCAGGAGCCGCGCATCGGCCCGCTGCCGGTGCCGGCCCGACGCAGCGGAATCGATCTGTGGCTCTGGTACGCCGTGCCGATCGCGCTCGGTCTCCTGATCGTGCTCGCGCTCGTCACGTTGTGGTTCAGCCTCCGCCGCCCGGCCGCGCTTCCCCACCATGCCGTTCCCGCGCCAGTCGACATCAAACCGCTGGCCTACCTTGTGACGCAGGATGAAAAGGCGACGCGTTATGCGGTCCGGAGCCCGGTCTTCCGCATCGGCCGCAGCCGGGACAACGAACTGACCCTGGAAGACAGCTCTGTATCCCGGCGGCACGCCGAGATCCAACGCAGCCAGGATGGCAGTTTCATGATCGTCGATCGCGATTCGACCAACGGCGTATTCGTGAACAATGAAAGGGTGGGCCGACGCGAACTCCACGAGGGCGACATCATCGAGATCGGCGATATCTCGCTGCGGTTCTCCGCATCCCCGCTGGATCATCCGATCGCAGAGAACACGGCCCTGCTGCATACGCGGGCGCCGCGGGCCTGACCGTGCGGGCCGGCCTGCCCGGCCCCCCGTACTCATTCCACGGATGCGGCGCCTGCCGAAATGGACGCGGGCGCACCGGACCACGCGATCCGCCATGCCTCCTCGCCGGCCCCGGCGGCGCAGCTCGCGTCTATCCAGAGGTCGGCGACGGCGGCGAGACGGCCCCGGCTGTAGAGTAGCGGGATGCGTTCGCGCAACCACGGAGGGATGCCGCGTTCCTGGAACAGGTGTTTCAATTCGCGCGTGTGCGTGGATCCCGCCGGTCGCAGGCGTTCCCCACCTTGGCGGAATCTCACTTCCAGACGGTCATCGGGACAGATCAATCGGCGGATGCCGGCTCCCGTGCCCGCCTGCGCGGTCAGCATGCCGTCCGCGAGCTGGAGCGGCTCATCTACGCGCCACGAAACCACCAGCCGCCGGTCATGCGTCCGCAACGGCGGGCCCGCAAACAGCAGGCCACGATAACGCCGGATCTCGACGCCAGGCCACGCAAGACACGGCACGGCGTCCATCCGCGCCCCAATGACCTCTTCCTGGATCCTTTCCAGCATGGCCGCGGCGGGTAGCGGGAGCGATAACCGTTTCAGCCAGAAATGGATCAGGTTGTTACGGCGCGCCTCCGACAACAGGGCGAGCTGCTCGAGATGGAGCACGTTGTCCGCGCCTGCACGGCATCCTGCAAAGTCTTCTTCCGCCAGTTCCGCGAGCAGCCCCGCCGCACGCGACTGTATCGCGGCAGCGCGCGCCAGGACCGCGGGCAAGCCGGGGCGACGCTGCACGAGCCGCGGGATGATTTCTCGCCGCAGGAAGTTGCGATCGAAACGCGGGTCGACATTGCTCGTGTCGTCGATCCATTCCAGGGAATGTATGCGGGCATATTGACGGATCGTTTCCCGGCTGAACGGCAGCAGCGGACGGGCGAGCCAGCCCGACCCGTACGGCCGCAGGGCGGGCATGCCTGACAGTCCCGAAGGGCCGGCGCCGCGGCACAACTGGAGCAACAACGTTTCAGCCTGGTCATCCAGATGGTGCCCGGTCAACAGCATCTCCCCGCGCCCGAGCCACTTGCCGAGGGCGAGGTAACGCAATTTTCGCGCAAACGATTCCGGACTGGCGCCGGATCGCGGACGCGCATCGATACGCTGCAGCGTCAACGGCACACCGAGCGACCCGCAGACCGCTTCGCAATGCCGGGCCCAGGAGGCGCTATCAGGATGGATGCCGTGATCGATATGGATCGCCGCCAGCGTTCCGGGGAGCCGCTCGGCGATCGCGCAGGCGGCGTGGAGGAGCACGTGTGAATCCACGCCGCCGCTGTAGGCGACGCAGTAGCGCGGTGCCGGCGCCCACCGCAGCAGGCTTGCCAGAAGATGTTCCGCAGAATAGGCCTCCGGCATTTGCGCAAGTCCTGTGAAACGGATTGACGGGCGGCGCCCGCCCGCCGGAACCGGGCTACTGGAAAAAGCCGAATGCGCGCAGCCGCTGCTGGCGCCGGGTCAGGAGATCCTGCAGTTCGAGCGCCGTAAGTTCTTCCAGCCGCGCCACGATCTCCGCCTTCACGTTCGTCGCCACGGCGTCGTAATCGCGGTGCGCGCCGCCCGCGGGTTCCGCGACGATCTCGTCCACGACGCCCGCTTCCTTGAGCCGCGGGGCGGTGATGCCCATCGCTTCGGCTGCCTCCTCGGCCTTGTCCGAGCTCTTCCAGAGAATCGAGGCGCAGCCTTCAGGCGAAATAACCGAATACGTGCTGTATTCCAGCATG
This sequence comes from Gammaproteobacteria bacterium, assembly GCA_016193395.1. Classification (GTDB taxonomy): domain Bacteria; phylum Pseudomonadota; class Gammaproteobacteria; order Eutrophobiales; family Eutrophobiaceae; genus JACPSH01. Next base: position 44,997 of record JACPSH010000002.1, read on the forward strand.
ATGACCCGGTCGCCGACGCCGATGGCGAGCGCGCCTCCCGACCCGCCCTCGCCGATGACCGTGGAAATGATCGGGGTGCGCAGTTGCGACATCACCTCCAGGTTCCTGGCGATGGCCTCGCTCTGGCCCCGCTCCTCCGCGCCGATCCCGGGATAGGCGCCCGGCGTATCGATGAAGGTCAGCACCGGCAAACGGAAACGTTCGGCCAGCAGCATGATGCGCAGGGCCTTGCGATATCCCTCCGGCCGCGGCATGCCGTAATTGCGGTGCAAGCGTTCCTTGACGTCGCGCCCCTTCTGATGGCCGACCACGGCCACCGGCCGGCCGTCCAGGCGCGCGAGCCCGGCGACAACCGCCGGATCGTCCGCAAAGGCCCGGTCCCCGTGCAGTTCCTCGAAGTCCGTGAAAATGCGCGTGATGTAATCGAGCGTGTACGGGCGCATCGTGTGGCGCGCGACCTGTGCGATCTGCCACGCGCTCAGGGAAGAAAAGATGGACTCCGTGATCTCGCGGCTGCGCTTCTGCAGCCTGGCAATTTCATCGCTGACATTCACGTCGGAATCGTGGTTGACGTAACGCAGTTCCTGGATCTTCGCCTCCAGTTCCGCGATGGGCTGTTCGAAATCTAGAAAATTCTGGGTCATCGGATTGGTCGGGGCGGGCGGGCCGCGTCAATGCCGGGTCTGATTGTATTTGACCGCGACGTTGCCCGCCCCCAGCATGAGTTGCAGTTCATCCAGCAGCTGGTCCGTGAGCGCAACCTTCCACGCGTCCCCCAGGTTGAGCGTACCGGTTGCAACGCCGTTATTATACTCGATCACCACCAGACAGGTTCCCGGTCTGCACGGCGCGAGGACGTCCTTGAGTTCTGCCAGCGTGCCGTTGCGCAGTCCTTCGGCGCTTACACGCAGTTGCAGGCGCGCGTGCCGCGCCCGGAATTGATCGAGCGTGTACAGTTCGCGGCAAATAATCGAGTGGCCGGATTCAAGGTATTCGTCCGGCACGACTTCCCCCCTGGCGACGATCAATTGATCCTTCGCAAGCAGGTGCCGGTAGCGCTGGTAGGTTTCGGAATACAGCGTCACGTGCGCGCGCGCGGTGCGATCATCGATCCGCAGCTCCGCCATCTTGCCGCGGCTACCAGAGCGCGTACGTATGGAATCGATATAGCCGGCCACGATCGCGTTGCCGACGCGGAGATCCCGGAGCGCGCTCGTGACGATGCCCGCCAGTTCTCCCTGGTAGCGCATGATGGGATGGCCTTCCAGATAGAATCCGAGAGTTTCCTTCTCGCCTGACAACCGTTCCTGTTCGCTCCATTCCTGCGCGGCGACGAATGGAGATTCACCCTCGCCCCCGGGCCCGGCCAACGAGGCTGCGCCCGCCGTGACCTTCAGTCCGAACAGGTCGTTCTGTCCGAGACTCGAATTGGCGGTCAATTGCCCGGCGAACTGGATGGCCTTGTCGAGACTTGCCATGATCGCATTCCGTCCCGGCCCCAGTTCATCGGCTGCACCCGACCGAATCAGCGCCTCGATCACTCGCTTGTTGACCCGGCGCGCGTCCACGCGGCGCGCGAACTCGAAGAGGTCCGTGTATTTCCCGTCGCGATCCCGCTCCTGCAGGATGGCATCGACCGCGGAAGCGCCGATGCCCTTGATGGCCCCGAGTCCGAATCTTATGGACTTTCCGTCCACCACGTTGAAACGGTATCCGCTCTCATTCAGCGACGGGGCCAGCAGCACAAGACCCATGCGGCGGATTTCTTCACGCAGCAGCACGACTTTGTCCGTGTTGTCCATGTCGGCCGAGAGCACCGCCGCCATGAATGCGGCCGGAAAGTGCGTCTTCTGCCACGCGGTCTGATACGCAAGCAGCGCATACGCGGCCGAGTGAGATTTGTTGAACCCGTAACCCGCGAACTTCTCTACCAGATCAAAGATGTTGCTGGCAACCGTTTCGTTCACGCCCCTGGCCTTCGCGCCCTGCACGAACACATCGCGCTGCCTGGCCATCTCTTCAGGTTTCTTCTTGCCCATGGCCCGGCGCAGCAGGTCGGCCGCGCCCAGCGTGTACCCGGCCAGGACCTGGGCGATTTGCATGACTTGTTCCTGGTAGAGGATGACGCCCCAGGTGGGTTTCAATATCTCTTCCAGGGCGGAATGCGGATACTGGACGCGGGCCCTGCCGTGCTTGCGATCGACGAAATCATCGACCATGCCGGACTGCAGCGGCCCGGGACGGAACAAGGCAACCAGCGCGATGAGTTCATTGAAATTGTCCGGACGCAGGCGCTTGATCAACTTGCGCATGCCATCCGACTCAAGCTGGAATATCGCCGCCGTATCCATACGCTGGATCAGTTCGTAGGTCGGGGCGTCGTCGAGCGCGATCCGGGTCATGTCTATGGGGGGCAGGCCCTGGTCCGCAAGCATCCTGTTCGCGTCTCGTGCCGCGCAATCGATGATGGTCAGCGTGCGCAGGCCCAGGAAATCGAACTTGACGAGGCCAATGGCTTCCACGTCCCCCATGTCGAACTGAGTGGAGGTGGTCTGACTCCCTGGTTCGCAATAGAGCGGCATGTATTCCGTCAACGGCCGTGGCGCGATGACGATGCCGCCGGCATGTTTGCCTGCGTTCCTGGCAAGCCCCTCCAGGCGCCTGGCCAGATCAATCAGGGCCCTGACATCCTCTTCGTCCTCGTACTGCTGGCGCAGTGCGTCCTCCTCCGCTAGTGCCTTGTCCAGTGTCATGTTCAACTCGAAGGGGATCAGCTTCGCCACCTTGTCCACAAAACCATACGGGTGGCCCAGTACCCGTCCGACATCGCGCACAACTGCCTTAGCCGCCATGCTGCCAAAGGTGATGATCTGTGATACCCGGTCGCGGCCATAGCGACCGGCAACGTAATCGATCACTTCATCGCGCCGATCCATGCAGAAGTCGATGTCGAAGTCCGGCAATGACACGCGCTCCGGATTGAGGAACCGCTCGAACAGCAGATCGTAACGAATCGGATCCAATTCGGTGATGCCGAGCGCGTAGGCTACGAGCGAGCCCGCGCCCGAGCCGCGTCCGGGGCCGACCGGGATGCCGCGCGCCTTGGCCCAGCGGATGAAGTCCGCGACGATCAGGAAATAACCCGCGAAGCCCATTTTGATGATGACTGCGAGCTCGCGTGCAAGCCTGTGGCCGTAAGTTTCGCCGTCCCGCGCTGCCGCGCCGCCGGACACGGCGGCCGCGTACTCCAGCCGTTGCAGCCCCGCCTCGGCTTCGTGCCGCAGCCAGGAATTCTGATCGTATCCTTCGGGAACAGGGAAGTCGGGAAGGTGGTACTCGCCCAGCTTGAGTTCAAGGTTGCAGCGCTGGGCGATCAGCAGCGTGTTCGCGACGGCTTCAGGCAAATCGGAAAAGAGGTCCCGCATCTGCGCGCCGGACTTGAGGTACTGTTCGGGGCTGTAGGGGCGCGGGCGTTTCGGATCGCCGAGTGTCCGTCCCTGGTGAATGCAGACACGCGCCTCGTGCGCCTGGAAGTCGTCGCGACCCAGAAAGCGGACGTCGTTGGTGGCGACGACCGGGACGTTGAAGGATTCGGCCAGCGCGACGGCCCCGTCGACATGCAATTCTTCGTGCGGGCGGCCGGTTCGCTGCAGCTCCAGGTAATATCGATCCGGGAACAACTCGAGCCATTCCGCGAGCAGGGTCTTCGCCAGCTCACGGTTGCCGTTGACCAGCGCCTGCCCGACATCGCCATCGCGCGCTCCTGACAGCGCGATCAGTCCCCCGGTCGCGTCCTTCAGCCACGCGCGCCGGACCTGTACGCCCCCCTGCACGCCTGACTCCACGTAACTTCGCGTGATGACGCGCGCCAGGTTGCGGTAGCCTTCCGCGCTCTGGCACAGCACCACCAGAGTGGATATCCCCGGGCCGGCTTCGTCGGCAACCTGCAATTCGGCGCCGATCAGGGGCTTGAGGCCTGCCCGTTCCGCTGCGCGGTAGGCCTTGACCGACGAAAAAAGGTTGCCGTGCTCGGTCACCGCAACGGCCGGCATCCGCGCCGCGGCCACCGCCTCGACCAGCGGCTCGATCCGGATCAACCCGTCGACGAGGGAGTACTCCGAATGCAGGCGCAGATGAACGAAACCGTCTTCCATCTGCGGGATTCAACCGCTCGAGCGCGGATCGAGAATTCGCTGGACCGGCGTGAACGAGCGCCGGTGCGCTTCGCAGACTCCCAGCCGCGCCAGCGCCTCCAGATGTTCCGGAGTTGCATATCCCTTGTGCCGGGCGAAACCGTAGCCGGGGTACTTCTGATCCAGCGCGATCATCTCTTCGTCGCGATACACCTTGGCAAGAATGGAGGCCGCACTGATGGCCGCCACCGTCTGATCTCCGCGAACGACGGCTTCAACGTCGCAATCCAGCACGGGGCATCGATCACCGTCGACCAGCACGCGATCGGGACGCATCGGAAGCGCGAGGACGGCCCGGCGCATGGCCAGCAAGGCGGCATTGAGTATGTTGAGCCGATCGATGTCCTCATTGTCCACATGCCCAATTGCCCAGGCAAGCGCGGTGCTCCGGATCGAGGCGGCGAGGCGTTTCCGGGTTGCCGCGCTCAACTGTTTGGAATCCGCCAAACCGTCGATACGGACAGCCGTTCCGAGAATGACGGCGGCCGCGACCACGGGGCCGGCCAGCGGCCCGCGGCCCGCCTCGTCCACGCCGGCGATCAACAGTGGTTCCCCCCCGGTCCGTCCGGAGCCCATCAGCGTACCGCGATCAGATCGACGATGGCCTGCGCGGCGCGTTCTCCGGCATTGCGCCGAAGAACGTCATGCAGTTCGCAAAATCTCAGCCGTAGCGCGTCCACGGCACGCGCATCGTCCAGCCAGCGCAGCAATTCGGCCGCGAGCCGCGCGGGCGTGCAGTCGTCCTGCAGGCATTCCGGGACAAGGGCGTCGCCCGCCAGGAGATTCGGCAGGGCGGTGAACCGCACGTTCACCATCGAGCGGATGATCCTGTAGGTCAAGACGTTCATGCGGTAAGCCACGACCATCGGGAGCTTGAACAACATGGCTTCAAGCGTGACCGTGCCCGAGGCGAGCAATCCCAGGTCGGCGGCTTCCAGCACGTCGTGCGCGCGATCACGGAAGATCGTGAAAGGCAGATCTTCGAGTCCGTGATCCCGACAGGCGTCGCGGCAGCGCTGCTCTGCCTCCGTGTCCAGCACGCTGCTAAGAAATTCTACGTCCGGCCGCGACTCGCGCACCCGCGCCGCCGCCCGCAGGAAGGGCTCGAGGTGCCGGTCGAGTTCCGTGCGGCGGCTGCCGGGCATGACGGCCACACAGACTGTGCGTTCCGCCAGCCCCAGACGCCGCCGCGCCGCCGCCCGATCGGGCTCCATTCCGATCCGGTCCGCGAGGGGGTGGCCGACCCACACCGCCGGGATCCGCCACTGGCGGTAAATGTCCTGCTCGAACGGGAACAGCAGCAGGACCCGATCCACGGCCGCCGCGATCTTGCGCAGCCGGTTCCGGCGCCACGCCCAGACCGTGGGGCTGACGTAATGAACGGTCCTGATTCCCCGCTGGCGCAACGCCAGTTCGAGATCCAGGTTGAAGTCTGGCGCGTCGACACCAATAAATACGTCCGGGCGCCAGTCCAGAAAACGTGCGATCAGCCGCCGCCGCAGGCCGTAGAGTTCAGCGAATCGCCCCAGGACCTCTACCAGTCCCATGACCGCCAGACGGTCCATGGAGGCAACACTCACGCAACCGGCGCTGGCCATGCGCTTCCCGCCGACCCCCTCGACCGCGATGTCCAGCGGTAGCTGGCGGCGACGCAGGGCCTCGATCAGGTCTCCGCCCAGGAAATCGCCTGAAGGCTCACCGGCGACGATGCCTATTCTCTGCATGGGCGACACCGGTCGTCACCGCCGCTTGGGCCGGCCGGAACGGCGGGTTCGGAGACGCGTCGCGCAGTTCAGCGTACGATGCCCCGCTCGGATCCCTGGATGAATGCCACGAAATTGGCCACGCATGCGTTCGTTGCGGCGAGTGGCGCGAGCTGGTCCACGGCATCCTTCAGCAGCAGCCCCTCCCTGTATACCACCCGGTAGGCGCGGCGCAGTTCTTCCACGTCCCCATCGCTGAAATGATAGCGTTTCAGGCCCTCGCGGTTCAGCCCCTTGGGCTTGGCCGTGTTCCCGGACACTAGAATATACGGCGGGACGTCCTTGACAATGACAGAGGAGATGGCCGAAAAACTGTGCCGGCCGATGCGGCAGAACTGGTGCACGCCGGTGAATCCGCCGAGGACGACGCAACTCTCGACGGACACGTGCCCGGCAAGTGTGGCGTTGTTGGCAAAGACCGTGTCGTCGCCGATGATGCAGTCGTGCGCGATATGCACGTAGGCCATGATCCAGTTGCGGGATCCGACGCGCGTCACGCCTCCCCCGCCCGTGGTGCCGCGGTTGATGCTGCAAAATTCACGTATTTCGTTGCCATCCCCGATTTCCAGGCGCGAATCAGGCTCGCCGCGGTACTTCTTGTCCTGGGGATCGCCACCGATGGAACAGTACGGGTGAATGCGGTTGTTGCAGCCGATCCGCGCCGGCCCGGTGATGACAACCTGGGACTCGACGCGTGTACCCTCGCCGATCTCCACATTTGCACCGACGACCGAGTATGGCCCTATGCTCACCCCTGCGCCGATCCGGGCGTCGGGGTGAACGATCGCGGTCGAATGAATCAAGGATTCGATTCCGATACGGTCGTCAGGAAATCCGCCGATGCAATCAGGGCGCCGTCCACACGTGTCGTTCCGGAAAACCTCCAGATATTGCGCCGGACGGCCTGAAGCCTGATTTCAATGGCCAGTTGATCGCCCGGCTCAACCGGCTTGCGGAAGCGGGCATTGTCCACGCCGACAAGGTAATAGAGCCTGTTTTCGGAATGGCGCACAGCGCCCGATAATTCGCCGAGGATCGCCGCGGCCTGGGCCATGGCCTCGATGATCAGAACGCCGGGCATCAGCGGCTTTCCCGGAAAGTGACCGGCGAAAAAAGGTTCGTTGATCGTGACGTTCTTGATCGCTCGCAGGGTCTGCCCCGGGACGCATTCCACTACCCGGTCGAGCAACAGAAACGGATAGCGGTGAGGCAGCAATTCCTTGATCTGATTGATGTCGAGCACGCTCATTTGGACTTCGTTCCGATATCCGTCCGCGGGTGGCGCTGCTCCTCGAGCGCCGCTTCCAGGCGCTGGACCTTTCTGGCCAACTCGTCGAGGTGCTTCATCCGTGCCACGTTCCGCCGCCAGGTATGGTTGTCCAGTGTCGGAACGCCGCCTGAGTAGGTGCCGGATTCCCTGATCGAATTGGGCACGCCGGACATACCGGTGATGATGACGTCGTCCGCAATTTCAATGTGTCCGCTGATCGCCGTCGCGCCACCGATCATGCAGCGCCTTCCAATATGCACGCTGCCGGCGATCACCGCGCCCCCTGCAATCGCGGTGTGCGCGCCGACGCGGGTATTATGGCCGATCTGGACCAGGTTATCGATCTTCACGCCCTCCTCGATGACCGTATCTTCGAGCGCGCCGCGATCGATTGTCGTGTTCGCACCGATCTCGACGTCGTTACCCAGCACGACCCTGCCAAGCTGCGGGATTTTGAGCCAGGTACCACCGTCATTGACCAGGCCGAAGCCATCGGCCCCGATGATGGAGCCCGGATGCAGGATGACACGCTCGCCGACCGTCACGGCCCTGCACAGCGTTACGTTTGCAACCAGCTTGGAATCCGCACCCACCGTGACGTCTTCGCCGATCGCGCACCCCGGTCCGATGAAGACGCCGGCCGCGACCCGTGAATGTTCGCCGATGACTGCGTTGGCGCCGACGTAGGCGCGAGGATCGACGCTCGCAGACGCGCTGACGGCTGCGCGCGGGTGAATCCCCGGAATGAAACCCGGCTCCGGATGCAGGAGGCCTACCGCCTTGACATAGGCGACATACGGATCCGCGGCAACCAGCGCGGGGACCGGGCAGCTCTCCAGATCGGCGGCGGTGAGGATTACCGCGGCGGCACGCGTGGTTTCAAGCAGCCGGGCGTAGCGGCGATTGGCGAGAAACGTGAGCTGTCCGTCCCCTGCGCCGGAGATCGGCGCAACGCCCGTGATGATGCACGACGGGTCGCCGTGCAGATCGGCCCTGATTGCCTGCGCGATTTGTCCGAGCGTCTGTGCCATTCAAGTGCACGGTGCTGGAAATCCAACCCCGCGTCCAGCGTGCCCGCGCACCGGGCGTTCGCGACCGGACTACTGCGGCGGCGGCGTCTTGGCTGGAGCGGGCTGAGCCGCGGCCGGTTGCGCGGCACCCGGGGCCGGCGTCTTCTTCTTCAGGTAGTCGATGACCAACTGCGTCATGTCGACCTTGGGGCTGGCATAAAGCACGCCGTCGCTCACGACCATGTCGTAGTTATTCTGCTTGGCGACGAGCTGGATTGCGTTCAGGACCTCTTCCTGGATTTTCTTAATTTCTTCGTTGCGGCGGAACGTCAGATCCTCGCGGAACTCATCCTGTCCGCGCTTGAGATCGCGTCTCTGGTTGATGATGTCGCGTTCCAGGTTCGCGCGCTCGCCCTCGCTCATGATCGCGGCGTCCTTCGCGAGGCGGTCCTCCATTTCCTTGAGCTTCTTCTGCGCGGCGACGAGTTCGCGGTCGCGCGGCGCGAATTCCTTTTCGATCTGGGTTCGGACCGCTTCGGCCTGCGGGGCCTGGTCGAGAATGCGGATAAAATTGATCGCCCCGACCTTGGCTTCCTGGGCGTACGCCGCGCCGCCTGCGCCCGCCCCCATGAGCAATACTCCCAGAATGAATGCCTCGAATGACTTTTTCAATGTTCAACTCCAGTCAGTTTGATGTTCGTTATGGAACCTCTGAACAAGTTCAGAGCGTTCTTAGAAACTCTGTCCGAATGAAAACTGGAATGGTTGCGTTTGATCGCCATCCTTGTCGTGGATGGGCACGGCGAAGCTCACGCTGACCAGTCCAAACGGCGAAATCCAGATGCCACTCAACCCCGCGGAATATCTTAGCTCACCGAGGTCGAGACTGTCGCCGGAGCCGTACACGTTTCCGGCATCGAAAAAGCCGGCGATCCGGACGGAGTCCCGCAGGTCCCTGAGAAACGGGAGCGGTAAAATGAACTCGGCACCGCCCACCAGTTTTATATTACCACCAGTCGGCCGGTCAGTAATGGGGTCACGGGGGCCGAGGGTATTTTCTTCGTATCCGCGCACGGACCGCGGACCGCCGGCGTAGAAATTCTCGAAGAAGGGCAATTCATCGGTGTCGAACAGGCCGCTGCCGTAACCGAATTCGCCCTTCAGTGCAAGGATGACGTTGCGCCACACGGGGTGGTACCAGTTCGTAAAGTAGTTGACCTTGTAGAAATTCGCGGAATCCCCGATTGCAGGGAGGCCGATCTCGGTCCCGATCGAATGGACGACTCCGCGTTCAGGAAGGATCACCTTGTTGCGCGTGTCGTAGGTAAAGCTCGCGCCCAGCCTCAAGACGTCGAACTTGCAGTCGTCGAGGCCGCCAAAGTCTGCGCAGAAATCATTGACTGTCGGGGAGACAAAGCGTTCGTCCGCGGAAATGTTCGTATTCTCGTAATTCAGGGAGGTGAATACCGCGTTGAATTCCGAAACCGGGATCCCGAAGTTCACGCCGCCGCTGTACACCCTGTTGTCGTAAGCGATGATGTTCGCGTCCGAGGCGTCGGTTTCCTGGTAACTGAGGTTGAAGCCGCGGCTGATGCCGTCGAGCGTGTAATAGGGATTCAGGTAACCGACCGCGAAGCGACGGTTGACCTCGCTGTTGTTGAACGCGAATTGCACGCGCGATCCGCTGCCCAGAAAGTTATCCTGCGTGATACTGGTCTGGAAAATCAGTCCCTGGTTCTGCGAGAACCCGAGTCCCGCCAGGAAATTGCCGAACGGCTTTTCTTCCACCGTGTAATTGACGTCGACCTGGTCCGCGGAGCCCGCCACGGCCGGCGTTTCGACATTCACTTCCTTGAAGTATCCGAGCCGCTCGAGCCTCACCTTGCTGCGCTCCACCTTCGGCGTGGAGATCCAGCCTCCCTCCTGCTGCCGCATCTCCCGACGCATCACTTCATCGCGCGTGCGCGTGTTTCCGGTGAATGCGATGCGGCGCACGTACACCCGTTTACCGGGATCGACGAAAAACGTCAGGGCCACGGACTTTGCCTCCTCGTCGATCTCGGGGATCGAATTGACGTTGGCGAACGCGTAACCCTCGTCACCCAGGCGGTTGCTGATCCCCGTGCTGCTGTCCGTAATGTCCTTGCGCGAGAATAGGCTGCCCTTCTTCACGGTGATCAGGGAAAAGAGATCCTCTTCCGGCACGATCAGTTCACCCGCGAGCTTCACGCCGGAAATCGTGTACTGCTCCCCTTCCGTGATGTTGATGGTGATGTAGATGTCCTTCTTGTCCGGCGTGATGGAAACCTGCGTGGAATCGATGCTGAAATTGACGTAGCCGTGGTCAAGATAGTGTGAACGCAGCGTTTCGAGATCGCCTGAAAGTTTCTGGCGCGAGTACTGGTCCGCCTTCGTGAAGAAGGAGAACATCGTCGGCGGGCTCAATTCAAACTCCTCGAACAGCTCGCCTTCATCAAACGATTCGTTGCCGACAATATTGATCTGCTTGATGCGCGCGGCGCGCCCCTCGGAAATCTTGATGCTTACCGAAACGCGGTTGTTGTCCAGCGGCGTCACGCTCGACTTGATACTGACCGCATACTTGCCGGCCGAGAAATACTGGCGCCGCAATTCCTGTTCCAGCCGGTCGAGTTGCGACTGGTCGAACACCCGCCCTTCGGCGAACCCGACCTGCTTCAGACCGTCCATGAGATCCTCGGTCTTGATGTCCTTATTGCCTTCAATCGAGATGCTTCCAATCGCAGGTCGCTCCTTCAGGATGACGACCAGCACATCGCCGTCGCGTTCCAGGCGAACGTCGTCGAAGAACCCGGTCTTGAACAGGGCGCGGACGGCCTCGATGGATACCTGGTCGTTGAAGGTATCCCCGACTTCGATGGGCAGGTAGTTGAAAACCGTGCCCGGCGTCAGCCGCTGCAGTCCGACCACGCGGATATCCTTGACGACGAACACCTCAACGGCGAACGTCCATGTACAGAAAATCAGGAGGAAGATTGCGGTGAGTAGACTGGTGCCCGGCCGGCTGGCTTTCATGACTCCGCTCTTCGTTCTTTTTCTGGTTCAGCCGATCAGTCGGAGGATGTCATTGTACAAAGCGAGCCCCATGAGACCGAGCAGAATGGCCAGCCCCACCTGCTGTCCCATCCCCTGCATGGATTCAGACACGGGGCTGCCCTTGATGACTTCTATAAGGTAATACATTAAATGACCGCCATCCAGTAGCGGGATCGGCAGCAGATTCAGAACACCGAGACTCACGCTGACGATCGCGAGGAAACCCAGAAACGCCACGAACCCGATCCCGGCCGACTCTCCGGCGTACTGCGCGATACTGATCGGGCCGCTCAGATTGCGCACGGATGCTTCACCGAGGATCATTTTCACCAGCACGCGCAACGTGATCGCGCACATCTCGGCCGTGCGGTCGAGCGCCCGCAGCAGCGCGGCGGCCGGCCCGTAGGATTCCCTGCGGACCAAGTCCGGATCGATGGGGGTGGAGGCGTCGACGATCGCGCCGATGCGCCCGACGGTCTTGCCCTGTTCCTCGACGACCACATCGGGCTTGATCGTCACCGTCAGGTTATCGCTGCCGCGCTGGATTTCCGTGTGTAATTCACGCCCGGGGCTTGCGCGCACGATCTCGACCCAGTGACCCCAGTCGTGCACGGACACGCCGTCCGCGGCCAGCACCCGGTCGCCCGCGATCAGCCCTGCCCTTGAAGCAGCCCCGCCATCGACCACGCTTCCAATCACCGCGGGGATGAGCGGGCGCAGCGGCTGCATCCCCAGACGTTTGAGCAGGCGTCCTCCCGCCATGTCATCGATGGATATGGACGACAGGTCCAGTGCGACCTGCCGCTGTCCGCCGGAATCGTCCGATACGACCAGCGCGAGGGTCCCGCCGCGGATAACCCGTCCGACCGTGACGTCGAGCACCGCAGACCAGGTCGGCGTTTCGCGTCCGGCGACTGCGATGATTTCGTCGCCCGCGGCCAGTCCCGCGTGCGCCGCGATCGAACTGGGATCGACGGCTCCCAGGATCGGTCTGAGTCCGGCGATCCCGACCATATAAATGAGCCAGTAGGCGACTACGGCAAAAACCAGATTGAACGCCGGGCCGGCGGCCACGATCGCGACGCGCCGGCTGACCGGCTGGTTGTTGAAGGCGCGATCGCGCTCACGCGGATCGACCGGCCCCTCACGCTCGTCGAGCATCTTGACATAGCCCCCGAGCGGCAGCGCGCCGATGACGAATTCGGTTCGGTCCGGGCCGAACTGCCGCCTCCACAGCGCCCGGCCGAATCCGACGGAAAAACGCAGGATCCTGACGTCACAGCGCCGCGCGGCCCAGTAGTGGCCGAATTCGTGAAATACGATGAGGACGCCCAAGGCGAACAGGAACGCCACCAGGGACTGAAGGAACACGATCATGCGGCCAGCCCGTGCGCGGCGCTGCTTGCGAATTCCCGCGCCGCCCTGTCCGCTTCCAGCACCGCCTCCAGGCTACTGCAGTCCTGCGGCGCCACTGACTCCAGCGCTGCTTCGACGATGCGCGGAATGCCGGTAAAGCGCAGCTTCCCGGCGAGAAATTCGGCCACGGCGACTTCGTTCGCTGCGTTCAGGATCGCGGTCGCCGTCCCGCCCGCGGCCATCGCCTCGCGCGCGAGGCGAAGACAGGGAAAGCGGTCCATGTCCGGCTCCTCGAAATCCAGTCGCCCGACGGCGGCGAGATCGAGCGCGGCGACGCCGGAATCCATGCGTTGCGGCCAGGCCAGCGCATGCGCGATCGGCGTGCGCATGTCCGGGTTGCCGAGCTGGGCCAGCACTGAACCGTCCGCGTACTGCACCAGCGAATGGATCACGCTCTGCGGATGGATGACCACTTGCACGCGCTCAGGCGTCGTGTTGAACAGCCAGCAGGCTTCGATGATCTCCAGGCCCTTGTTCATCATGGTCGCCGAATCCACGGATATCTTTCTGCCCATGACCCAGTTCGGATGCGCGCAAGCCTGATCCGGCGTAACGCGCTCCAGATCCGCCAGCCCCAGCGTGCGGAATGGCCCGCCGGAGGCGGTCAACACGATGCGCGTCACACCGGCACGCTCGAGCCCGTCCGCGAAACCAAGCGGCATGCACTGGAATAGCGCGTTGTGTTCGCTGTCGATCGGCAGTAGTTTCGCGCCGTTCTCCCGGACCGCGTCCATGAAGATGCGGCCGGACATCACGAGCGCTTCCTTGTTCGCGAGCAACACGCGCTTTCCGGCGCGCGCCGCGGCCAGCGTGGGGATCAGGCCGGCCGCGCCTACAATCGCGGCCATGACCTGCTGCACGTCCGGCAGGGTCGCGACCTGGATCAGTCCGTCCACGCCCGCCAGCACTTCGATACCCGCGGCGTCCGTTGCCAGCCATCCCCGCAAGGCCGCAGCAGAGGCGGGATCGGCCATCACCGCGAAACGCGGGCGCCAGCGCAGGCATTGCTCATGCAGCCGCTTGACATCTTTGTTCGCGGCGAGCGCAACAAGTTCATACTGTGCGGGGTGGCGCCCGATGACATCGAGTGTGTTCGCGCCTATGGTTCCGGTCGAACCGAGTATGGTCACTCCGTACACGTCAGGCTCCCAGGAGGCGGACCCCGGTAAAGAAGACGGGTCCGGCCGCGGTCAGGCTGTCAATGCGATCAAGCATGCCGCCATGGCCCGGCAAAAGCCATCCGCTGTCCTTCACGCCGGCGCCGCGCTTGACCAGGCTCTCAATCAGGTCGCCGATGACGGAGGCCAGCACCGTCAGAAGGCACAAAAACAGGAACAAGGCCATTTCGACCGCCGGGATCCCGCGCAGCGCGCCATAGACCGTCCCCGCGACGAGTCCCGCGGCAAGCGCGGCATACAGCCCTTCGCGGGTTTTGCCGGGGCTGATCTGATCGCATAACGGCGATCTACCCCAGCGGCGGCCGGCGAGGAACGCGACGCTATCGGCCAACCAGACCAGGATCAGCAGAAACAGCAGCCTATCGCGGCCTGGACCGGCGTGCAGGCTGATGACGCTGGAATACCCGGGTACGAGCACGACCAGTCCAATCAAAGACTTTGCGCGCAGGCGCGCCGGGCCGAAACGGCCGCTCTGGCACGCCACGATCAGGCCGAGCGCGGCCAGCCACGCCAGCGAAGCGGCCCCCGCCACGATGACCGCCAGCCACGTTGCGCGCAGGACATAACAGGCCAGGAATGCCGCCGCGATCAGCACGAGGTACGCCACGCGCGCGGCGGTTGTCCGGATCCCCGCCATGTGCGTCCATTCCCAGGCGCCTGCGAGGAAAAACGCCGCGGCGGCAGCCGCGACCCAGGCCGAATCCAGCAGCAACACGGCCGCCACGATGAGCGGCATCAGCGCCAGCGCCGTCGTGATACGTGTGCTAAGCATCCTGGGAATCCCGCACCTGTTCCGAAGTGCGGCCATAACGCCGCTGGCGCTGGGCGTACCAGGCCAGCGCCTGATCCAGTTGGTCGCCCCGGAAATCAGGCCAGAGCGCATCCGTGAAATACAATTCCGTGTACGCGAGCTGCCAGAGAACGAAATTGCTGACGCGTTGCTCCCCGCCGGTGCGTATGAACAGATCCGGATCTGGCAAGGTCGCGAGGTTGAGGTAAGCCGGAAACAACCTCTCATCGATCTGCTGCGCCGTCATTTCGCCGCGCGCCACCTGTCCGGCGAGGTCACGGCAGGCGCGGACGATGTCCCAGCGGCCGCCGTAATTGGCGGCGACGATCAGCCTGAGAACGCTGTTCGCTACGGTCAGACGCTCCGCGCGCTCAACTGCGTCCTGGAGCTTGGACGGAAACGCGGACCGTTCGCCGATGAAGGTGAAGCGCACGCCGTTGTGGTGCAATGCCTCCACCTGTTCTTCCAGCGAATTCATGAACAGGTCCATCAGCAGACTGACTTCCTGCCTGGGACGCTGCCAGTTCTCGCTGCTGAAGGCGAATACCGTGAGGATGTGGATGCCACGGCGAATGGCGTGTTCGACGATGTCGCGCAGCGCACGGACACCCTCGCGGTGCCCCGTGGCGCGCGATTGCCCGCGCGCCGTCGCCCACCGCCCATTGCCGTCCATGATGATGGCGATGTGTCTGGGGATCGTGGTGACTTCAATGGCCACTGATAGATTGAGGACTCCGGAAAGTATTAGGGGTAATTCGAAATCAAGAATGTCGAAACATTCTACATTCCATATTCTGCATTCAGATTTCCATCAATTCCTTTTCCTTTTCCGCGAGCATCCTGTCGATGGTTCCGATATGGGTATCCGTCAGCTTCTGCACGTGTTCCTCGGCCCGCCGTTCGTCGTCTTTCGTTGTCTCCTTCTCCTTCATCATCTCCTTCAGGTGATTATTGGCATCACGGCGCACGTTGCGCACGGCTACCCTGGCCTTTTCCGCTTCCGCCCTCACTACCTTGATCAGTTCCTTGCGTCTCTCTTCGGAAAGGGCCGGGAGCGGAACCCGGATCACGTTACCGGCAGTGACGGGATTCAACCCCAGATCGGAGGTGCGAATCGCCTTTTCAATGTCCGAAATCGCGTTTCGATCCCAGGGCGTGACGTTGAGCGTGCGTGCGTCGAAGACGGTGACGTTGGAGGCCTGGGTCAGCGGCACCTCCTTCCCGTAATACTTCACCATGACGTGTTCAAGGAGATTGGGATGGGCCCGCCCGGTCCGGACCCGGGAAAGCTCGTGCTTGAACGCCTCCATACCTTTGTCCATGCGCGCCTTGGCGCCATTGATGATGTCGTTGATCATATGGTTGTCTCCCGACGCATCATCCCGAAACCAGCGTACCCTCCTGCAAGCCCCTCGCGGCGCGCATCAGCGCGCCCGGCTTCATCATATCCAGCACCCGCACCGGCATGTGGTTCTCCCGGCACATCACGATTGCGGTCGCGTCCATGACGCCGAGTTTTTGCTGGATCACCTCATCATAGCTCAAGCGCTCATAGCGCCGCGCGCCGGGGTTGGACACGGGGTCAGCGGAATAGACGCCATCGACCTTAGTGGCCTTGATGAGCAATTCGGCGTCGATCTCCACGGCGCGCAAGCTGGCCGCGGTGTCCGTGGTGAAGAACGGGTTGCCGGTTCCGGCGGCGAAAATGACGACGCGGCGTTTCTCCAGGTGACGCACGGCGCGGCGGCGGATGTAGTCCTCGCAGACTTGGTTGATCTTGATCGCCGACATGACCCGGGCGTACATGCCGCGTTGTTCCAGCGCGTCCTGCATCGCGAGCGAATTCATGATGGTAGCCAGCATGCCCATGTGGTCCGCGGTGACCCGGTCCATGCCAGCGGCGGCGAGTCCGGCGCCGCGGAACAGGTTGCCTGCGCCGATCACGATCGCGACTTCCGCTCCCGCATGGTTGAGTTCCCCGATTTCCCCGGCGATGCGCCGGATGACCTGCGGGTCGATACCGAATTCGGCGTCCCCCATCAGGGCTTCGCCGCTGAGCTTGAGCAGAATCCTGCGGTAACTTAGTTCCGTGGTCGATTCGGACAAGTCGGTTACGCTCCGCCGGCCTGGGCCCGAACCTCGGCCGCGAAGTCCCCCGATCTCTTCTCGATGCCTTCCCCGACCTCGAAGCGGACGAACGTGGCGACTTGCGCACCGGAAGTCCGCAGCAGATCGCCCACTGACCGGTCCGGCTCTTTCACGAACGGTTGCCCCAGCAGGGTCACTTCCTTGATGAATTTACCAATCCGGCCGTTCACCATCTTTTCCACGATCTCCGGCGGTTTGCCGCTTTCGCGCGCCTGCGCGCCGTAGATCTCGCGCTCCGAATCGATCAGTTCGCGTGGTACTTCGCTCTCCGAAACGCACACCGGGCGGCTGGCCGCGATGTGCATCGCGATATCGCGGGCAAGGGTCGCGTCTCCTCCCCGCATCTTCACCAGCACACCGATGCGCGTGCCGTGCAGATAGGAACCGATACGGCCGCCGTCCGAATGCATGCGATGGAAACGGCGGACACTGATGTTTTCGCCGAGCTTCGCGACCAGTTGCTGGCGCGCTTCCTCCACCGACGCATTCCCACCGGCGGCAGGCATCGCGGCGAGCTCCGCCACCGTGGCGGGCTTTCGCGCCAGAACCGTTGTCGCCACGTTGCGCGCGAACGCCACGAAATTTCCATCCTTGGCGACGAAGTCCGTCTCGCAATTCACCTCGACCACCACGGCCACATTTGCGGATGGATCCTCTGACAGGACAATTGTACCTTCCGCTGCGATGCGTCCGGCTTTCTTCGCGGCCTTCGCCACACCGGACTTGCGCATGGCCTCGATGGCCGCCTCGATATCGCCACGCGCGTCCAGCAGTGCCTTCTTGCAATCCATCATTCCGGAGCCGGTACGCTCCCGCAGCTCCTTTACCAGCGCTGCAGTGATCTCCATGAACTTACTCCCCGCCACCTGAAGTCTTCTCGCCGGCGTTCTTGCGCGCGACTTTCTTCTTCGCCGGCGCCTTCTTCTTGGTCACCTTGCGCGCGACCACTCTCCTTTCCTCGGACTTTGCTTTGTCCGCCGCTCCGGCTGCGGCGTCCGCCGGCGCCTGGGCCGCAATTTCCACCGGTTCGGCGGCCGGGGCCGCCGTACGCGTGATCTTCTTCTTCCCCCCCTTCCTGCGCGCATCCACGCGCGGACGCCCGGCCTCCTCCTTGACGATGGGCGCGCCGGTGGCATCCAGCTCCACGAATTCATCGGTGCCTTCGCCGGCTCCCAAGTGCGCGACCGACGACCTGCCGATGAGTATCGCGTCGGCAATGCCCTTCGCATACAACTGGATCGAGCGGATGGCATCGTCGTTTCCGGGAATGACGTAATCGATGCCGTCGGGGCTGTTGTTGCTGTCGACGATGCCGACGACGGGGATTTTCAGCTTCACCGCTTCCTTGACTGCGATGTCCTCGTAACCCACGTCGACGACGAACAGCGCGTCGGGGAGCCCCTTCATGTTCTTGATCCCGGCCAGGCTGCGTTGCAGTTTCTCCAGCGTACGGCGGAAACGCAGCGCTTCCTTCTTGCTCATGCGCTCCACGCTGCCGTCGGTCTGCATCGTTTCCATCTCCATCAGCCGGTTGATGGACTGCCGCACCGTCTTGTAGTTGGTCAGCAGACCGCCCAGCCAGCGTCGATTGACGAAGGGCATCCCGCAGCGCAGCGCCTCCGCCTCGACAATTTCCTGGGCGGAGCGCTTCGTGCCCACGAACAGGATGACCCCTTTGCGCGCGGCCATCTTGCCGACGAAGTTGATTGCCTCCTCGAACAGCGGCAGCGTCTTCTCAAGGTTGATGATGTGGATTTTATTGCGCTGGCCGTACAGGAACGGGGCCATCTTGGGGTTCCAGTAGCGGGTCTGGTGGCCGAAGTGGACGCCGGCCTCCAGCATTTCGCGCATGGTGACTGCAGACATGTCTGATCTCCTTTGGGGTTAAGCCTCCGCACACCTCGCGCATCGACCCCGCAGCGGAACTGCGGGGCACCCCATGCGCGGTGGAAGTGTGCGTGTGTAATCAGTGGTTTGCGTAATTCGCGGGCGCTTTATACCATAGATGCCAATTCGCAACAAACTGTCTCCGGGCGATTGCGTCCCGCCGTGAATGTCCGTCAGCATCAAGAGCCCCGTTGAAATCGAGCGAATGCGCGTCGCCGGGAAACTGGCCTCCCGGGTCCTGCTCATGATCGACCCGCACGTGCGGCAGGGGGTGACCACGGGGGAGCTCGATCGGATCTGCCACGATTATATCGTCGACCAGCAGAAGGCGATCCCCGCGCCGTTGAATTACCGCGGTTTCCCCCGGTCGATTTGCACTTCCGTCAACCACGTAGTCTGTCACGGCATACCGGGAGACCGGGTGCTCAAGGACGGCGACATCATCAACATCGACGTCACGGTGATCAAGGACGGCTACCACGGCGACACCAGCAGGATGTTTTTCGTCGGCGAGCCCTCGATACGCGCCCGGAGACTGGTCGAGATCACCTACGAGTGCATGGCGCTCGGGATCCGGATGGTCAGGCCGGGTTTGCGCCTGGGCGACATCGGGCACCTCATCCAGACGCACGCCGAATCGCATAATTTTTCCGTGGTGCGGGAATACTGCGGGCACGGCATCGGCCGCGAATTCCACGAAGAGCCACAGGTCCTGCATTACGGCGAGCGCGGCACCGGCCTGGAACTTCAGCCCGGCATGACGTTTACGGTGGAGCCAATGATCAATGCCGGCAAGCGCCACGTGAAACTGCTTCCGGACAACTGGACCGTTGTGACCAAAGATCGATCCCTGTCCGCCCAGTTCGAGCACACGGTGCTGGTGACGGAGAGCGGCGTTGAGGTCCTGACCCGTCGCCCGGACGAGGCATTCTGATCCCATGTGGCACGAGGAAATCTCCGATCCCGTTCTGTTCGATCAGGCCGCTTTTGAACAGGCGCTGAGGAACGGGACCGCGGCACTGCCGCTCTGCAAACGAACTCTCAGCGACGGACGCCATCGGCTGCTTGACCAGTTCGCCTCGGGCAAACCGATCCGGGAGCTGGTGCACAAGCGGGCCTGGCTCATCGACCACGTGCTCACGGAAGTCTGGCGACTCAATGTCGATGTCCCGGATCTCGCGCTGGTGGCCGTCGGCGGTTATGGCCGGGGCGAACTGCATCCTTGCTCCGATATCGATCTGCTGATCCTCACGAAGTCGCGCCTGAGCAGCGGCTGCAAATCGCAAATCGAGCGTTTTCTGACCTTCCTCTGGGACACCGGCCTGGAGGTCGGGCACAGCGTTCGCTCCGTCAGACAATGTGTCCGCGAAGCGAAGTCGGACGTGACCGTCGCCACCAACCTGATCGAGGCACGGCTGTTGTGCGGCAATCGGGACCTGTTCGACGAACTGGTCCGCGAGACCAGTCCGCGGCGGATGTGGCCGACGCGCCGCTTCTTCGAGGCCAAGCTCAGGGAGCAGGCGGCGCGCCACCAAAAGTTCGAGCACACGGAGCACAGCCTGGAACCGAACGTCAAGGAGGGCCCCGGTGGCCTGCGCGATATCCAGATGATCGGCTGGGTCGCGCAGCGGCACTTCGGGCCGGGACGGCTGCGCGACCTTGTCGCGCGCGGATTCCTGACGGAACAGGAGTATCAGGCGTTGGGTCGCGGCCGCTCGTTCCTCTGGCAGGTGCGGTTCGCGCTGCACAAGCTTACCGGCCGTCGCGAGGACCGCCTGCAGTTCGACCACCAGAAGAGCGTGGCCGCCCTGTTCGGCTACGAGGCGCCCGACAACAGCGGTGTCGAACAGTTCATGAAGCTCTATTACCGCACCGTGCGCGAGCTGAACCGCCTCAACGAGATGCTGTTGCAGCACTTCGAGGAAGTGATCATCTATGCGCGCAGGACCGCGAGGATCAGACCGATCAACAAGCGCTTCCAGGCGCACAACGATTTCATCGAGGCGCGCTCCAGGAACGTCTTCAGCCGCTACCCGCTTGCGCTGCTGGAACTGTTTCTCCTGATTCAGCAGGACCCGCGCATCAAGGGCGTGCGGGCCAGCACGATTCGTCTGGTGCGCGAATCGTTGCCGCTCATCGACGACGACTTCCGCGCCGACATCCGCAACCGCAGCCTGTTCATGGAAATCATCCGCCAGCCGCGCCACGTCGGCCATGAACTGCGGCGCATGCACCGCTACGGCGTGCTCGGCGCCTACCTGCCCGAGTTTGCCTCCATCGAGGGGCAGATGCAGTTCGACCTGTTCCACGTCTATACCGTGGACGAGCACATCCTCTTCGTCGTGCGGAACATGCGCTACTTCGGACTCAAGGAAGAGTCGCGCCAGTTTCCGCTCCTGTGCCAGCGCGTGTTGAAGGCGATCCCGAAGCAGGAACTGTTGTATCTGGCCGGTATTTTCCACGATATCGCCAAGGGCCGTCGGGGCGACCACTCGGACCTCGGGGCGGAAGACGCGGTGCGCTTCTGTATTGCGCACCAACTCTCCGAATTCGACGCGCGTCTGGTCGGCTGGCTGGTCAAGCACCACCTGCTCATGTCCAAGACCGCACAGCGCGAGGACATCGACGACCCGGACGTGGTTAACCACTTTGCCGCCGCCGTGGGCGATGTCATGCACCTTAATTACCTGTACCTGCTGACCGTCGCCGACATCAGCGGAACCAATCCGAAATTGTGGAACAGCTGGAAGGGCGCGCTGCTGGGTGATCTGTACGACCGCACGCTGCTGGCGCTGCGCCGCGGCCTCGAGAACCCCATCGACAAAGAGGAGCGCATCCGCGACGTCAAGGCTGAAACCCTCGCCATCCTGCGCAGGGAGCCGCCTCCGGGCGGGTTCGATCCGGAGGAAGTCTGGAGCGGGTTGGGCGACGATTATTTCCTGCGCCACTCGCCGGACGAAATTGCCTGGCATACGTGCGCCATCGCCAGGGTCAGCGACGATCGGCTACCGCTGATCCTGGTGCGCGAGATGACGGATCGTGGTGGTACCGAGATCTTCATCTACATGCGTGATCACGACAACATTTTCTCGCGTTCGACCCGCGCGCTCGACCGGCTCGGCCTCAATATCGTCGATGCGCGCATCATCACCTCCAACAGCGGCTACACGCTCGATACGTTCATCGTGCTCGAGGAATCCGGAGAAGTCGTCAAAGGAAAGGATCGCATCCGTGAAATCAAGGAAGGGCTCAGGGATGCCCTGATATCGCTCGATCAACCGCTCGCCAGGATCACGCGCATCCGTCCCCGCACCCTCAAACATTTCCCGATCCCGACGCACGTTCGCTTCAGCACCGACGACAAGAATAGAAGGACGGTGATGGAAGTGATCGCGACCGACCGGCCCGGCTTTCTGTCCTCGGTCGGCGTGGCCATGGAATTCTGCGGCGCGCGCCTGCACGGCGCGAAAATTGCGACCTACGGCGAGCGCGTGGAGGACATTTTCTTCATCACCGACCGGAGCAATCGCATCATTACGGACCCACCGATGCTGAACTGCCTGCGCAGTTCCATCACCGACTCGCTCACCGCGAATTGAGGCCCGGTCATTGGCTGGCGCGCGTCCCTCCGCTCCCGCATCGGAATCCGAACTGCTGGCACGCGCCCAGGGGCTTGCCGGCAGGACATTGGGCCGCATTGCCGCGGAAGCCGGACTGGAAGCGCCTGCCGACCAGAAGCGCATGAAGGGCTGGGTCGGCGAGATCATCGAATGGTGTCTGGGAGCGGACGCCGCCGCCCTGCCCGAACCCGATTTCCGCGCCATCGGCGTTGAGCTGAAGACCCTGCCCGTCAACAGCCTGGGCCGGCCCGCCGAGTCCACCTATGTCTGCGTCGTGCCCCTGACCGGCGAACTGGGCGAATGGAAGCGATCGAACGTATACCGCAAGCTCGCCCGCGTGCTCTGGGTCCCCGTGGAAGCGGACAGGGGGCTGCCGCTGCGCCATCGGCGCATCGGCAACGCCTTCCTTTGGAGTCCAGACGTCGATGAAGAACAGGCGCTGCGCACTGACTGGGAGGAACTGACGGAGATGATTGCGCGGGACGGGCTGGATCGCGTCAGCGCCCGCCATGGCCGCTGCCTGCAGATCCGGCCCAAGGCGGCCCATGCGCGCGTACTCACCCGTCATGCCTCCCCCGACGGCGCCTCTATTCAGACGAATCCACGCGGTTTCTACCTGCGCGCGAAATTCACCGGGGAGATCCTGGCCGCGCTGCACGCGGGCGGGGTCCGGCCGTAACCCGGCACGCGCTGCGGATGGACCCCCGGACAGTTATCGCGGACCTGCCACGCGCGCGCCTCCCGGCGTTTCCGGGCTGGCTTGCCGCGTTGGGCCCGGGGATCGTCTGGATGGCCCTCGCGCAGGGCAGCGGTGAACTCATCTGGTGGCCCTACATCATCGCGAAATACGGGCTCGGTTTCCTGTTCCTGCTCGTTCCGGCGTGCCTGCTGCAATTTCCCCTTTCCTACGAGATCGGCCGCTACACCCTGCTCACCGGTGAGAGCATCTTCCACGGCTTCTTCCGACTGCACCGTGGACTCGGCATCTTTCTCTGGCTGCTGATGACGGTATCGTTCCTGTGGTTCGGCGCGTTCGCCTCCGCGGGTGGCACGGCGCTAGCGGCGCTGACCGGTCAGCCGGCGGGCTGGAGTCCGCGCGGGCAGACGCTGTTCTGGGCCTATCTCTCGATTGGCATCTTCGTCGCCGCGCTGCTGGCCAGCGGCGTCGTCTACAACCTGATTGAGCGCTTCATGAAGTGCGTGGCCCTCGTCACCGTTGCCGGCATGCTTTGGTCGTGCGCCCAGCCTGAAGTCTGGCGCGCTGCGCCGGCATTCTTCGGCGGATTGCTGCTGCCGCACGGCGGTCTTGCCCGGCCGTGGGACGCGGAGGACGCCACGAAGCTCCTCACCGCGGTCACCTTCGCCGGGCTGGGCGGCTTCTGGATCCTTTTCTATTCCTACTGGCTAAGGGACAAGGGCAGCGGCATGGCCGCGCGCATCGGCCGCATCACCGGCCCCCTGAGCGGCAAACCCGAAGCGGTGAGTTGTGACGGCTTCCTGCCGGAACAGGATACGGTCAACGCCGCGCTCTGGACAAAATGGCGAAGGTTCCTGGCTACGGATGTGTTGATTGGGCTGATCGGCAACCTGCTCACTACGGTGATGACCTGCCTGCTGGCCTACGCCCTGTTGTTCCCGGCGGGACTGCTGCCCGCGGAATACGACATCGCCGTCGTGCAGAGCCTCTTCTTCGAGATCAGCCTGGGCGAAGCGGGCCGAATCCTGTTCCTGGTCGTCGCCGCCGCGTTTCTCGCCGATACCTGGCTCGTCACGGCCGACGCGGTGGCAAGGCTGCAAGCCGATATCGTGAATATCCTGTTCCCCGCCAGCCGGCGCATCCCGACGCGCCGCTGGTATTACCTCTTTATCGCGGCGCTCACAGTCATCACCTGCCTGACGATGCTGCTCGAGGCGCCGGGCCCGCTCATCCTGCTGTCCGCGGTCATCGGGTTCCTCGGCACAGTACTGTTTCCCCCCCTGCTGTACCGGGTCAACCACCGGCTGTTGGCCAGGCACGTGCCGCGGTGGGCCAGGCCTTCGCGGGCTTCACGCGCGCTTCTCCTGGTCTCGTTTTGCGCGTATCTTGCGCTCGCCGCAGCCTACGTCGCAGTGCAACTTCTCTAAACGCCAGCCCCGAGTCCCGAATCCCGAGTCCCTCAAGCATGACCTCACCCGCGGCATCCGACCGTCACCGACTGTGCGTCGCGCCGATGATGGCGTACACGGATCGCGATTTCCGCTATTTCCTGCGCCTCATCTCGAAACGCGTGATGCTCTACACGGAGATGGTGGCAACGGGGGCGATCCTGCACGGTGGCGGCATGCGCCGGCTGGCGTTTCACGCGGCCGAGCATCCGGTCGGCGTGCAACTGGGAGGGGCGGATCCCGGCGCCCTGGCAAGCTGCGCGCGCATTGCGGCGGAGATCGGTTATGACGAGGTGAATCTCAATGTCGGCTGCCCGAGCGAGCAGGTCGGCCACGCGCGGTTTGGCGCCTGTCTGATGGCGGAGCCACAAAGGGTAGCGGGATGTGTAGCCGCAATGAGAGGCGTCACGGCGGTTCCCGTCACGGTCAAGACGCGCATCGGCATCGATTCGCTCGACGGATACGATGACCTCTGCCGCTTCCTGTCCACCGTGGAGGCCGCGGGATGCCGCATGTTCATATTGCACGCCCGCAAAGCCTGGTTGAGCGGATTGAGCCCCAGGGAAAACCGCGAGATCCCGCCGCTGCGTCATGACGTCGTCCATCGGATTAAACGGGACTTCCCGCACCTGCAGATTGTCATCAATGGCGGGATCGAAACGCTCGAACAGGCGTGGGCGCAGCTCCCGCTCGTCGATGGCGCCATGATGGGCCGAAGTGTGTGCGCCAATCCTTACCTGCTGGCCCGGGCCGACCGGGAAATCTATGGCATGGATGCGCCGCCGCCTTCACGCTTCGACGTATCGTGGAAGTACATGGAATACGTGGAGGACCGCGCGCGGGACGGCGCCCCGCTGCACCTGCTCATCCGACACCTGCCGGGTCTGTTTCATGGCCAGCGCGGCGTCGGCGCATTCAGGCGGGAACTAAGCGTACTGGTCGGCAAACGCTGCTCAGGACGCGACATGCTTCAACGGGCACTGGATTTCGTCGATGCCGCCTGAATGCCGTGAAAAGTGAATAGTTGAAAGTGCAAAGACTTTTCGCTTTCCACTGAAGTTCTGCCCAGTTCATTCGGCAGCATCCCACTGGACAAGGACGTGTTAAGCCTTCAGGCGACTCTCTGTCTGAAACCCCTGCCTGATTCAACCATACATTAGAATAGGAGACCTTCGGGCGCCACCCGTCCTTGACCCGTCAACACGATGATCCTCTCCTCGCCCGCGCGTCCCGTGGTCGTCTTCGACGGCGACTGCGGGATTTGCCGCGAATGGGTGGAATACTGGCGGGCGCTCACCGGCGGGAGGTTTGAGTTCCGTCCCTACCAGGAGGCGGCGCCGGATTTCCCGGAGATCGCAGTCGCGGAGTTCACCGAGGCCATCCAGCTCATCGAACCGGATGGAACCGTCGCAAGCGGCGCGGAAGCCACCTTCCAGATCTACCGCGGGATCGCGCCATACTCCCTCCTCCCGTGGCTGTACCGTTTCGTGCCGGGATTCCGGGCAGTGTCGGAATCCGCCTACCGGTTTCTCTCCCGCCACCGCGGCATCCTGTCATTCCTGACGCATCTGCTCTGGGGCAGGGACGCCAGACCGGCGCGCTTCACGGCCACCCGCTGGGTATTCCTCCGCCTGCTCGGGCTCATCTACCTGGCGGCGTTTGCGTCGTTCGGGGTGCAGGTCACGGGCCTCATCGGGAGCGACGGACTTCTGGCGGTGGGAAACCTGCTCGATGCCGTTTACGGCCAGTTCGGCCCCAGCGCGTGGGTCCTGATGCCGAACATCTTCTGGCTGGCTTCCGGAGACGCATTCCTGCAGGGCGCGTGCATTGCCGGCGTCCTGCTCGCGCTCATGGTCGTATTCAACGTGCTCGCGCGCGTTTCGCTCGTCGCGCTGTTCCTCCTTTACCTGTCGCTGGTCGACGCGGGACAGGCGTTCATGAATTTCCAGTGGGACCTGTTGTTGCTCGAGGCCGGACTTCTCGCCGTCTTCCTCCCCACCGGCTCGCGGCTCATTCCGTGGCTATATCGGTGGCTTGCATTCCGCTTCATGTTCATGGGGGGCATGGTCAAGATCCTCAGCCGCGATCCGACATGGGACAACCTTACGGCGCTGAGCTTCCACTTCGAGACGCAACCCCTGCCGACGCCGGCGGCCTGGTTCGCGCACCACCTTCCCGACCCGGTACTGGTGGTGGCCACGGCGGCGACATTGATCATCGAGCTCGTCCTGCCATTCTTTATCTTCGCGCCGCGCCGGATGCGCATGTTTACGGCGTGCGCCATCCTGCTGCTGCAGTCACTCATTATTGTTACCGGCAATTACAACTTCTTTAACCTGCTCACGATTGCCATCTGCGTGTTCCTGTTTGACGACGCTGCCCTCCTCACCTGCCTCCCGGGGAGAATCGCGCGGCGACTCGAAAGCCTTCCGGAACGGCGGCCGGGGCGCGCGGCAGGCGTGCTGCTGTTCGGTCTTGCCACCCTCGTGATATTTGTCAGCGGGGAACAGATAGCACGCGCAATCGGCGGTCATCGCTCGACGCCCGTTTCGCTTGCCGCGCGGCTGATTGCACCCTGCCAGTGCGTGAACAGCTACGGACCCTTCGCGGTCATGACCACGCGGCGCCACGAAATCGTGATCGAAGGCTCGCGGGACGGCAGGGAATGGAAAGCCTATGAATTCAAGTACAAGCCCGGCGAACTCGCGCGCATCACGAGTTGGATCACGCCGCACCAACCGCGGCTCGACTGGCAGATGTGGTTCGCCGCGCTCAGTCCCCCGGACCGCAACCCGTGGTTCCGGAACCTGCTTGGACGGCTGCTGAGTGGCAGCCGACCGGTTCTCGCGCTGCTCGAACCGGGACCATTCGCCGATGCGCCGCCGGTGGCGGTGCGCGCGCGATTCTACCGGTACCAGTTCACGACTTCTGCGGAGCGGCGTTCTAACGGCAACTGGTGGAAGCGCGAACTGGTGGCCGAGTATTATCCGCCGGTGCACCTTTCCGGGAACTGAATGCGACTGAAACGCCCATTTTCCTGCGTGCTGTTTCCGCTGCTGTGTCTGTTCACGCCCCCTGCCGCTGCGGACGTGGAACATGTCGTCCTGTGCTGGCTGAACAAACCCGGCGACACGGAGGCGGCCAGAGCTCTGATCCGCGTGTCCAAGGAGTTACGGGATATCCCCGGGGTTCAGAATCTCGTGGCCGGCCCGCCGCTGGCCAGCGAACGACCCGTCGTCGATGACAGCTTCGACGTGGGCGTGGTGATGCGATTCGCGGACGCCGCCGCGTTGGAAGAATATCTGAATCATCCGGAGCACGTGCGCCGTGTCAATGAAACCCTTCGGCCGTTGTGCGGGCGGATCCAGATCTATGATATCCAACACTGAGACCCTGCCGGCGTGGCGCGCCTTTGTGCTTTTTGCGGCGTTGCTGCTGGCGGGTTGCGGCAAATCTCCGGAGTTGCCGGCACTGCAACCCGATTCGGTCATTCTGGCCTTCGGCGACAGCCTGACTCACGGGACCGGCGCTTCCGGACATGAAAGTTACCCGGTCGCGCTGGCGGCGCTCACGGGCCGCAAGGTCATCAACGAGGGTATCCCGGGTGAAGTGTCGCCGGACGGGATGCGGCGACTGCCTGGATTGCTGGAACGGCACCGGCCGGCCCTGGTCATCATCTGCCATGGCGGCAATGACATCCTGCGCAAACTGGATTTGCGCGAAACGACCGCAAACCTCGAGAAGATGGTTCAGATCGTCCGCGACAGCGGGGCCGGCGCTGTGCTCCTCGGCGTCCCGCAGCCCGGCCTGTTTCTCAGTTCCGCGGAACTTTACGACACGGTGGCGGAATCGACCGGCGTTCTGTACCTGGACGATGTCATCCCGGACGTGTTGCAGCACGCCGCGACGAAATCCGATCCGGTGCATCCCAATGCCGCCGGTTATCGCGAGATCGCGGAACGCATTTACGCCGCTTTGCAGGAAGCCGGTGCCCTCTGATTCCGGGGATTGCGGCGCAGCGCGGAACGCTTTACCCTGTGCGCCCCCTGCAAAAGTCCCGTGTTTGCCCGCGCACACTCATACACCCATAGGAAATTGACGTGAACAGATTCATCGTCTTCTGGCTGATCCTCGGGCTTTTTTGTTCTGGGGTGGCCTCTGCCGCCGCCACTGCGCCTTCGACGGACAAGGAGAAGCTCAGCTACGCCCTCGGTGTCCTGTTCGCGCAGAACGTGAAGCTGGAAGCCGACGTGGACAACGAAACCTTCCTCCAGGGAATACGCGACGTGCTGGAGAACGCCGGGCTCAAACTTACAAACGAGGAAATGCAGCGCGTGATGCAGCAGTACCGTGAACGCCAGGTGAAAATGCAAGGCGAGCAGGCAAAACAGAACGCGGAGGTGGGCAGAAAATTCCTCACCGAGAACCAGAAGAAGGACGGCGTAGTGCAGACAGCCAGCGGGCTCCAGTACAAGGTTCTCAAGACGGGCGATGGCAAAAAACCCGCCCTGGACAGCACCGTGCTGGTGCATTACCGCGGCACGCTGATCAATGGAAAGGAATTCGACAGTTCCTACAGCCGCGGCCAACCGACCGAAATCCCGCTGCACCGGGTCATCAAGGGCTGGCAGGAGGCCGTGACGATGATGCAGGCCGGCTCGAAATGGGAAATTTACGTTCCTTCAGCGCTGGGCTATGGCGAAAAGCAGGCGGGACCGGATATCGGACCCAACTCCACGCTGGTCTTCGAAATCGAGCTGCTCGAAATCAAGTAGCGCTCAACAGGCGAGCGCGTATTCGGGTTGCGCGTCCTGCGCCATGCGCACGCCGCAGGAGCGCCGGAGCACTTCACGTACCGCGCCGGCGACCACATCGGGTTCATCCAGGTGGATCAGATGTCCGCTGTTGGGCGCGATGATCTGCCGCCCGCCCGGCACGCTTTCCACGAGCTCCTGCTGCAACTTGCCCCAGGATTTTTCCTTCGCGTCACCCATCGGTCCGTCCGGCCACACCCGGCGGCCGCGCGTCACGACAATCAGCGGCACCTGCGGAAGTTGGCCGGCCTGCTCGACCTGCGCCGCGCTGACGGTGAAGTTCAGGAGCTCACGCTGCTCGGTCGCCATGGCTTTCGGCGAGGACATCAAGGCCATGATCGGAAACCAGAGCGGCTTGGGGTAGTGAACGTAGACAACGGTTGGATTGAAGAAGGTCACAAGCCGCCGGGGATCGGGCGCGTTGGCGCGGGTCGGGACGTCGGGCAGCCTCTCGGCCTGTTCGGGGTGAGACGCATCCACCAGAACGAGCCCGGCCACGGCGCGCGGTCGGGTCTTGGCGAAATATTCCATGTTATAGCCGCCGAACGAATGCCCGACCAGCACGTACGGCGGTTCGATTTCGGCGGCACTCAGCAGCGTCCACAGCTCTTCCGCGATCTGATCCGAGGAGCGGGGCGATGGTCCGGGGTCGCTCCAGCCGTAACCGGCGCGGTCGTAGGCGCAGACCTGGGTGTTGACACGCAGCCTCTCCTGGACGTACATCCAGTCCATCGAAAACCCGCCCAGTCCCGCGTCCAGGATGACCGCCGGGCTACCCTGGCCGAGACAATAGATATGCAGGCGGTAACCGCCGACGTCCACCATGCGGCCAGGCGGGTGGTCGAGATCGAATTCGGGCGGATCCGACGATGCGCTGGTCGGCAGAACCAGGAAAACAACAAGGAGCAACGACCGCAACGGCAGACGTGAGGTCTCGGACTGGTAGAATACCGGCATCTGAAGCATTGGATCTGATCGCGTGATTACGGTAACAACCTTACCCGGCGGCGGCCCGATGAGCCTCGAAGTCACGATACAGGAAGGCGCCGGCAGCACACAACACCGGGTCACGCTCGATGCGGACACGCTCCAACGCCTGGGCGCCGGATACTCGCCCGAACATTTCGTCCGTGCCGCGTTCCGCTTTCTTCTGGATAGGGAACCGAAGGAAGCCATCCTCGGGAATTTCAACCTCAAGGTGATCGCGCAATACTTTCCCGAATTCGATCGGGAGATCGGCACATACCTCGCGTCGTGACCGGCCGCGGCGGTAACGCTTCCAGCGCTCAGCGGCCGGCACGGAGGGCTTGTCCCAGGTAATAAATACGCCAGATGCGGCCCTGCACCGAGTCGGCGACATAAAGCGATCCCTCGGGCCCGACCGCGACGCCCGTTGGCCGGTATTCGGCGTCTTCCGGGCGCGCCACGCTCGACCTGCCGGCGAAATCTCCCGCGAACACCTCCCAGTTGCCGGAGAGACTTTCACCGGCAAGCGGAATGAAACCCACTTCATAGCCCTGCTGTCCGAACGGACCGCGGTTGTAGGAGCCGTGAAAGGCGATGAAGGCGCCCCCGTGATAGCGACGCGGGAAGTTGCCCACTCCGTAAAACACCATGTCATTCGGGCCAAAGTGGGCCGGCAGCGCAACGACCGGCGCCGAATACTCTACGCAACGGCCTGCGTTCGAGCCGTCGCCTCCGTACTCAGGGGCCAGCAGCAGCTGGTCGCGGCGCGGATCGAAGTAGCAGTACGGCCAGCCATAGGTGCCGCCCTCCTCCAGACGCAGCAATTCCTCGGCGGGCAGCTCTGCGCCATCACTGGCATTGAAATGTTCGGGCCAGTGTTCGTAAAGGGCGTCCCGGCCGTGCTGCACGACGAACAACGCATTCAGCTGCGGGTGCCAGTCGATGGCGTAGGCATTGCGGACGCCGGTCGCGAATCGCGCGCCGTCTGAAGGGAATCGCTGACCTGAACGGCTCGCCGAAAAACGCCAGATGGCCGCTTGCTCGGCAAGTTGCGGGCAGGGATCCAGACCACGCGAACCCGGTTTGCCCTCCTCTTCCTGGCACGCATTGCCCGGCGCGCCGACATTGACAAACAGGTTGTTCTCGCCATCGACGGTCAGGGACTTGCCGCCGTGGCGCGGCTGGGGTGGAAAGCCCTCGATGAGCACTTCCATGCGCTCTTTCTCCGCAGCGCCATTCTCATCCAGCGGGTAGCGCACGACGCGCCGGTCGGCGCCAAAATAGAGATGGCCGCCCGAAATGGCGATGCCGAGTCCGGGTTCTTCGCTGATCTGCTCGATGCGATCGGTGTGCCCGTCGCGGTCGACATCGACCAGCATCAGAAGTCCACCGGCATCCAGCTGCTGGTTGCGCAGAGTGACGTAAATTCTCCCCTGCGGGCTGACGGCGAGATGCCGGGCAGAACCCAGGTTGTCGGCCACAATGTCCGCGCAGAATCCGGCCGGGACCGCGATGCCGCCATTCCCCGGCGGACAGGCCACGGTGGATGCGGATGGCTCACTGGCAACCTTGCCGTCGCCAGCGCGATCGCATCCGGCGAGCACGAACAGCATTGCGCACAGCGATCCGAACAACGAGATGGTGAAAAGTTTCCGGTACAATTTATGGCTTGAGCTTAACGGATTCGACGCAACAGTCGCCAGCCTGGGGGCCGACATCCCGGAACTGCAACTGTATCCAATCCACACCATCCAGACACTTCTTTTGCGCAGCGACCTTCCCGCGGTCAGCCTGGCACGCCATGCACTCGCCTGCATGTTGATCTGTGCCTCCGGAACCGCCCTGCCCGGACCCGCCGACGAAAGCTGGCAGAACGGTGTCCTACTCTACAAAGCGCAAAAATTCGCGGAAGCCAGTGTCCAGTTCGAACAGGCGGTTGCGCTCACGCCGGAGTCCTCGGCCTTTCATCACTGGCTGGGCAAGAGTTACGGCCGCACCGCGGAGCGATCGCCCTGGTTCAGGGCCATCCGGCTCGCGCGGCGCACCCGCCGCGAATTCGAGACGGCCGTGCGCCTCGACGACCGCAATGTGGACGCCCTCCGTGACCTCATGGAGTATTACCGTCGCGCGCCGGCGTTCCTTGGCGGCAGCGCGAAAAAGGCCGGCGCCATCGAACAACGGCTGCGCGAACTGCAGGCGGCGGACTGAGAACCAGTCTTCATCCGCGGTCTCACGCGCCGTCGCGCCGGGTCTGGTGCCGGCATCCCTGCCTGAAATGGGCCGGAACCGCTATAATCTTCCAGCCAAACCCGCCGCCCACGTGCGTACGGCAAAGAACTTGCGCGGACCCCGCGCGTCAAATCGATGGACATGAACCTGCGAAACCTGCGCTTAAAACTCCTTGCCGCCGTGGTGGTCCTGGCAGCGTCGCTTCCGCTTCAGGCGCAGGCGCCGACCATTCCCGAGTCGCAACTGTACCCGTCGCCAAAACACCAGCGCGCGACGGAGATCATCCTGCACATCATCGAGACCTACCATTACAAGAAGCGCGCGCTCGACGATGATTTGTCCAGTCACATCCTGGACAACTACCTGGACAACTTGGATCCGAACCGGAATTTCTTCCTGCAGAGCGACATCGCGGATTTCGGCCGCCAGCGCTACGAACTGGACGATGCGCTCAGGGCCGATGATCTAAGCAAGGTATTCGCCATTTTCCGTCTGTACCGCAAGCGCGTCGACGAACGCATCGTCCTCGCGCTCGCGCTGCTGGAGTCGGAGTTCGATTTCACGATACTGGAGGATTACCAGTTCGACCGGCGCAAGTTGTCCTGGCCGGCGGACGGGGACGCCATGCGCGAGTTATGGCGCAAACGCGTGAAAAACGATTTCCTCAACCTGCAAATCGCCGGCAAGGCGCCTGCGGACATTCGCAGCACGCTGCGCAAGCGTTATGAGCGGCTGCGCACCGGGACCTACCAGCTCGACGCGGATGACGTCTACCAGAGTTTCATCAACGCCTACACCAGCGCCATCGAACCGCATACGGCGTATTTTTCACCGCGCGCCTCCGAGAATTTCGACATCAGCATGCGCCTGTCGCTGGAAGGCATCGGCGCCGTGTTGCGCGGCGACAGCGACTATACGGAGGTGCAGCGCGTGATCCCGGGCGGCCCGGCGGACCTGAGCAGGCAATTGCAGACCAATGACCGCATCGTCGGCGTGGGTCAGGACACGGAGGGGGAATTAGTCGACGTGATCGGCTGGCGGCTGGACGATGTGGTCGACCTGATCCGCGGCCCCAAGGGCAGCATCGTGCGGCTGGAGGTGCTCCCGGCCGGCAACGGACCCGAAGGGCCGATGCGCAGGGTGAATCTTACGCGCGACACGATCCGGCTGGAGGAACAGGCCGCCAAGTCCGAAATCATCGACCTCAAGGACGGCGGCCGCATCGGCGCCATTACCGTGCCGACTTTCTACAGCGATTTCGCGGCGCAGGCCCGCGGCGATGAAGACTACAAAAGCACGACCCGCGACGTGCGCCGGCTGATTGCCGAACTGAAGGACAAGAATCTCGACGGCCTGGTCATCGACCTGCGCGGCAATGGCGGCGGGTCGCTTTCGGAAGCCCTGGAACTCACGGGCCTGTTCATCGAAAAGGGCCCAATCGTGCAGACGCGCGACGCATCCGGGCGGATAGAAGTGAACCGCGATCCCGACCCCGGCATCGCGTACGGCGGTCCGCTGGCCGTGCTGGTGGATCGCAACAGCGCCTCGGCGTCGGAGATTTTCGCCGGCGCCATCCAGGATTACCGGCGCGGCATCATCATCGGTGAGCCGACCTTCGGCAAGGGCACGGTGCAGAATATCGTCGACCTCAATCGATTTATCCGCACTTCCGACGAGGATCACGGCAGGCTGAAGACCACAATCGCGCAGTTCTACCGCATCAGCGGCGGCAGCAACCAGCACAAGGGCGTGGTGCCGGACATCGTTTTCCCGACCGCCCGGTTCGGCGAGGACCACGGCGAACGCTCCCTGGAAAACGCCCTCCCCTGGGACCAGGTGGAACCCGCGCGCTACGTCCCGGCGAGCGCCCCGACGGAGAGTTTCACGGAGGTCAAGCGCCAGCACGAAGAGCGGATCCACCAGGATCACCTCTTCCAGCTGCTGGTCGAGGAATTCAGGCTCGTTGACGAGGCCAACGCCCGCACGACGGTTTCCCTTCAGGCCGACGAGCGCAAGGCGGACCGCGGCAAGCTGCTCACGGCGCGACGGAAGCTGACGAACGAATTTCGCGTAGCCCAGGGGCTCGAACCGCTGCCCGAGAACGCGTTGCCCGAGGGTGACGATCCCGATTTCAACGACGACGTGGACGAGGAAGACGACATCAAGGAACCGGATATCCTGCTCAGGGAAAGCGCGAACATCCTGTTCGACCTGGTCGTTCCTGGACACCGCACCGCGTCCAACCTCAGGGTCTCCACACAGAAGGACCGGGCTCCCGTGGACTGGACGCAGGCCGTGGGCGACCGGCTCTAGATTGACTGGCGCGCGCCCTCCCGCGCCGCGCATGACCACCGCAATCGCCTACGACCCTGCCTTCCTTCGCCACGAGACCGGTCAGGGACATCCTGAACGCGCGGCGCGGCTGACAACCACCTGGAATCACCTGCGCGAGCAGGCGTGGTTCACGGACCTCGCACCGATTGCCTCCCGGCGCGCCGAAATGGAAGACATTCTGGCGGTGCACTCCGGCGACTACATCCGGCGTGCGCGGGAAACCTGCGCTTCCGGCGCCCCGTTCCTCGATTCAATGGATGTGAGCGTGTGCCCGGAATCCTTCGACATCGCGATGCTTGCCGCCGGAACACCGCTGGCCATTGCAGACGAGGTCGCCGCCGGCCGGATGCAGAACGGCTTCGCGCTCCTGCGTCCGCCCGGACACCACGCGGAACATGAAATGGCGCTGGGCTTCTGCCTCTTCAACAATGTGGCGATCCTTGCCCGCTACGTGCAGAAGAAGCATGGCGTCGACAAGATATTGATCCTCGATTGGGACGTGCATCATGGCAATGGCACGCAGCACACCTTCGAGGAGGATCCCTCGGTCCTGTACGTCAGCACGCACCAGTACCCCTTCTATCCGGGTACTGGCGCGGCCTATGAGGAAGGGTTGGGACGCGGGCGCGGCGCAACGCTCAACTGCCCGATGCCGGCCGGCAGCACGGACGCTGATTACGAAGCCGCGTTCATGGACCGGATCCTCCCGAAGATCGGCCGCTATCGCCCCGAATTCGTGATCATCTCCGCCGGCTTCGATGCCCACGAGGATGACCCGCTGGCGCAGATCTCCCTCAGTACCGGTTTCTTCGGATGGATGACGGAGCGGCTGATGGAGACGGCCGATCAGCACGCCGCCGGACGCATCGTTTCCGTTCTGGAAGGAGGATACAATCTGCATCAGTT
Organism: Gammaproteobacteria bacterium; assembly: GCA_016193395.1. Classification (GTDB taxonomy): domain Bacteria; phylum Pseudomonadota; class Gammaproteobacteria; order Eutrophobiales; family Eutrophobiaceae; genus JACPSH01. Next base: position 80,741 of record JACPSH010000002.1, read on the forward strand.
GCCCCTCTGCGTCGCGCAACACCTCGCGTCCCTGAGCCAGAACCCGGTGATATCGACATGAAAAGATTCGCGCTGGTTGCCCTGATCCTGATCATAGTCGTCGCCATCAATCTTCCCCATGGCGCCCTCACTGAAGTCGGCATCAGCCCGAATATCCTCATCGGGGTACTTGCCGCCCTGATCATCGCCGGGCTCGTATCAAACCAGAACCTCGGGATTATCGCGCTCGTGATCCTCGCCGCGATCGCGGCCAATGTGCCGCCCGAGATCGCGGCCAACATCGGCTACGACCGCGACATCATGCTGGCGGTCCTCATCGGACTCGTGGTGCTGCCGTTCATTGCGCGGCACCTCTCCTAACAGGTTGTTGAAAAATTCCGTCCATGGACTTTTTCAACTCGAAAAGCAAAAAGTGTGATTTTTGCTTTTCTCCATTTTTCAATGGCTTGAAAAATGGCGGCGCATCCTGCACCGCTTTATCAGGCTGTTGAAAAGGCTTTTTCAACAGCCTGCTAAGCCCTAGCTGCCGGGCGCGCCCCCGGCCGAGGCACGCGCGGCTTCAATCACAGGCTGTAGATCATCCAGGCCCGACTGGACCGCCCGCAGACGCGCCCGTTCCTGCTCGATATCCAGCGCATCCGCAAAAGCGCCCAGCAGAGGTGGATTCCTGAGGAGTGCGTGCCCCTGCATCATCAGGCGGGTCAGGGATTTCGACGGGTCCGCTTGCAGCTTCACCTGCCACAACTGCGCCTTCAGCAGACCCAGCCGCTCCGCCAGTTCACGCCGTTCCTTTTCGAGTGAGGCGTATGCAGCGAGCATGGCCTGGTGCCGGACTTCCTCCTTTGGCTCGGCGGATGCCTGTGCCATGCTTCCCGCGGGTGCCACCAGGACCACCTCCGACCCGGCCTTCCTTGGCGGCCCGGCATCGATCTGTTCGGTCGCGACATCCTGATTCGGGCCGGTTGAGAGAAAAACATACCCGGCAACACAGCCGAGAACCGCGGCGATGACAGGGACGAGCCTGATCGGCACGCGCGGTCTCGAATGGCGCATGAACATCACCCTCAGGTTAAATACCTTTTGTAAACATGTAGATAATGAAGATCTGCTCCGGCGACGTTGCTCAAAAATAACATCATAAAGTACTGTTAACATGCGGATTATTAAAGAAAACTGCTTGATTTAGCTCCGCAGATGAACTAGAACTGACCTGAATTCCGCTCGGTTCCTAGATCAAAAACAATGCTTGCTCAACGAGTTAGCCAGCTCTCCTGGCAGCCCGCCCGGGATGGGGCCCGGCTTCCGCGGATGCGCCCACTCGAAAAAAGTGCGCCGTTGTGCGATCGCCAGACCGGGTTCATTCACCATCCGTCGGGCTTTCCCCTGGAATTCAAGCGCATCTGGTTTGGCGGCCGCGCCCGGCGCGTGGAAGAGGAATTGCATGACATCGGCCTGCTCTTCGAGTGCGATCGTTACCTGCCGCCGGGCGCGATCATCGAGATCCGCATCCCCCTCCGATCCGAAACCGAGCGATTCCGCGGCCGCGTCGTGCTCGTCCGCCACAACGGAGAATGCCACGAGATCGGGTTGTGGGTGACTTGCCGGGAAGATGCCGCCCGCATGCGCATCGTCGAGCAGATCTGTCACATTGAATCCTATCTCAAGCAGAAGAAGTATTCGGAAGGGCCCTACACAATCAACCGCGAGCAAATCGCGGCGGAATGGATCCGGCGCTACGCCGACAGCGTGCCGTCGCTGTAGCTCACGGACGGTCGCCGGTTTTTCCTTCCGTGGAGCGGGCCGAATTCCTTACACGGGACAACGGACCCCCGTCCCGCCAAGACCGCAATAGCTGCCCGGATTCTTGGCAAGATATTGCTGATGATAATCCTCGGCATAGTAGAACTCCGGGACGTCCCGGATCTCGGTCGTGATCTCGCCAAACCCGACCCTTCCCAGCGCCTCGCCGTAAACCCGCGATGATTCCTCCGCGGCCCGCCTTTGCCGCGCATCATGGACGTAAATTCCGGAGCGGTATTGCGTACCCACATCGTTGCCCTGGCGCATGCCCTGCGTCGGATTATGCGCCTCCCAGAACACTTGCAGCAGCCGCTCGTAGGACACTTGCCCCGGATCGTAAATCACCTGCACGACTTCGTTGTGGCCGGTGTGCCCTGTGCAGACTTCTTCGTACCTCGGATTGCGGGTATAGCCCCCCGCGTATCCGACCGCGGTCGAATACACGCCCGGCACCTGCCAGAACTTGCGTTCGGCGCCCCAGAAGCAGCCCAACCCGAACAGCGCAGTTTCCATTCCCGCCGGAAACGGCGGCTTGATGAAATGGCCGTTGACAAAGTGACGGTTCGCAATCGGCATTTCCGCGTCGCGCCCGGGCAGCGCCTCGGCGCGATCCGGCATGTCGAGCTTTTTGTTCAGCAGACGCATGTGATCGGATGCGCCGGATCAGACTTTGGGTCCGGGAGACGGTTCACCGGCAGCGGCCGCCGGAACCGTGGCGGAAAAGATCTCCTTGTAGCCGATATACAGGCTCGCCATCACCATCGGCAGAAATACCAGCCACCCCAATCCCATGGGAATGGTTGCAATGATGGCCAGGAACAGGCCCACCACGCCGTAAACCAGGAATGGCATGATATTGGCCAGGCAGCCGTTGAAACTCTGCTTCATCGCGTCCGCGGCATTCTTGCGATCGAGCACGATCAGCGCCGGCGCAAACCAGACCGCCATCAACAGCGGCACGCTAAGTCCGATGGCGACCAGCACGGGGAGGAGCAGCACGCCAAAGTTGACGCTGATGCCTGAGGCATTCCCGGATTGCATGGCGCTTGCGAACTGTCCGAAGTTGAATCCGAACAATAACGCACCCAGCGCGGCGATAAGGATGATTCCGATCAGCCCGGCCGTGTAGAAAACGCCGAGGAGCAGAAGTTGGGCGGCGTCGGCCGAAAAGCCGGCGAATAGATGGTTGATTTCGAGTTTGCCGCCGCTGTCCTGCGACTTGCAGCCGAGCACCAACCCTCCGGCAAACACCGGCGACAGGATCTGGGACACGAGCCCTCCGACGACGGGCAACAGTTTCAGTAAAAAGTAGACGATGAACATCAGGACCGTGACGCCGATCCACGTCAGCGGGTCACGCTTGAAGTAATCGAACCCGTCCAGAAGCCACCCCGCCCCGCGTCCCGCCTCTGCTGTCCTGATCTGCATGACGTGTCACCTCCGGATTGTCCACCCGCGCGCGCTCGGTAGCGGCGCCTGTGCCCATCCAAAATAGGCGAAAAGCCCGGCTGCGGCAATCGCGCCCGCCTCGTTCACTGCGTCGCGCGCCCCATGATCGCCCGGCGCAGCGCGGCGGCATCCACATTGCCGCCCGGCACAACCCGGCGGCCGCGCACTTCCAGCCCGAGTTCCGCGTACGGCAAGGCCAGATCCGGGAATTGATCGGAATCGACGAAACGGCGGTAGAGCGGCATGAAGACCGGCATCCCCGCCAGTCCATCGAGCGTCTCCAGGAATTCCGCCGCCAGCCACATGCGCGGCTCCGCCAGGCAGCAATCATGGAACCGGGAAAGCACGCGGTCCAGTGACTGACCGTTGCGGCGCAACTGCAGATCGGCGATCAGGGCCATGGCGGCCCCGCTCCAGTAGACGCGCATGAACAGACGCCTTTTCAGCATGTCGTGCGTGGCCTCGTTCAACGTCACGCCGGCTTCCGTCTCACCCATGCCGCGTTGAAATCCATCGTGCAGCTTCTGCCATGCCTGAGGAGCGGCGAGCACGCCGGACCGCGCGCGCAACACGTTCTGATAATACGTGGCCAGTCCTTCCGCCAGCCATTCCCCGTCTTCATGCAGGTTTGGATGCAGCATGTGGCTGAGTTCATGCACCAGCACCCAGTCTGCGCGGAATTCCTCCGCCGGACGCGTTTGGTCGATGAACAGTTGGGCCGCCGCGCCGCCCCCGCGCAGCACCTGGCCCCAGGGAACCGGCTCAACACCCCTGCCGAGCGGCACCACCAGGACCTGCGGCGCATCCAGTGGAAATAGGCCATACGCCCCCGCGACTGCGGCGGCACCCTCCCCGATCCATTTTCGAATCGCAGCCTGGTCCGGCGCCGGACGGCCCTCCAGTACAGCCAGCCGCAACTTCGCGCCGGACACCTCGACCGCCTCCATTTCGAACCGGCCGATGGCCACGAGCGCCGGCCAATCGCGCGGGGTTGTGCCGATAGCGAAGATCGCGGCATCTTCCGAATCCAGGCGTTGCGGCCATGGAGCGGAAACGGACATGCCTTCCGGCAGTTGGAATCGCAGCGTGATTGGCTGTCTGTCCCCGACTGGCGGCAACCACAGCCACGCGTCAGGCGCAGTCAGCACGGCATGTTCTCCCGCGGCGCCCAGTTCCGGGAACCGGCGGGCGCGCGCGATCGCCCGCAGGTCCACCGTGTAGTTCACCAGGCTGCTCTCGCCGCCGCGCGGGAGCGCGATGGATCCATCCAACTGCACGGGCGACCCTACCGTCCGGCCATTGATGCGCACGTGCCCGAGATACTTCCTGGCGGAACCGTCTTGCGCCTCCAGTGCCTGCGGCGCGGGCGCCGGGAATTGCGCTTCAACCGTGAGCGTCGCCAAGTCCGCGGAAACCATCACCTCGTAATTCGCCGCCGCACACACGGCGGTTGAGGCCAGCAGCAGGCTGCATGACAGGGCGCAGCGCCGGATCAACAGTCCTGCACAACAAGCTCGCGGGCGATACATGGGTGATGAGAAGAAAGAAGTTGGTGCGGGGTTCCTCGCCTAGACTAACATGATTGCTCCGGCAATCCGGTTCCCGCCGTCTGAAGCAGATGAAATTCACCGCCCGCCTGACGCTGTCCCTGATGTTCTGCGTTACGACCTGCACTGGCGCCGAACCGACAGCGCAGCAGATCGACGGACTGATCGCGGGCATCGCGGCGGCACGTGTCGAACTGGACATACCGGCCGTCGCCTTGACGCTGGTGAACCCGGATCGCGTGTTGTGGTCGGGCGCCTTCGGCACGGCCGATCGAGCCAGCGGACGTCCGGCGGATGCGCGAACCTTGTTCCGTATCGGCTCGATCACGAAAATATTCACCGCGCTCGCCCTGCTGATCGCGCAGGAGGACGGCCGCCTTGATCTGGACGCGCGCGCTGCCGCCATCGTTCCGGTTTTCCCCATGCGCAACCCCTGGGAATCGACGCATCCTGTGCGCGTCGCGGATCTCCTGGAACTCACCGCCGGACTGCCAGACATGAGCCGAGCCGAATTCGACCATAATGAGCCCATGACACCGCGCCAGGCGCTTGACTGGAAGGCCGCCGACCGACAGGCCCAGTGGCCGCCCAGCCTGCACCTCTCCTACACCAACGTCGCACCGGGGCTTGCCGCCCTCGTTCTGGAGGAGGCGACCGGGATGCGCTACGAGGATTTTGTGCGTGAACGGATTTTCGCCCCCTTGGGCATGGATTCGGCGGGGTTCAGCGGCGACGCGGACACGCTCTCGCGACTTGCGACGGGATATGACTCCGACGGCGTGAAGGTCATCCCATACTGGCATATCCTCTATCGCGCATCCGGCGCGATCAACGTGCTGCCGGCACAGATGGGTCCGTTCATACAGTTATTGTTGAACCGCGGCGCCCATCGCGGCCGGCAACTCATCAGCGCCGCGGCCATCGAGCGCATGGAAACGCCGGGCGCGACGCTCGCCGCAAGTACCGGGCTGCGTTTCGGCTACGGACTTGGCAATTACACCTGGCTGCGCCGGGGCGTATTGTTCCACGGTCATGGCGGCGATGGCGATGGATTCCTTGCGCGTCTGGGCTACAGCCGCGAACAGGCCATGGGCTATATCGTAGTCATCAATGTATTTCGGAGCGCGGATCTGAACCGAATCCGCCACCTGATTGAGGATTTCATTGCCGCGGAATCGTCGGCGCGGCCGCCGCCGCCCTATTCGATTGCCCCGGAACGACTTGATGCCTTGGCCGGTTCGTACGAGCCGGTGACCTGGAGATTTGACGGAGAAAGCGCGGCATCCCGCCGCGGGCTGCTCATTGAAGTTGACGGGGCTGAACTCAAAACCCGGCGCGGCGGCGCAATACGCCGCCTTATCCCGGTCAATGACAACCATTTCCGGTATGCCCGCGACAGCGTTTCCACATCCGCTTTCATCGACTATGAAGGACGCCTATATTTCCAGGACGAAAACGGCAATTACGTCAAGGAGCAGAAATGAATCTTCCTGCTACGTTCCGCTTTTACGCCGGACTGAATGAACACCTGCCGCCTTCCTTCAGGATGCGAACGCTTTCCGTTTCCCTCCGCGGACGCGTTTCCATTCGGCAGACGACTGACTCGCTGGGGATCCCCAGCGACGCAATCGATCTCATCCTCGTCAACGGCGACCCGGTCGATCCCGCGTACGCCGTCCAGCCTGGGGATCGCGTCAGCATTTACCCGAAATTCGAGACATTCGATATATCCATTCTTCGGCGCCACTGAGTCCGTTTGGTAAAACGCAAAACGCCGGACAGTGGCAGGATAATCAAGTGGAAAAAACGTTTATCAGTGCAGGCGAATTGCTCGCGGATTCCTTCCGCCTCGCGGCGCGCATATACCGAAGCGGGTACCGCCCGGATTTCGTCATCGGCATCTGGCGGGGCGGCGCACCCGTTGCGGCCCCGATCCATGAGTACCTGCAGGTCCGTGGCATCAGGGCGGATCACATCGCCATCAAGGCTTCTTCGTACACGGGGATCGACCAACGGTCCAGGACGGTGGAAGTCGCGGGCCTCGAGCCTCTCCTCGAACGTGTCCGCGGGGAGCACGCCTTGCTGCTCGTGGACGATGTATTCGACACGGGTCTCACGCTGCAGGCGATCGTGACCCGGCTGTGCGCCGCCGCCGACCCTCACACCCCCGCGCAGATCCGTATCGCCTGCCCGTGGTACAAGCCCGCCCGCAACCGCACACCACTTCGTCCTGACTTCTACCTGCACGAAACCGAGCGCTGGCTTGTGTTTCCGCACGAGCTTGCGGGGCTCACGCCCGCGGAAATCCGGCAAAAGCCGGACCTGAAACAGGTGTTCAGCGAACTCGACCTTTGATTCTCGGCGGATTCCGGGACCGATCGTCGGCTTTATACCCTGCTGTCGCTGTGAATTAATTATTCATTAATAGAATAAAAAAATATATTGTTATATATAAATAATCTTAAATAAATGTTGCGATGCACCAATGACCCTCTTATGATGCACCGCAACAAACACCTTATCAGCGTCAACCGAGGAACCACATATGAACGCCCAGATTGAAAAGTATTTTGCGCCGGTACAGGAACTCAATACCCTGACCGTGGATAACGTCGAGAAGATCGTCGCTCTCCAGGTCAAGCGGATTGAAGAAAACGCGAAGATCGGACTCGAACAGCTCAAGGCCGCGGCAGCCGTGAAGGACGTCGATGGCCTGAAGGACTACCTGAGCAATTACGCCGAGGCCCTGCGCCAGATCAGCGAGCACACGGTTGAAGACCTGCGCACGGTTTTTGATCTGGGCAACGCGTTCAGCAGCGAAGCCCGGCGGATCTTCAAGGATGCGATGAAGGTCAACTGATCCCCCTCTCCGCTACAGACTTCCTCTAACCGGGAAGTCAGCGGAATTCTCAAGCCGCCCGCCTTGGGCGGCTTTTTTTTACTTGTCGTTCGGCGGCAGGCCGGATTTGTCGGGCGCCACGGACTAGATTCCGCGTGTCATGGCCCCTCTAAATCATTGAATGTACGCGCTGCAATGCATTAAGTTGCGATTCCCTGGTTGTCTACCGGTCACATAGCCGCATGTCCGATCACGCTACACTCAAGCGCCTGCTGATCCTCGACGACGACGCGGATTTCCGGAAGCTTTTGCAGCTCTACCTCCGCAAGATGTTCGAGGGCGTGGAGATAAGCGAGTATGACCCGGTTGCCCGCGGCGTACCGGGAGAGGACTTCGACTGGTCGAGCTACGACGTTTTGATCCTCGACTATTACCTCTGCATCCATAACGTGACCGGCCTGGACATCCTCCAGGCCAACCGCAAGAACCGCCTCTTCCCCGCCACCATCATGCTGACCGGCGCCGGCAGCGAGGAGGTCGCCGTGCGCGCCATCAAGGCGGGCGTCTATGACTACCTGCGCAAGGAAAAACTGGACAAGGACCAACTACGCAGGTCGATTCTCGACGCTTTCGAAAAACACAAGGTCGAGCAGCAGCGCCTGAGCGAACTCACCAACCAGAGCAACGCCTTCAACAAGGCCCTCTTCTACCAGGAACTGGAGCAGGGGGGCGCGGACGAATCCGGACGGAATCGCGTCCTGTTGCTCTTACAACTTGACGGCCACAAGGAACTGGAAGATCGGTTCGGCATCATCATGCGCGACAACGTCGTCCGCCATCTGGCCAAACAGAGTTTCGACGTTTTCCAGCTCGGCGAATGCAATCCGCATATCACGCGTCTGAGCGATGATTGTGTGGCCCTGATCATCGACGATCCCGAATCGGAGAAGACGCTCGAATTCAACGTCTCCGGCCTGTGCACCCACCTCCAGAAACAACCCTACAAGTTTGACGACCGGAAGATCCGCTTCACTGTCAGCGTGGGCGTGGTCCCGATCCCGCGCGAGGGGCGCAGCGCGGACCTGCTGATCAGCCGCGCGCGGCAGGCCTGCGCGCTTGCGGCGCAACAGGTCGGCAACAGCTTCCACATTCTCGAGGGCGGCGAACCGGAGCAGACGGCGGCGCCGGCTCCCGTGGAGATCACGGCGCAAACCGGGGCGGTGGTCCCCGAAACCATCGAGTTGCCGCAACCGGTCATGACCGTGGCGATGCCGCTCACGGAAACACCGGGCGAGATCAGGGTGATCGTCGAACCGCCCGCGGCCGACGCAGGCACGTTGATCGAGGCTGCGCGCGCCGCCGCGGCAACCGCAGAACCGGAGCCGGCCGCCGGGCCGGAATGGGTCCTGACGCTGGAACCTGAAACGACGCTTGAGAGCGCGCGCGCCGCGGAACCCGAGCTGACCGTGACCCTGAAGCCGGAGTCGCCGTCAGCGCTCCCGCCCGAGAACGTGATTGAACCGCCGTTGACACTGGAGCCCGTCGAACCGAAGCGTATCGCTGTACCTCCCGCCAAGCCATGGCTCCCCGAGATCGAGCCCGAGATCGCTGAAATCCTGCCCGTCCCGGGCAAAGCGGCGCCGGCCGAATCCCCGCCCCCGGAATTGCTTGTGACCGTGGCAAAGGTCCCGCAACCGCCGGTCGCCGCGCCCAGACCGACCGTGCCCGAGCCGCAGGTCAAAATTCCGGAACCCGCCGCTCCACCGACGCCAACGGCAGGTCCCCCAAAGGGTCCGGCCACAGCGCCCGCTGCAGCGCAGGAGCCCTCGAAACCAACCGCTCCGCCGGTCAGCCATGTTGCACCCGCCCCGAAGCCCGCGGCGCCGACCGCGCCAGCGGCTCGCCCTGCCGCCGCTGCGCCTGCACCCATCCAGCCGAAACCCGCCGTAACACCCGCGGCTCCCAGGCCGGTTCCACCCCAGGCCGCACCCGCCGCTCCGGCGCCAGTTCAACCAAAACCGGCTGTCAAGGATGAAGCAGAACTCGACGATGCACAGCTCGATCCGGCGGCGTTGAAAATCAAGAAGGCATTCGATGAGAAACGCGTAGTCCAGGCCTTCCAACCGGTCATGCCGCTGTTCAACACGGAAGGCACCGACGAGCGCGAAGTCTTCAAGGTGCGGCTCCAGCTCGTCGATCGGGACGGCAAGCTGATGCAGGAGGACGAAATTTACGCAAAGGCCGCTTCGCCCACATTCCGCAAGTTCATCGATCGATGGCTGTTGCGCGAAATCATCGGCCGCCTGGTCACCAGCAAGGAGAATGATTACTTCTTCGTTCTCCGGATCAGCGGCGCCTCGCTTGCCGATCCCGCGTTGTTCAACTGGCTGCGCAAGCTGCTTGCGGGTCTGGAACAGCGGCACCCCGGACGCAACATTGCGCTCGAACTGACGGCGGGCGAATATTCAGGTCAGGAGAAAAAAGCGGCCGCGCTCATGGATTACCTGCATAAGTCACACGGGTTCAATTTTGTCCTCGCCGGATCCAGCAGCCTGGACGAAGCCAGGAAGTTGACCGCCTCGAAGCGCTTCAACCTGTTGCGCGTCAGTTCCGCGACCCTGGCGAAAGCCCCGGAAGGCAAGCCCGCCCCGGCCAAAGGTGCATCCGACTTTGAATGGATCAAGGCCGGCGGGATCCGGATCATTGTCGATCACGTCGAGGATTCCACGACATTGACCAACATCATCAGCGCCGGCGCGGACTACGCAATGGGGAATTTCATCGGCGAACCCGTCAGCCGGCTTGGCGATACCACCAACGTGGAATCATTCGAAATCACCTGATTCCACCGAGTAGAGCGCAAGTGTTTGAAATATCGGGGAATAGACCCAAAATCTGCACGCAGCAGTAGACCCGCAAGTGGTGCTTAATATGGCGGCCGTTTTTGGCGTAAACTTGGCTCCGACTGGAGCACAGGGGCAGGGTTTCAAGCGTGGAAAACGAGCAGAAAAACGGCATCAAGCGTCTTGGCGACTACCTGATATGCTCGCCGGGCTTGCTGCAAAGCGCCGTGAAGAAGCAGGGACAGCTTCTCAAACGTGGTGAAAAGCCGCCGCCGATCGGGACCATCCTGCTCGACAATGGCGACATTTCCAACGACGAACTTGAAATCGCGCTGCGTCGCCAGCGTATCGACAGGCTGCGCCGCTGCCCCGTCTTCAGCATGCTTTCCCACGCGGAGCTGTCCGCAATCAGTTCGCGTTTCACCGAAGTATCGGTCCCGCCGGGCATGCAGTTCATCATCCAAGATGAACCCGATCCCACTCTTTTCGTGCTGGCCCATGGCAAGGTGGAAGTCTACCGAACCATGCTCGACGGCAAGCACATCCACATCGCGGACGTGGAACCGCCCGAACCGATCGGCGAGATGGGATATTTCACCGGCGGCAAGCGCACGGCCTCGGTGCGCGCCATCGAGTCGACGGAATTACTGCGTGCGCAGTACTCCTCGTTGACGCATTACTTCGAACACGTGCCTCGCGTCGCGCATGAATTCATGCGCATCGTCGAGCAACGGCGCCGCGCGACGGAACAGATTCTTCAGGCACAGACAGGCTGAGCAGGAGAAATTCAGAATATAGAATTCAGAATGCCGGGATCTGCATCAAAGTCGGTCCCCGAGCATTCTACCTTCTACATTCTGCCTGCTGCTCGCCGCACATCGCCGTACATAGCGTTCCTGCGCAATCGTCTGTATCGTCCCGGGCCGGGCGGCGCGCACGGCGCATATCGCCGATTCCGGTTCCATTCCCAGTTCTACCAGCAGGCGCGAGGCAATGGTTCCGGTGCGCCCCAGCCCGGCAAGGCAATGCAACACGATGCGACCGCCGGACCTGAGCACGTCGCGCAGTTCCGCGCCCGCATCGATCCAGGCCTGTTCGAAGCCGGCATCCGGCACATCCATGTCGGGGATGGGAAGGTGCATGTGCCTCAGTCCGGCGCGCACGGCCAGCTCAGGCAGGTTGCCGATGCCGTAGCTGCCCAGTTCATCGAACTCCATCAGCGTCACCAGCGCCGCTGCTCCCCAGCGGCTGAACGCGCCGAGATCCGCGTACAGTCCTTCCGGATCGGCCAGCGCAAAGAAATTCCCGTTCCTCATGCCCGGACACATGCTCATGCCGATCATCCCGCCTCCCGGGACGCTCACCGCATCGATCAGCTCCGCGCCGGATCCCGCGATGCGAGCGTTCAACATTTCTTCCCTCACCCCTGCCGGGTCTCGATCCCCATTCCTGTGCCGAAGGCGTCAGTGACGCAGGGCCTTGAGCGCCTTCTTCCAGGCCTTCGTTTCGAAAACCCGCCGGGTCCAGTTGCGGACGTGGTCGTAGCCGCCGAGCGGCATGGATGCGGGTTCGGCGTGCGCCAGCGATGAAGCGACGTGGTGATCGGCCAGCGTGATGCCGGTGCCCACCAGCCATTCGCGCCCGGCCAGATGTCCGTTCAGCACCTTGGCGTAACGGTGGAAATTCGCCTCCCCTTTTTCGATTTCCCTCGGATCCGGATCGCCCAGGTTGAGGAGCTTTTTAACGAAGCGCTCGAACTGCAGAGTTACGCAGGCCGGCTGCAATTCAGACAGGTTCCACGTGATCCACTTGAACATGTGCATGCGCTCATGCCGTTCCTTGGGGACGAGTTTCGATCGCGGCTTGAGCTCGGCGAGGTAGAGCATGATGGCGGTGGATTCCCACAGCACGAAATCCCCGTCAACCAGCGTCGGGATCTTGTGGTTCGGGTTCATCGCGAGGAATTCGGGCTTCATCTGCTCGCCTTTGGTGAGATCCACCGGCACGATTTCAAGGTCGATATGCGCCTGGTTGGCGACCGCCACGACGCGCAGGGAATTAGGTGAAAGCGGAAAGGTATAGAACTTCATTTTCTTCTCCCCTCGGGGTGCACGTTGGAAGTGGCCAGTTTACAGCGCATTCGCGGGTTACCGCGAATCAGTCCGGCGAATCCGCAAACAGCAGGTGCACGGTGTCGTTGTAACGGCACTGTTCACAGTCGGGAGACGACGGGGGCGGTACGGGCTGTTCCAGGCATTCCCGGGCCGCGCCCAGCGTGGCTTCGACCCAGCCGTCGTCACCCGCGTATGGAATGACGGCCACTTCGAATTCGAGGCGCTGGTTGAACGAATCGCGATCGCGCAGTCCGTTGCAATAGATGAAATAACCGGTGGCTGAAACCCCGCAGGCATTCCGGCGCAGCAACCACTGGTAGAACTCCATCTGCCGCTTGTAGGCGCGCTGCCATGGGGAATCAATGCCGAGCTGTCCCGACTTGCTGGTGGCCTTGTAGTCGACAACGATCAGGTCTCCATCGCCATCGATCCACAAGTCGTCGATGGCACCGCTCAGCGTGAAATGGGTCGGGGCATGGTGGTGGCGCACTCCCCTGAAATTATTCCGCCAGTCGTCCAATTCGGGACGATCGCAGGGAATGGCGTCCACGCCTGCGCGCTCCATCAGCGGGTGCGGCTTGCCCGCGCGGCGATAAACGTCGAACTCCTTTTTCAGCAGGGCATCGACAGCGGAATTCAGGTTGAACGGCGGTCCGGGCGGCGGTGCAACGCCGAGACGCCGGTCGAGATAAAAGCAGCGCGGGCAATTGACGAACAGTTCAACCTTCGAACGCGACAGGCTGAAGGGCCGATCCGACCCCGGATCAAACAAGTTGCGCGTGCGCCGTGGATTGTATTCCGACACGGGACGAAGCGCGCGGCTCGACGCGCGCCTTACGACCGGGCGCCATGCGCCATGAGCGCGCGGTCGCCCACAAACGGGTTCGTGCGCCGCTCATAGCCGAACGTCGAAACCGGCCCGTGGCCGGGGATGAACTGCACGTCGTCCCCTAGCGGCCAGAGGCGCTGCGTAATGGAATGGATCAGCGCCGGGTAATCGCCGCGCGGGAAATCGGTGCGGCCGACGGATCCGCGGAACAGCACGTCGCCGACGACCGCCAGGCGCGAGGGGGGGTGGAAGAAAATGACATGACCGGGGGTGTGGCCCGGGCAATGATGCACCTGCATCTCGATGTTGCCGAAGGAAACCCTGTCGCCCTCCTCCAACCAGCGATCCGGCTCGAAGGGCCTGCTCTCGGGAAATCCAAACATCGCGGACTGCTGGCCCAGAGCATCGATCCAGAATTGATCGTCCCGGTGCGGGCCTTCGATCGGCACCTGAAGGCGTTCGGCCAGCTCCGTGACACCACCGGCATGGTCGATGTGAGCATGAGTGACGAGGATCTTTTCAATTCGGGCGTCGTTGTCCGCCGCGGCCCCGATGATGCGTTCGATCTCGCCGCCCGGATCCACCACCGCTGCCTTTCCGGACTGCTCGCAGTAGAGCAGGGAGCAATTCTGTTGAAAAGGCGTAACGGGAATAACCGTGACTCTCATGGCCTGAGATGCGCGCAAACCGCGTAGGCCATTCAGTATACACCGCCGCTTGGCGGCGGCCGGCCGTCAGAAGAGAGCGTACAGCGCCAGCGTGGCGAGGACTGCCACCGCGCCCGCGGCAAACCACCGCCAATACGAGGCAATCATGTCCATGATCCGGCTCACCACTCCCATGTCCCGCATCACGAACACCGGCAGGTAATCGCGGCGATTCAGGAGGATGTACACCCGGTCGCGCCGCCCGCTCTGCCGGTAATACTCCTCCAGCCTCCCGCGCAAGCGCGCCGCCTCGGTGCGCACAATGGAGTCCGTTTCCGGATCGAAGGAATGACCGCGCTGGAATACCTGGGCCGCGATGGCATTGCCGGTCAGACAATCCAATCTGCCTTCCAGTGCGCGACTGACCACGAATTCAAGCAATTCCTTCAAGCCCGTCGTGCGGCCGAACTCCGGGCTTTCCAGGATGCGGCGCATCTGGCGCTGGACTTCGTCCGGCGACGGCGCAGGGTTGAACAGGTCGAGAGGCCAGGCCATCGTCCGCGGTAACGGCGGATCCGCGCCGATCCGCTATCCCCGGACCATTACCACCGGAATGGGCGCGCGGCGCAGGACGTTCTCGGCCACGCTCCCCACCAGCAATTCGCGCAAACCGGTGCGACCGTGGGTGCCCATGACGATCATCTCAACGCCGGGAGCCTGCGCGGCTCGCAGTATTTCCAATTGCGGCTCGCCGGAGAGTATTTCGGCTTCGACATCCGATGCGCGACGCACGTGTTTTTCCACGAACTCCTCGAGCTGGATCTTTGCGCCCTGCACCTGTTGCATGTGCAGGTCTTCGAGATAGACGGGATCGGCATTTTTCGGGAGGTCGCCGTCCTCCATCGCAAGGATGTGCAACGCCTTGACCCGCGCTCCGGTCTTCCCCGCCAGCTCGACCGCGGTCTTCAATGCCGCCGCCGAGACCGCCGAAAAATCCACCGCCACGAGAATGTTCTTCTTGTCAGCCATATGCTGTCATCCTCTTTCCGCGCTTGCAGAGCGAATCCCGTTGATCTGCGTTCAGCCCTTGACGCACAAAACCGGTATTTTGGATTTCTTGATCACGCTTTCGGCCACGCTTCCCATGATCAAATGACGCAACCCGGTGCGGCCATGGGTGCCCATGACAATGAGATCCGCGCCGGCCTCCTGCGCAGCCCGGTTCACCTCATCCGTCGGAAACCCGGATAGCACCTCAATTTCATATCCGGTACCGGCGTCCGCGTACTCCGCGACAAAGCGCTCCAGCTCCCGCTTCGCGCCCTCGAGGTGCTGCTGGTGCAGATCCGGATCTACGTAGCCCGGGCCCCCGTCCATCGGCAAGCCGGTGACCTGCACGGGTACGGCGTGCACAATCTTGACCCGGCAGGCCAGTTGCTTCGCCAACCCCACTGCGGTCCGCAACGCCGCCCTGGAAACCGGCGAAAAATCGACGGCGACGACAATGGTCTTGAATTTTTCCATGGCGGGTCGTCCCCCTTTACGCAAGTTCGGAGTTATTATTTCGCCTGTTCCCGCGTGGACGTTGACGCAGGTCAATTCCGGATGTCCCGAAAACGGGGCACCCTGCCGAGCAAATCGGCGCGATCCTTACTTTGCGCCCAGCGCTTTCGCCGCGCTGGCGTAATCCCGGGGTTTCACCCAGACGATCATGCCATATCGCCGCTTGCCAGCGGCCACGGCATCGACCGCGGTCAGGTTGATCCGGACGCGCGCCAGCCGTCCGAGCACCTGCGCCACCGCGCCGACCTTGTCATCGCCCTGGATCAGGAAGGCCCGTTTCGCGGCGCTCACCTTCCAGCCCTGTCGGGACGCCACGCGACGGATCGCCCCCAGGCTTTCCGCGACCAGATCGACCTGCGCCTTGCCGCCCCCGGCCGGGAATCCTGTGAACGCCAGCAGGCTCACGCCTGCGTCGCGCAACGCGTTCAGAACCCTGATCCCCTGCCCGGCCCGGCTCGGCAGCATCAATTTGCAGTAATGGACCTTGCGTACCTGATTAGCCATATTGCTTTCCCTCGTTTGAACCTGGACAACCGATCCAAGTGTAGCCCACAAAAAGGCGCACCGAAGCGAGATGTAAAAGTCCATGGACGGACTCTTGCATCAACCTGTTAGGGAAGCTCTGAACTTGTTCAGAGGTTCCTTAGGGCTGCCCCGCGCTCCCGGTTCCGCCGGCCCCGTGACTTACGGAAACGCGCGCTTGTTCCGCTGATAGGAGATCCAGCGCAGTTCGGTGAATTCCTCGAGCGCCGCCTTTCCTCCCATGCGGCCCCAGCCGCTGCCCTTCACGCCGCCGAACGGCGCCTGCGGCTCGTCGTTTATGGTCTGATCGTTGATATGGACCATGCCGGTGTCGAGTCGCTGCGCAATGTCCAGTGCCTTGTTGAAGTCATTGGTGATGATCCCGGAGGACAGCCCGTATTTGGAATCGTTCGCGACCCTGAGCGCTTCCTCCGCGTCTTCCACGACCACGATCGGAGCCACCGGCCCGAAAGTCTGGTCCGTGAAAATCTTCATTTCGCGCTTGACGTCGGTCAGGACGGTCGGCAGATAGACCAGGCGTTCGTACGTGCCGCCGGTCAGCACTTTCGCGCCGCCGCCGACCGCTTCCTCGACATGGGAATGCACCTTGTTGACGGCCGCCTGGTTGATCAGCGGTCCAATCGTCGTATGCGGATCGCGCGGGTCACCGACCTTCAGCGCCATGGCCCGTTTCACGAGCCTCTCGGTGAATGCCCTGGCGACCGGTTTTTCCACGATGATGCGCTCGGTTGACATGCAGATCTGACCCTGGTGCAGGAACGCGCCCCAGGCGGCGGCGTCCGCCGCGTAATCCAGATCCGCGTCCCTGAGGATAATCAACGGATCCTTGCCGCCCAGTTCGAGCACCGCGCGTTTCAGATACCGGCCCGATTTCTCGCCGATGATGCGTCCGACTTCGGTGGATCCGGTGAAACTGATGCGCCGCACGGCCGGGTGGACGATCATTTCGTCGCCGACTTCCGGCGCATCCTCCTTGCTGTGCGTGATGACATTGAGCACGCCGGGCGGGAACCCGGCCTCTTCGAATACCTCCGCGATCAGCAGGCCGCCGGTCACCGGGGCCTCCTCGGACGGCTTCAGCACCGCGGTGTTACCGTAGGCGATCGGCAGTGCGATCGCCCGCGTGCAGAGAATGTAAGGGACGTTGAACGGACCGAAGCCCGAGACGACGCCGCAGGGCTGGCGCAGGGCCATGAAGAACGCGCCGGGGTAATCCGCCGGGATCACTTCCCCGGTGACGTTGTAAACCTGCGCGGCGGCTTCACGCAGCAGACCGGGGAGGAAAAACATCTGGAACATGGCGATGCCGATCGTCGAGCCGGTTTCGATATTGAGCGACTGCACGAGCTCCTCCTGGCGCTTCTCCCAGACATCGGCGGCCTTCAAGAACAACTTGCGCTTGACCATCGGCGGCGTGGCGGCCCATTCCGGGAACGCGGCCGCCGCGGCCTCGATCGCGCGCTTCGCGTCTTCGCGTTTACCGGCCGGCACTTTGGCGAACAATTCGCCGTTATACGGGTTGAGGTCGTCGAATGTTTTTCCGCCGGCGGCGTCCACCCACTTGCCGCCGATGTACATCCGGTATTGCTTTGCCATTTCCTCGTCCTATGCTGGATTCGTTGTTGTATTGACTTTTTGCACTCCTGGCAGGAAGCGTTGACGGGAGCACCTTACGCTACCACAAGCGGGACTTACCCGATCAGTCCCTCCCCGATCCGGTAGGCCTCGGTGAAGCGTGTCAACCCGTGGCTGCCGCCGTTCACAAGCTTGCGCGCCTGTTTGAAGTTCCGATCCAGCAGTGCCTCCTTGATCTCGCGCTCCCTGTTCTTGAGGAAGCTGGCGAGTAATTTCGCGGCAATATCGGGATCGTTCGCGAGTTCCGGGTTGTCGAGGAGCTGCGTGCCAAGGCCGAGCGCAGTGCCATGTCTTTCGTAGTTGTGACGGCCGGTTAACTGAATAAAGCCGCGGCCGCGGAATACCTCCCCGTCGGGCGGCCCCTGGTTGCCGAGGTCCGCGCGGTTGTCGTACAAATCGAACGGATGGCCGACCGGAGAAGTGTTGTACCGGGATATGCCCTCGTCGATGGGCACGAACGCTTCCGTCTCGGCGCGGATCGTCGCCAGCGCCATGATCACCATCGGCTTATCCACGAGTTGCCGCTCCTTGAGGCCACCGAGCACGTGCGGAAGGTGCGTGGAAATGTTCCTGCGCGGGGTATTAGGGAAGATCCGGGCGACAATCGCGACCGTCACGCCCGGGATCGCGGAGGGCAGGCTGTCATCCTCGGCAAGGCCCAGTGCGGTGAGCGTGCGCGGGCCCGCGACGCCGTCTCCCAACATTCCGGCGCACCGCTGGAAGGCCAGTACCGCCGCCTTCGTGCCGGTGCCGAACTTGCCGTCGAATGCCCCCGGGCTGAATCCGAGTTCATCCAGTTTCTGCTGCAGCCGGGTGACTTCCGGTCCCGAGGAACCCTGGCGAAGAACTGGCACGCTGCTGCCCTCAAAATGGGTGGTCCGTGCCGGCTGGAGCGTCCGGCCCTGACATTCTACGCCAGCATCACCGCGTACCCCCTCGACCGCCCGCCGGGCAATCGCAGGTCTGTGAATTGCCCGTTCCCGCTGTCCCCGTGCCCCCGCATTCAGAACCCGCGGGAAGCCAACACAAAAAGTCCGATCACGACCATCACGGCGGCGAAGAATTTCTGCAGGCGCGGCCCGGCGATGCGCCGCGCGAACCCATGTCCCAGGATCATTCCGAGGAATCCACCGGCGACGAACATTCCCGTCAGCGCCCAGGGCAGCGACCGTCCTTCCAGCACGACCGCGGCCGCGCCAGCGAGCCCGATCAGCGTGATCACCAGCAACGAAGTCGCCACCGCGCGATGGATTTCGAGCTCGGTAACAAAGGTCAGCGCGGGCACGATCAGAAACCCGCCCCCCACCCCGAACAGGCCTGCAAGCACTCCGGTCGCGCCGCCGCTGAGGGCCAGCACCATGCTGCACGGGCCGGTCAGGTGCAGTTTCTGATCCGGATTGATCCTACAGATGGCTTCTGAGTCCTCGATCTGCTCGGGGACGAAATCAGCACGCACGACGGCGGCGGCATCGGGCCGGCGCGAAGCTCTCTGCCACATGGACGCCGCCACCAGCACCATCAATGTCGCGAACGCCGTCAGGATGACGCCTTCGGACAGCTGATTTGCCAGTTTCACGCCCAGCGGCGCAGTCAGCATCCCCGCGGCCGCGAAGACGAGTCCGGCCCGGTACTCGACCAGCTTCGCGCGCAATCCCCCGGCGGCGCCGAATGCGGAAACGAGGGCCACGACAACGAGCGACATGCCAATGGCATCGTGCGGCTCCACGCCCAACCCGTAGATCAGGAGGGGCACGGCGAAGATGGATCCCCCGCCGCCCGTCAGCCCGAGGGCCAGCCCGATGATGATCCCGAAGGGGAACGCGAGCATCGACGGGATCAGCCTTGCGGGCTGTACTCCATCTGCAGGCAGTATTCCTTCATCTTTTCCGGCAGGTCTTCCGGACACACGCCACAGAGCCTGTTTCCCGGCACCGCGTGGTCGATGAACCTGGGGTACGGCAGTTTGAGCGCGTGCATGATCCGGACGAATTCGCCCAGATCGATCCCGTCCCTGAGCCGGGGATTCCGCCGTCTCTCCTGGCCGATGGTGGACACGCGCCGCTCGTGGTAGTCATGCGCGGGATAAACCAGGCAATCGTCCGGCAGGCTGAACAGTTTCTCCCGGATGCTTCGATAAAGACTCGGGGCGTCGCCGTTCTGGAAATCGGTCCGGCCGCAGCCGTCGATCAGCAATGCATCCCCGGAGAACAGCCGGTCTTCCCAGCAGTAGGTGAAATGGTCATCGGTGTGGCCCGGTGTGAACAGCGGATGCAGCGTGATGCTGCCCATTTGCAGCGGCCTGCCTTCCTCGATGCCCAGATCGGCGCAAGGCAGCCGGTCTACCGCGGGAAAGGCAGTCTGGCAGCGCGTTTCCTTCTTCAGGCGCAGTGCGGAAGTGATGTGGTCGGCATGTACGTGGGTCTCGACCGTATACATGAGCCGGAGCCCGAGCGACCGGATCACCGACAGATCCCGCTCCCACGACGGATAGACCGGATCGATCAGCAGCGCCTGCCCCGTCTCGCGGCATCCGATCAGGTAGGTCAACGTGCTGGACAAGGGTTCGAATAGCTGCCGGAAGATCATCTTCGAGGCTCCCGCGTGGCGGCATCACCACTTAGCGGCGCATATTACCGGATGGACAGCCGCTATCGCCCCAGGATCGAAACGCATGCAGCCGCGACATCCGAGCCGATGAACCCCCCGCCGTTCTCCGCCATCGCCAGCCGCGCGTTGTCGACCTGGCGCCTGCCGGCCCGACCCTGGAGCTGCTCGGTGAGTTCGACGAGCTGGGCGATGCCGGTCGCGCCGATGGGATGGCCCTTGCGCAACAGGCCGCCGGAAGTATTGACGGGCAATTTCCCGCCCAGCCGGCTGTGGCCCATCTCGACGAAACGTCCGCCCTCTCCGCGTGGGCAGAAGCCCAGCGCCTCGTACAGTTCCACTTCGGCGGCTGCGCATGCATCGTGGACTTCCGCGCAATGGAGATCCGCCGGGGCGATGCCTGCCGCGGCGTAGGCCTGCCGCGCGCAAAACTCCGTGACGTGCTCGCTTTCGCGTTCGGCGTAGTCCCAGCCGCCTGCCAGCACGCTCGCCAGCACCTTCACGGGCTTGCCTATCGCCATCTCGCGTGCCTTTTTGCGGCTGACCAGCACGACCGCGGCCGCGCCGTCGCCGATCGGCGAACACATCGGCAACGTCAGCGGCCAGGTGATCTCGCGGGCCTCCAGCACCTGCTCAAGCGTGAGCGACTCCTGGAACTGGGCGCGGGGGTTGAGGCTTCCTTGGAAGGAATTCTTCACGGACACCATCGCGAACTGCTCTCGCGTCGTGCCAAACCGCTTCATGTGCGTCAACGCGGCAGCAGCGTAGATGTCCATGAACAGGGAACGGTCCGTGCCGGAGCCTTCCAGTTTCGCGTTCGGATGGACCGCCGACATGCGCTTCCGCACGGCCTTCTTGATGTTGTCCAGGTTCTCGACGTCCACCGAGCCGGTGAACACGGAAAAAGTCTTCTGTTTGTCCTCGTGGTAGAGCTTTTCATATCCGCAGGCCAGCACCACATCGTAGGCCCCCGCTGAAATCATGTTGGACGCCTGATTGAACGCGGTGGAAGCGGAGGCGCAGGCATTCTCGACATTGATGACCGGGATCTTTCCGATCCCCATTTCGCGCAGGACGATTTGACCCGGAATGCAGATCTGGCCCGTGATCACGCTGGCGGCGGCATTGGCCATCCAGGCTGCCTGCAAGTCGGGGGCCGCGAGACCCGCGTCCCGCATGGCCTGCTGAATGGCCTCGCCGGCGAGCGATTTCAGGTTGCGGCCGAGGTGTTTGCCGAAGCGGGTCATGCCGACGCCGGCGATGACTGCGGTCTGCTTCATGGGTAAATTGTATCAGGCCCCGATTTGCGGCAAACCACGGACTACCCTGGGGCGGGAATGGGGACCCTTGACTCGTCCCGGGTCCCGGGTCCCGAAGGCCGCATATTCCCCAGTCCTTTGATCGAGTCAATAATGCGTCATGGGCAACAAACGCATCCGCATCGCCATCAGCAGTTGCCTGCTCGGCGAGCGCGTGCGTTACGACGGCAACCACAAGCGCGACGCCTACATCAACGATGTCCTCTCGCAGCACTTCGAATTCGTCCCTTTCTGTCCGGAAATGGCGATCGGCCTCGGCGTGCCGCGCGCCACCCTCCGACTGCGGCTGTCGAGCCACGGCGTGCGTGCCGTGCAGTCCGACAGGGGCGGGCACGACGTCACCAGGGCGCTGGCGGCGTACGGCCGGCGTGTCGCAGGGTCTGATACCGGGATCAGCGGGTACATTTTCAAGGCACGCTCGCCGAGTTGCGGACCGGCGCGGGTGAAAGTGTACGATTTCAACGGCTCTCCTTCCGGCACGGCCATGGGCATTTATGCCTCGGCGATCATGGAAACGCTACCGTTGCTTCCGGTGGAAGATGAAGGGCGGCTGAATGACCCCGATTTGCGCGACAGCTTCATCGAACGCGTGTGGGTCTGCCACTGCTGGCACCAACTGCTTGAGAAAGGAATGACCGCGGCTGCGCTGCTGAAGTTTCACACCGAGCACAAGTTCCTGATCCCGGCCCACAGCCGGACGGCGCTTCGTGTGCTCGGGCAAATCACCGCCGGCCTGAATCATGACGTCAACATGGCCGCAGACCACTACGTGCAACGGCTGATGCAGGCCCTGTCACGGCCGGCGAGACGCGTCAACCAGGCGAATGTGTTGCAGCAGGTCGCCGGGTTCTTCCAAGGCGCGCTGAATGCAAGCGATCGCAAGGAACTGCATGACGCGATTGACTCCTTCGGGAAGGCGGACCTTCCTATCATCGTTCCGCTCACGCTGATCAGGCATCACCTGCGGCAGAATCCCCATGCCTGGCGGGAAGGCCAGCGCTTCCTGGAGTCCCGACCGCGCGCCACGGGCACGCGCCGCCGGTGAACGCGGGTTAGCAGGTTGATGCAAAAGTCCACGGATGGACTTTTGCATCAACCTGTTAGACCGGCTGTGTGCGTTGCCCCGTCAATTCCCCGCAGTCAAATTCGAGACAGAGCGTTTCCCGGAAAGTATCGGCTATGAGCTTGCCGTAATCGGGGAACAGCTCCTCCTCGATCAGGCAGAGTTCCTCATGGCGCGAACGCGTGCGCGGATGGCGCGCGATGAGGGCGCAGCAGTCTTTGTAAGGCTCGATGGAGATTTCGTAAGTCCCGATGCGCCGCCCATGACTGATGATCTCCTGCTTGTTCATCCCGATCAGCGGTCGCAGGATCGGCAGCGTCACGACGCGCGAGGCGGAAGTGAGGTTCTCCAGGGTCTGCGAGGCGACCTGGCCCAGGCTGTCGCCCGTGATAATCGCGCCGGCCCCGATTCTCAGGGCCAGGTACTCCGCGCAGCGCATGAGAAAGCGGCGGAACATCACCAGTTCAAAACCGCTCGGCTTGCCCTTCAGGCACAGATCGAAATAGGTGTAGGGAGTGACGTACAGCCTGCTGCGCAGCGTCGTGTGGCTGAGCCGCCGCGAGAGACGGGCGACCACCGCGGTGTCGGGATCCAGGTTGTGCGCGTGACCTGCGGAAATGTGAAACAGATCCAGCATGCAGCCGCGCTTGGCAAGCATGAATGCCGCGACCGGCGAATCAATGCCGCCGGACAGCAGCGCGATCACGCGGCCGCCGGTGCCGACCGGAAGCCCGCCGATGCCAATGTGCTTGCCGGGGTAGATATAAAGTCCGTCCGGGTAGGCATCGATCTGAATGCGCAGATCCGGGTCGTCCAGATCGACCAGGCTCCACTTCGTCTGCCGGCGAATGGCATCTCCGAGGCGGACTTCGATCTCCCTGGACGTGGCCGGCAGCGACTTGTCCACTCGGTTGACGCGCACGGCGAAGCTGGCGTCCGGTTCGAAGGCCGTTGCCGCCAGCATCACGACACTCCGCTCGATGATGGGCCAGTTCAGCTCGCCGCCGGCCGTGACTGTTTCACCGGGGCGCAGCCAGATCGCCGCGCCCACGGACGAAACCCCCGCCGTCATCTCCAGCAGCGGAATAATGCGTTCCAGCTCGGCGGGATCCTGACCCGTCGTTTCGACGTAAACCCGGCCGCGGGCGGAACCGACGCGCCAGCCGAGGCCGGCGCGCTTCAGAACATGCCGGACATTGTCATCCAGCGCATTCTGGAAATCGTCCTGGTTGCGGCCCTTGAGCGTAATGTCGGGACAATGCAGCAATATGCGCCGTGCGCTGCCAGGCTCGCCACCCGCCTGCCGCAACGGCTCCGCCTGTGCGGTTGAGGAGGTCAAGGAAATACCCTGCCGGCAAGAGTAATCATTGCTGAATGATCGTCCAAGCTTATAGGATGGTCGTTGTCATTTTCACTGTGAGGAATTGCCCCATCTCATGAGTACCAACCGTCCTGAAGAGGCCGCTGCCGCCCCGGTCGTGACCATCAGTCAGTCCGTCGCCATCCTGGTGGACGGCAACAATATCGAACGCAGCATACAGGATGAGACCGGCGATCCGCATACGCTGGTCAACTTCGACACCCTGGTGCCCAGGCTGCTCGGCAACCGCGGCCTGAACCGTTTCGTCTACTTCCGCGAAGGCAAAAACATCTCATCCAAGCTGGGCGAGCGGCTCTATCAGCACTACCACGGCTCTGTACGCCCGTGCCACAAGAGCGCGGACATCCCGCTCACCATCAAGGCCATGCAACTCTCGAGCAAGGTGGACACGATCATCATCCTGTCCGGGGATTCGGATTACGTTGAATTGGTCCGGCACCTGAAGACCGAAGGCGTGCGTGTTGAGATCGCGGCGATCCCGAGTTCGACCTCGCATGTGCTCAAGGAAGAGGCAGATTATTACCACGAGATCAGCAGGGAGGATTGGTACAAGGTCCCGCAGAAACGCGGCATGCCGCACCCGCGCCACCGGCAGCACCGCAACCGCGGTCAGCGCGCTGCCCACAACCCGCCCCCGTCCTCAGGGGGAGAGGAGGGCTGAGACCCTTACTCTGCTTTGAAAAAGCGGCCGAGACGTCGTAACGCCTCCTCCAGAAGTGAGTCCTCCTTGCAGAAACAGAAACGCGCGAGCCGGCGCGGAATATTGGCGCTGTCTTTCTGGTAGAAGGCGCTCACCGGGATCGCCGCGACGCGGGCATCCACGGTGATCTTCCGGCAGAAGTCCAAATCGTCCGATACGGGATCCAGGGCGCTGAAGTCCGCATTGACAAAATAGGTGCCGTGGCACGGCAGCACTCTGAATCCGATCCGTTCGAGTCCGGTGGCAAGCCGGTCGCGCTTGCGTTCCAACTCGCCGGCGAGGTTCAGGAAATATTCATCTTCGCTGCGCAAGCCGACGGCGACAGCATGCTGAAGGGCCGGCGCCGAGGTGAAGGTGACGAACTGGTGCGTCTTGGCGATGACGTCCGCCAGCGATCGATCCACCGTGACGTAACCGATCTTCCAGCCCGTGAGGGAAAAGGTCTTGCCGGCCGATCCGATGCGCAAGCAGCGTTCGCGCATGCCTGGCAGGGTCATCAGCGGAGCGTGCCGCCGGCCATCGAAGGTCAGGTGCTCATAGACTTCGTCGCACACGGCAAAGGCATCGTGCTCGCAAAGGAGCCCGGCGATGGTCGACAGTTCCTGCGCCGTGAACACTTTCCCGGTGGGGTTCATCGGCGAGTTGATGATGATCAGCTTGGTGCGCGAATTGAACGCGGCGCATAGTGCGGCCACGTCGAAACTCCAATCCGGCGGTTGTAACTGTATGTAGCGCGGAGCCGCGCCCGCCGCCCGCACCAGCGGCGCGTACGCATCATAGGCCGGTTCCACGATGACCGCCTCGTCGCCTGGCCGGAGCAGCGCCAGGAGACAGTCCGCCAGCGCCTCGGTGGCGCCTGAGGTAACGATGACTTCACGATCCGGATCGACATCCAGCCCGTAGAAACGCCGGTTGTGCTGCGCCACGGCCAGGCGCAGTTCCGGCGTGCCCATGCTCGGCGGATACTGGTTCGGGCCGCTGATGATCGCCTCGGCGGCCGCGGCACGCACATGGTCCGGCCCGTTGCTGTCCGGGAACCCCTGCCCGAGGTTGACCGCATCATGCTCGCGCGCCAATGCCGACATGATCGTGAAGATCGTCGTCGGCAATTCGGCAAAGACCGGATTGGCTGGCTTCACACCCGACCAGTCTATTCCAGCGGCTGACCGAGGGCGGACAGGCCCTCCTCCAGGTAGTCCGCGACGAGCGGCGTGGCGATGAGGTATTCCGCGGTTCGCCGCGTCCAGCGGTCGCGGGCCTGGGCGAGGGCCTCCTCCCATTCGTCGGCGTCGAAGTCCCCGCGACCCACCCACATGAGCGCCACCAGGCTCATCTGTTGATCCGGTTCCAGGTCGCGGATGAGGTCGCGCAATTCCTGGAACGTCAGATCGTCGGCGTGGTTGGCGAGAATCTGCATGGCCCAGTCATCCGTAGGACTGTTCGGATCCTCCGGGAAGACCACGCCTTCCTGCGCATGGAATTCGTGCGCCTTGTCGATGATGGAACGGATGATGTCGGTGCTGATATCCAGCATGCTGATCCACCTTACCGGTTGAACCGCACCCTGCAATCGCGCATCAGTCTAACAGGTTGATGCAAAAGTCCATCCATGGACTTTTGCATCTCGCGTCAAGCAATGCACAGCTTCGGCCTCGCTCCGCATATCAAACACTTATGTGTTAGATATGCGGAGCGTCCCATCCGACCGCCAGGGATGGCGGAAGTGCAGATTTCGCAGGAGCAGGAAATTTGCCCTGGGGCGCTTCAGGTTGATGCAAAAACAAGTTTTGCATCAACCTGCTAATTCATCGGCTTGCGGAAGCGCAATGTCATGCGGTCGGACTCGCCGATTTCCTGCCACGGTTTCTTGCAGGCATCGGCCTCCGGGCCAGGTTTCAGTTCCCGGCACAGCGCGAATCCGGGCGGCAGGGTCCAAACCCCGCGCGGATGGTTTGTGGAATCGGCGGCATTGGCGTTGATTTCCGACTTCTCCTCCAGCGCGAATCCCGCTTCCCGCGCATAGGCGATCACCTGTTCTTCCGTGACGTAACCGCTGTCGATCATCTGCTGCAGCGGGGTGCCGGGCCTGGCGCGGTGCTCTACGACACCCAGCACGCCGCCCGGCTTGAGCGTGGTGTAGAACGCCTTGAAGGCATTCTGAACGAAGCCGCCTTTCATCCAGTTGTGCACGTTGCGAAAGGTCAGTACGAGGTCCGCGCTGCCTGCGGGCGCGATGTCCATCCTGCCGGCGCCCATTTCCGTGAGTTTGACCCGGTCATACAGCGCCGGAGTTCCCTTCAGCTTGTCGAGGAAAGCGGCTTGAATCCCGTGCTGGTATTCGGGTGATTCCGCCGTCAGGACAAATATCGCACCGTAATACTGACCGGCATCGCGCACGAATGGTGCGAGGATCTCCGTGTACCAGCCGGCTGCCGGCCAGATCTCGACGACGGTCATCCCCGGCCGGAGGCCCATGAATTCGAGCGTTTCCTTCGGATGCCGGTAGCGGTCCCGCTCCCGGTTCGCCGCATCGCGATGCGTCGCGGCCAGCGCTTGCTCAAGCAGGCTTCCCGTCGCGGGCGCCGCCGCTGAGCTCAACATGCCGATTCCCAGGAGCAGAATGCCCAGGCTCGTGCCGAAGATTGTTCTTAGACCCATCTCACACCCCCAAATTGTTAACCAGTTCTCACTTGCTCACGCCGCATCGACTTTTCTAATACCCTGAAAAATCTGGAAATACCGGGAATGGATTCGCCGCGCACCGGGGTTTGATCCAGGTCACATCCTTGACGACGAACTGACCGGATAATGCATTTGAAACCGGAGGAACGCAATCATGGCACTGGTACAGGTGACACAGGATCTGCAACAGAAGGTGCAAACGGCCATGGCCGACCCCTACCGCTTCGAGCGCTACGAGAGATTCGCCATGCGGGAAGTGCTGAAATCCTGGGATGAGCAAAGCCCGGCGGAAAAGGTGTTCGTCGACACCGTTCACGCCGCGCTGGAATGACCCAGGCGACCGGCGCGATGGACGGCCGTGATTCCCGCGCCACGCGTTTCCGCCGCCGCCTGACGACCTGAATCGCTGCCGCCGCGCGGCACTCCATGCCCGGCCGCGCGCGACAGAAAACATTCGTGGCCAAAGAGGCAGGGGGACTCGTGGCGCACGCGGTGAAGGTCGATGCTACGAGTCCCGAGTCCCTAGTCCCCAATGCCTATTTCCCTGTTGTCCGTCTCGTCCTTGGTGGCCTTGCTGTAACCGCTGTCCTGCCGCTTCACATTGACGGCGTGCTTCTGGCGGTAAATCTCGTACACCTGCTCCGCGGTCACGCCCGAGCAGATCATGGCGGAGACCAGGAAATGCAGGATGTCGATCAACTCCACGCGCACGTTCTGGATGTCGATCCTGTCCTTGCTCCACCATTTCCACAACAGGTCCGCGTCCAGCTCCTTCAGTTCCTCCGCCATCGCTTTCGAGTACCGCCCGAGCCACTGATTCGGCAGGTCGTTGACCATAAGCGCGCCGGCGTTCGCCGCAGATTCGATCGCGGCCATCGATAGCGCATGACCGGCGCTGTCAGTCAGGCCGTTCTTCCGGAACACGTAGTCGTTGAGCTCCGCCTGCATGGCGAAGATACGCTGGAGCATGTCAGTGCGGACTTCGGTCATGATCCTCTCCGTACTTGATGAAGTTTAAGGAACCTCTGAACAAGTTCAGAGGTTCCTGCCATACAGGGATGTATGGCCATTTTCCGATCGCGTAAGCGATTGGAAAATGAAGGAAAACGAAAACCACGCTTTTCGTTTTCCGTGCTCTGACAAGTCCTGGACGGACTTGTTCAGAGCTTCCTTAAGGCCCCGCACCTGCGGGATTCTGCCGGTAATACAGCGCCAGTTGCGCGTAGACCTGCGGCCAGACGTCGCGCAACAGTTCCGGGGATTCGAAGAAAACCTCGCTCGCCACCGCGAAAAACTCCCCCGGATCTTCCGCGGCATAAGGATCGATGGCGGTGTCAAGGCCGGCCTCAACCTGCCGCTCGTGTTCCGCGTAGGCGGAGCCCAGCGCGTCCGTCCAGACCCGCGCTTCCATGTCCGCATGCAGCGGCGGGCGGCCATTGGTGGCTCCATCCAGCAGATCCAGCTTGTGCGCCATTTCGTGAATGATGACATTGAACCCCGGCTCGCCGGCCGCGACGTCCTCCCACGAGATCACGACCGGGCCATGTTCCCAGGCTTCGCCGAGGCGCGCCTCGCGTTCGTCGTGCTCCACGCCAGCCTCGTCCACGTAGCGATGACGGGCAATGAATTCGCCCGGATAAACAATCACGGAATACCAGTTCCGGTACAACTCAAGGCCCAGGTTCAGGATGGGGATGCAGGCCTCGCAGGCGATGCGGGACCGCATCGGATCCGCCAGTTCCAGTCCGCCGGCCGGTTCGATCGACTTTTCGTGGAGGAACAGCGAGGCCAGATCGCGCAGATGCCAACGATCGCTGTCCGTGAGATGTGATGCCGCGGGACTGCTCTCCACCACCGGCCACCAGATCTCGGCGTCGATGAGACAATGGTCCAGGATGCGCCGGCGCCGCCACTGCCGCCACAACCGGATCGGGGCCAGTGCCTGCATTCAGGCGATGCCCACGATGGACGCGTTTAGCATCCTGTCCCGCACATGCAGTCCGGCCCCTCGTCGCCCGCGCAGACCAGGCGGTATTGCTCCACTCCACGCCAGCGAACCCCGTGCGTCGGGTTTTCGGCCGCTTGCCTCCGCGAGGTTCAGCTTCTTGTCTTCCATCTTCATCTTGCAAGCCGCGGGCCGGCTGTGCCGCACAGAGGGATTCCGCCGGAGTATAGAGAAATCGAATGGGTGCGACCACGGCGCGATCCAGTCGTTGACAGTCCTGGAACCCTAACGTAGATTTTGCCGCGAACAGTTGTCGCGACCCCGCCTGTTTCTGAGGAACGGACCGGGCGGGCAATCCTGAATCTCGGTAAATTTATTTATTGATTCGTGACTTTTGACATTTCACTTTCTCGTGGGGCCGTAGCTCAGCTGGGAGAGCGTCGCGTTCGCAATGCGAAGGTCAGGGGTTCGATCCCCCTCGGCTCCACCAACTCCATCCATTTCTGATCCCGCAGCGATTCCCGCGCGAATGGACGCCAGCGAGCCGCCACCCGGACGGCGACACCCGTCCAGGCGGCCTCCCGCCACGGATTTGGGGCCCGATACTGCATCCAGGCCGTTCGCACTCTCGTTCGTCGACCTCCAACCCATTTCAGCAAAGGGGACTTGAAGCAATGGACCAGGCCATTTCCGCCCACTACGTGAACCCGAAACTGGAGGCGCGCCCCGCCCGGCACAAAGGCGGCTATGCCTTGTTCGCCGTGGAACCCGTGGCGCGCGGCGAATTGCTGGTGGTCTGGGGCGGAGTGGTAATAACCGGCGAGCAGCTCACCCTGCTCCCGTCCCGGCGCCGCGCGCACAGCATCCAGGTCGAAGAGAACCTGTACCAGCTATCGCCGGAGGAAAGGCATCCGGCGGATTTCATCAACCATTCCTGCAGTCCCAATGCGGGACTGTCCGGGCAGATCTCGCTCGTCGCCCTGTTTCCGATCACGCCCGGCGAGGAAATCTGCTACGACTACGCGATGAGCGACGGCACGACCTACGATGAGTTCGACTGCGCCTGCGGCGCGGTCCATTGCCGCGGCCGGGTGACCGGCTCGGACTGGAAGCTCCCGGAACTACAGCGCCGGTACAACGGATATTTCTCGCCCTATCTCCAGCACCGCATCGAACGCCTGCGTCGCGAGCAACAGCGGCTGGTCCACAGCGACGAACCGGTCTCCCTCCGCGGCGCCGCGCGCACGGGTTCCTAGTCGGATCGATTGGAAACCCACGGCGGTGAACGGCCGGGTTCCCATTGCGTGGGTCGGCGGGCGGGTCCTGCCATCGGGTACCGTCTTCGTGCTCGCTATCGCTGCGCGCGAAGAGCGGTGACCCGATGTCACCCGCCCGTTCGGCGCCCGTGGCTGAATCCGGCAAGGCTCAAGCGCAGGAGTCAAACGGACGGGTGGCACCGGGCATTCCCCTTGTCCGCGCGCAAGCGAGGGAACCGAGCGCGCACGGACAAGGGGTGCCCGGTGACAGGACCCGTCCGGCACGGTTTGCTGCCGTTCAAGCGATCAGCAGATAACCCAGCGCCGCCACGGCTGCCGCAACAAGCGCCAGCGGCAGTTGCGTGATGGCATGCTGGAATGACGTGCAACCCGAAGCCTGCGCGCTCAGCACGGTCGCATCCGAATACAGGCAGGCATGACTGCCAAAGGTGCTCGCCGAGAGTGTCGCGCCAACCACGAGAACCATGTCGGCCCCTACCGCGATCGCAAGGCTCGACACGATCGGCAGGATGATCACGAACACGCCCCAGTTCGAGCCGGTAGTGAACGACACCAGCCCCATGGTCGTAAACACCACCATCGGCAGCAGCGTGGGGGTCATGAGCGGCTTGACGTTCTCGATGACGTAGGGCGCGAGTCCGAGTGCGTCATTCACCTCCTTGAACATGAAGGCCGCGATGAGCACGGACAGCGGCGCGATCATTAATTTGATCCCTTCCATGAAGGTATCGAAAGTCTCATTGAAACCGAGCGTCTTCCGGCCGATCAACATAGCAACCGTGATCACGATCGTGACGAACAACCCCTTGAGAAAATCGATCTCGAAATACCAGGTGAAGAACACCAGCGTCGCCAGTGGAATGAGGAAGTTCGACACGCGCGGTTTCGCATCGGGGCCTTCCACGATTGACTGGTTGGCCTGCTCCAGGTGTTCCGCCCCCGGCGGCACCGGCCGGCCGGCCGCGGCGCGCGCCTCCGCCCGGCTCATCGGTCCGAACAACGGCATCTTGCCCCAGATCACCAGCGGCATCATGAACACCGCGACCCAGGCATAGAACATGTAGGGGATGGCGCTGATGTAATAGGCCACGCCCTGCCCGTCCGCGGCGATCTTGTTCGCTTCCAGCAGGCCGCCGAAGAACACCGCCCAGGTGGAGATGGGAATGATCACGCTGACCGGCGCCGCCGTGGAATCGACCACGTAGGCCAGCATCTCGCGCGAGATTTTGAAACGATCCGTCACCCTGCGCATGGACGCGCCCACGGAGAGGGAACTCAGATAGTCATCGACGAACAGAAAAATCCCGAGCACCCAGGCGCAGGTCAGGGCGCCGGCCCGCGAATGCACGTAGCGCGTCATCTGCTCCGTGAAGGCGGCGATCGCGCCGCTGCGGATCCAGAGCCCGATCAGGCCGCCCATGAGACCGCAGACCAGCACGGTCCAAGCGACGTCTTGATTTGTCATGACGCTCATCGCGGCGTCCTTGACCCCACCGAGGATCGTCGCCGGGTCGAGTATGGCCAGGCCGGTGACCACACCCATCAGCAGACACTCGGTCGACCGCCGCGTAATAATCGCAAGCGTGAGCACGAGTGCGGTGGGGACAAGGGTGACGAGGCCGTGGTGTTCCATGTTCGGTCTTTCCGCGGTGGTTGTTGATCCCGCGGATGGCCGCGGCCGGACAGATCGGGATAATGGCATTCCGGCAGCGCCGCCGCTAAAAGCAGGGTGATGCGCAAGCAATCTTCGCATCACTCTGCAGCGCCCCAAGGACAAGACGCACCGTTTATCAAGCATACAAGTGCTTGATAAACGAAGCGAGGCTGAAGCTGCGCTTTGGCCGTAGCGCGATGCAAAAGTCCATGGATGGACTTTTGCATAATCCTGTAGAGTAGCGCCGGCACCGCCCCGGTAGCTCAGGGGATAGAGCAATCGCCTCCTAAGCGGTAGGTCGGCGGTTCGAGTCCGCCCCGGGGCGCCATTTCAACAGTTCAGTAGCGTCGAATACCTCACTCAACCCGCAACGTTGGCTCACCAGTCAACATGACGGCGTCCAGGTTGTACCGCCTCAAACCTTGCTGACTGGAAATCCCCGGTCCCGCATCAGCGCATCGGTATCGACATCGCGGCCGCGGAAGCGGCGGAAGGCTTCATCTGGGGGGATGGAATTGCCGACACTCATGATGGTGTCGTATAGCCGCTTCGCCACGTCCTTGTCATAGAGTCCGCCCGGCGCTTCCTTGAAGGCTTCGATCGCATCGGCGGTGAGCGTATCCGCCCAGATGTAATTGAAGTAGCCGGCGGAGTAGCCGTCGCCCGCGAAGATGTGGCCGAACTGCGTCGGGCGGTGGCGCATGACGATTTCGCCCGGACAACCGATCTCCGTCAGGCACTGCTTCTCGAATGCGCCCGCATCGATCGCCGGCTCGGCCGGGGCCAGGTGGACTTTCAAGTCGTAGATCGCCGAGGCGAGGTACTCGACTGTGGAGAATCCCTGGTTGAAGGTTCGTGCTTTCTCCAGCTTCGCCACGAGCTCGGCCGGGATCGGCTTGCCCATCTTGTAGTGCAGGGCAAAGCGGTTCAGCACCTCGGGCGTCGACAGCCAGTGCTCGTTGATTTGGCTCGGGAACTCGACGAAGTCGCGCTTGACGGCGGTACCGGCGAGTCCGGGGTAGCGCACGTTCGACAGGAGGCCATGCAGCGCGTGGCCGAATTCGTGGAACATCGTGCGTGCATCATCCCAGGACACCAGCACCGGCTCGCCGGGCGCGCCCTTCACGAAGTTCGAATTGTTGGAGACGATCGGCGTTACCTCATGCTGGAACCGCTCCTGCGTGCGGTAGGAATTCATCCAGGCCCCGGATCGTTTGCCGTCCCGCGCGTAAGGATCGAAGTACCAGAGGCCGACATGGGCGCCGCCACGGCGCACTTCGTAGACGACCATGTCGGGATGGTAGACGGGCACGCCCGTCACCGGCACGAACTCGAGTCCGTAGACCTGCCCCGCTGCCCAGAACATGCCTTCGCGGAGCTTATCGAGCTGCAGGTAGGACTTCACCTCGTTCTGATCCAGATCGTATTTCGCCTTGCGCACCTTCTCGGCGTAGTGGCGATAGTCCCAGGGTTCGATTTTCAGCCCGGCGCCCTCGCCATCCGCGATGGCCTGCATGTCGGCGACTTCCTCGCGGACGCGGGCCACTGCCGCCGGCCACACCTTCATCATCAGGTTCATGGCGGCGTCCGGCGTTCCGGCCATGCCGTCATCCGTGACCCAGTGCGCATGGGTCGGGAAGCCGAGGAGCTTCGCGCGTTCAGCACGCAATTGAAGAATCTTCGAGATATTGGACTTGTTGTCGCGTGTATCACCGTTATCGCCGCGCATGATCCACATGCGCCAGCCCTTCTCGCGCAGGTCGCGGCGCGCGGAATAGGTGATGAACGGCTCCATGGACGAGCGCGTGTTGGTGATCACCCATTTGCCGCTCATGCCCTTGGCATCGGCGCTGGCCGCGGCGGAGGCGCGCAGGCTCTCCGGCAGGCCTTCGAGATCGCTCTCGGAATCGAGTGTCAGGATGTAGGACTCCTCATCCGCAAGCTGATTCTGCCGGAAGCTCGTGTAGAGGCTCGCGAGCTGCTTGTTGATTTCAGCGAGGCGTGCCTTGTAGGCCTTGCCCAGGCCGGCGCCCCGGCGCGCGAAGTAGCGGTAGACCACATCCATCAGCCGTTGCTGCTCGGCATCCAGACCGGCGCTCTCGCGCGCGTCGTACACCGACTTGATGCGTTCAAAGAGCGCCTCGTTCTGGACGATCTCGTCATCGAAGGCGGCGATCGCAGGCTCGAGTTCGGTTTCCACCTCGCTCATTCGATCGTCATTCATGGTCGCGGTGAAGATCGAATACAGCCGCTCGGCGCGGTCGTAGGCACGGCCGGCGTCCTGGTAGGCCGCGAGCGTGTTCCCGAATGTAGGCGCGACCTTGTTCTCGAAGATCCGCTTCAAATCGGCGCGCGCCATGTGCATCGCCTGGAGCACGCCCGGCTTGAAATGCGGAACCTCGATACGGTCAAAGGGCGGCACGCCGCCGTACGGTCCGGTCCATGCCATGGTCACCGGGTTGGCGGATCCGTCAGCGGCGCCGAAGACAGGCCGGCGAACGCCGGTCAGTGCCGCAGCAGCGGCCGTCGTTTTCAGGAATGTGCGTCTGAGCATGGGGACTCACCGCTCCTGAATGATTGGGCGGTCTTCAGAACCCGGCACCAGGCGGCTCCGGGACGATACGTCTTCAAACATCCTGAGACATCTTTTCCGTGGTGGCCGAAAGACGGTGGATAAGGGTACGGAGAAACACCTTGAGGAAGCGCACCTGGCAGTTGAGGGACACCTGCGAGATCACGGTGGAGTTGATCTTGAGGAGCGCGGTGTCTTCCTGCGCGGCGATTGTCGCGGTGCGCTTGGTCTTGGCGAGATAACCCATCTCGCCGAAGCAGTCGCCGGTGGTCAGCGTGCGGATCACCTTCCTGCCCTTCTTCACCGCAACCTTTCCGGACACAATAATATAGAAGCAGTCGTCGAGATCGCCCTCGACGATGATGTCCTCGCCGCGCGTGTAGTCGGTCCAGGTCGCCGCGCGGATGATTTCCCAAATCTCCGAATCCGGGAAACCGAGGAAGAATTCCAGCTTCTTCACCGAGTTGAATTTCTCCTCGATGGAGATGTCCTGCTCCGGGCGCTCGAGGGATTCGAAGGCCTTGCTCAGATCAGCGGCGAGATCGAGCCCCATCTGGTAGCGATCCTCGAGCTTCTTGGCCGTGGCCTTGCGCACGATGGGCTCGAGTACTTCGGGCAAATCGGCGCGCATGTCGCGCAGCGGCGGCGCCTCCTCGTTCAGGATGCGGTTCACCAACCGCGAGAAATTCTCCGCGGCGAAGGGATGCTTACCGGTCAGCATCTCGTACATCACGAGCCCAAGCGAGAACAGGTCGGTCTGCGTGCCCACCGATTCCTCGCGCAACTGCTCCGGCGACATGTACTTGGGGGAACCCATCATCCCGGCATGTTGCGTCGTTGTGGAGTCGGGCTTGTTGATGTGGGCGATGCTGAAGTCCGCGATCTTGACGTCGATGTCCTTGGTCACCAGCAGGTTGGAAGGCTTGATGTCGCGGTGGACCACGCCCTGCCGGTGCGCGTAGTCGAGGGCCTTGGCGCACTTGAAGATGATCTCGACCACCTTCTCTACCGGCAGCAGGTTATTCGGGCGCGTGTAGGTCTTCAGCGTCTCCCCGCCCTCGATGTACTCCATGACGATGTAGCAGGTCTCTTCGTCCGCCCCGGCGTCGAAGATGCTGATGATGTTCGGGTGTGCCAGCTTGCCGGCGGTGTGTGCTTCGTTGAAGAACATCTTCCGGTACCGGGCGCCGGATTCTTTGTCGTTCAATGTATCCGCCAGCGCCACTTTGATCGCGACGGGCCGGTCGATGTACGGGTCATGGCCGAGGTAGACGATGCCCATGCTGCCCCGGCTGATCTCGTTGCGGACTTCGTATTTTCCCAGTCTCTCGGGAGCTTCGTTCGTCATAACCGGCACTGGCGTGAATTACTCATGAATTTCGAGTCGAGAAGCGGACGGGTGGCATCGGGTACCGCCATCCGCGCGCAGCGGAAGGGACCCACTGGGGGATGGGCGAAGCGAGCACGGATGGCGGTACCCGATGACAGGACCCGGCCGCGTCAAGTCTGAATCTTTCATGAATAATCCGGGCTGAATAGGCGTGGAATGGTACTGGAATCATGCTGGTTTGGACAGCGCGGGCGGCCGCGCCCGTGACGCGCTGCGCACGGCGCCTCGCCTGGCAGGGGAATATGCAAGAATACCGTCATGCCCGCCGCACGACCTCCGCAGCCGTCACGCCTGCCGCAATGGCGCGCCCTCGCGCAACATCACCGCGAGATCCGCAGGACGCACATGCGCGATCTGTTCGCGCGCGATCCGGATCGCGCCCGCCGTTTCACGCGGCACATCGGCGATCTTGTCGTGGACTTGTCCAAACACCGTTTCGCCGAAGAAACGCTGATCCTGCTGCTCGACCTGGCGCGCGCCGTACAGATGGAAGCGCGCATCCAGGAGATGTTCTCCGGCGCCGCCATCAATCTCTCCGAGCGGCGCCCGGTGTTGCACGTCGCGCTGCGCGCGCCGGCGGGCTCCACGCTTTGCGTGAACGGCACGGATGTCATGCCGGCGGTCCACGCGGAGCTGGGACGCATGCACGAACGGGTTCGGTCGCTCAACGCGGGTGAGAGGAAAGGCTGGACCGGGAGAAACATCGACACCGTCGTCAACATCGGCATCGGCGGATCGGATCTCGGGCCGCGCCTCGCCGTCGAGGCGTTGCGCGCACGCCGTGCGACCCGGCTCAAGGTACGCTTCGTCACCAATCTCGATGGCCGCGATCTGCACGGCGTGCTCGAAAAATGTGATCCGGAAACGACGCTGTTCATCGTCGCTTCGAAATCCTTCACAACATTGGAAACGCTGACGAACGCGGACAGCGCGCGCGGCTGGCTGACGCAACGCGGCTGCCCGACGCCGAACGCGCACTTCCTCGCGGTGACCTGCAATGACAAGGCGGCGCTGAAGTGGGGGATTGCGAAAGATCACGTCCACCTGATCTGGGACTGGGTCGGCGGGCGCTATTCGGTCTGGTCCGCGGTCGGTCTGCCGCTCGCGCTCGGGATTGGGCGCGCCGGATTCCAGGAATTTCTCGACGGCGCGCACGCCATGGACCGTCATTTCCAGCAATCCCCGCTGGATGGGAACGTGCCGGTGCTGCTTGCGTTGCTGGATGTCTGGTACTCGGATTTTTACCGGGCCGCGACGCGCGCGGTGATCCCCTACGACCAGCGCCTGCGGCTGCTGCCGGATTATCTCGGCCAGCTCGTCATGGAAAGCAACGGCAAGCGGGTGGATCGGCATGGCCGTGCGGTGCGACAGGGGACCTCGCCCGTGGTCTGGGGCGCGCTCGGCACAAATTCGCAGCATGCCTTCTTCCAGTTGCTACACCAGGGCACGCAGTTGATACCGATCGAATTCCTGCTGCCCCTGAAGGCGGACGGGGACGAGCGCCATCAACTCCGCCTCGTCGCGAGTGGCCTCGCGCAAAGCAAGGCACTGATGGCCGGCCGGAAAGGACGGGAACACCGGCACTTCCCCGGCAACCAGCCGAGCACGACCATCCTCTATCCGGATCTCACGCCGTTCACGCTGGGCGCGCTGCTTGCACTGTACGAGCACCGCACCTTCGCGGAGGCCGTGCTTTGGGGCATCAATGCCTTCGACCAGTGGGGTGTTGAGCTCGGCAAACAGCTCACGACGGAACTGGTGAGCCAACTGGAAGGCGGCCTGGCCGCCGCGCACGATTCCTCGACCGCCTCACTGCTGGATCTCTACCGAAAACGCAACACCACCCGCCAAGGCTGAGTAATTCCACAAGGACAGAGCGCCGGGTGCTCGTGCCGCTTCCAGCACATCGTAAGGCCGCCCATCCGGTAGTGCCGCTGCGGACACGCCGTGTATACATCCCTGTAAGCTCGCGTTCGGCTATCCCTGGCCTCCCACGGTCCGCCGCGGCACTACCGGACCGGCGGCTCGGCTGCGCATGAGTACCGCGGGGCGGGTCGGCTGGATTCATGCGGCGGCGCTGAACGGACGGGTGGCATCGGGTACCTCTGCTCCGCGCGCAGAGTGGAACGAACACCCGGCGATCCGCCAAGCCTCGCGAAGCGAGTGTTAATTGGACGGCGCGGCCGCCATGACGGTGGTGGAGGACAGGCGCTTGACCAGCGTCCGCAGGAATACGCGGCTGAAGCGTAACTGGCAGTCGACCGATACTTGCTCGATCAGGGTCGAGTTGAGCTTCATGAGATCCACCGGCTCTGTTGCCACGATCGTCGCCGTGCGCTCGGCCTTGGACAGGTAACCCATTTCGCCGAAACAGTCCCCGGCGACCAGCTGGCCGATCGCGCGCGAGCCCTTACGCACCTCGACCCTGCCGCTGACAATAATAAAGAAGGAATCGTCAATATCGCCCTCAGTGATGATGCCAGCGCCAGGGTTGAACTTCTGCCACGTGCAAGCATGGACGATTTCCCAGATCTCCGAGTCCATGAAGTCCCGGAAAAAGTCGAGCTTCTTGATTGCATTGAATTTCTCTTCCGCTTCGATGTCCTCCTCGTGCTGTTCCAGATAATCGAATGCCAGGCTGAGGTCGGCCGCCATGTTCAGTCCCATCTTGTAGCGTTTCTCCGGGTTCTTCTGCAGCGCGTGATGGATGATCTTCTCGAGGATGTCCGGCAGGTCCGAGCGATGGGTCTTCAGCAGCGGCTGCTTCTCATTGATGATCTTGTGGATGAGGCGGGAAAAGCTGTCCGCGATGAATGGATGCTTCCCGGTCAGCATTTCGTACATGACGATGCCGAGCGAAAAGAGATCGGTCTGGTTGGTGATGCTGTCCTCCTGCACCTGTTCCGGCGACATGTACCGGGGCGAGCCCACAAAGCCCATGGGCATGGTGTGCGTGGAGGTGTCCGAGCCGATGATGTGGGCAATGCTGAAATCACCGATCTTCACGTCCCGCGTCGGGGTGATCAGGATATTGGTCGGCTTGATGTCGCGATGGACCACGCCCTGGCGGTGGGCATAGTCGAGCGCTTTGGCGCACTTGAAGATGATCTCGACCACCTGGTGGATCGGCAGGAGGTTGTCCTGCTTGCAGTGGGTCTTCAGGGTCTCCCCGTCCTGCACCAGCTCCATGACGATGTAGCAGTCCTCGCCATCGGCGCCCGCGTCCAGGATTTCGAGGATGTTGGGGTGGCGCAGCTTGCCCGCGGTATGCGCCTCGTTGAAAAACATCTTGCGGTAGCGGGCGCCCGACTCCTTGTCCTTCAGCGAATCCGCCAGGGCGACCTTGACGGCCACAGGCCGATCCGCAAACGGATCGTACCCTTCGTATACGATCCCCATGCTGCCCCGCCCCACCTGCCGGCGGATGTCGTATTTGCCTATCTTGTCAGGAGCCAGGGTGCTCATAGTTCAGTGCGGAGTGGTGTCCGGACGGACTTCAGAACCCATATCAAGTTCGCGACTAAATCAGGTTAAAATCAATCAGTTACTTTTCAATACTACAGAAATCCCTGGAGCCATGATAGTCACAGCTGGACGCACAAGGCACTTCCTCAAAGGTCGAACTGTGACGTGGAGCCGGATCGAACCACGCTCCCGGCAACGGGCCCGCGGGCAGCGGTTCGCTATACTGGCGCGTCGCGAATCGATCCCCGTCACTCGTCCCGCAAGCAGATGAAAGTCGTCATTCTCGCCGCCGGAGTGGGCGAACGGCTCGCCGATGCCGCCGGCGGCAAGCCCAAGTGTCTGCTGGAGTTCGGCGGGTGTACCCTGCTTGAGCGGCACCTGCGCGTTCTGGACAGGCTGGACCCGGCGGACATCACGATCGTGACGGGTTTCCGGCAGGAGCTGATCCAGGCGGCGGTCGCAAACATCGGCCTGAGGATGCCTGTCAACACCATCATCAATCCCGATTTCCGGCTCGGCAGCATCGTCAGCCTCTGGTGCGCGAGGCCGGTGCTGGAAAGCGGGGACGATGTCGTCGTGATGGACGCGGACGTGCTTTACGATCCGTCCGTGTTGCAGAGGCTGTTCGAAACGCAATATGCCAACTGCTTTCTGCTCGATCGCGATTTCGAGCCGGGCGAAGAGCCGGTCAAAGTATGCTTGCGCGGCGGGCGTATAGTGGAATTCCGCAAACAGCTGGCGCCCGACCTGGAATACGACGCGCAGGGGGAATCCGTGGGCTTCTTCCGCTTCGATCGGGGCACAGCGCGCGCGCTCGCGGCGCGGGCCACGCACTATGTCGACGGCGGGCGCAGCGATGCCCCTTACGAAGAGGCGATCCGCGATCTCGTGCTCCGCGAACCGGAGGCGTTCGGCTGCGAGGACGTAACCGGTCTCCCCTGGATCGAAATCGATTTCCCGCAGGATATCGAATGCGCGCGCGCCGGGATACTGCCGCGGATCTCCATGGAAATCTGAATGGCCACACAACCCTCGCGCGTTCACCAGGACGGCTCCAAGTGCCGGCGGCTGCGCGCGTTGCTCGCCTCGCCGCGGCTGGAATTCATACTCGAGGCCCACAACGGCATATCCGCGCGCATCGTCGAGGAGGCGGGCTTCCGGGGGATATGGGCCAGCGGGCTGGCGCTGTCCGCGCAATTCGGGGTGCGCGACAACAACGAGGCGAGCTGGACGCAGCTCGTGGATATGCTCGAATTCATGTCCGATGTCACGACCATCCCGATCCTGCTCGACGGCGATACCGGCTACGGCAATTTCAACAACATGCGGCGCCTGGTGCGCAAGCTCGAGCAGCGCCACATCGCCGGCGTCTGCATTGAAGACAAGCAATTCCCAAAGACGAACAGCTTCATCGACGGCGAGCGCCAGCCGCTCGCGGACATCGACGAATTCTGCGGCAAGATCAAGGCTGGCAAGGACAGTCAGCAGGACGACGACTTCTGCATCATCGCCCGGGTGGAGGCGCTGATCGCAGGTTGGGGATTGACGGAGGCCCTGCGGCGGGCCGAGGCCTATCGCCTGGCGGGGGCGGACGGCATCCTCATCCACAGCAAGCTGTCGCGCCCCGACGAGATCCTGGAGTTCGCCGAGGAATGGGCCGGCCGCGCGCCCGTCGTCATCGTCCCGACGAAGTACTACAGCACGCCAGTGGATGTCTTCCGCAAGGCCGGAATCAGCATGGTGATCTGGGCCAACCACATGATCCGCGCGTCGATCGCCGCGTTCGAGCGCGTCAGCCGCCGCATCCTCGAAGATCAATCGGTGTCCGGTATCGAGGATCAGATCGCGCCAATCGAGCGGGTCTTCACCCTTCAGGGCGCCGATGAACTGAGCCGCGCCCAAGCCCGCTATCTCGGCAACCACGGCAAGACGCACGCCATCGTGCTGGCCGCGAGCCGTGGCAATGCGCTGCATGAACTCACCGAGACCCGCCCCAAGGTCATGCTCAAGATCGGCGGCAGGCCGCTCCTCGATCGGCTCGCGGAGGAATTCAGGCGCCAGTCAGTCGGCCGGATCATCGTGGTGGTCGGCTACCGGGCCGAAGCCATCAACACCAGCGGCATCGAAAAGCGCGTCAACGAGTCCTTCGCCACGACCGGGGAACTGGCGTCGCTCGCCTGCGCCGAGGACGCGCTCGACGGGGACATGGTTATCCTCTACGGCGATCTGCTGTTCCGCGGCTACATCCTGCGGGATCTGCTGGACAGCGAAGCGGAACTGACCGTCACCGTGGACTCCGCGCTGCAAGGCAGCCGCAAGAGTGGAGCGCCGGACTTCGCCTATTGCACGCGCCCGGATGAACGATCGCTGTTCCGGGAGACGGTGCGGCTGCTGCACATTGCGGAACTGGGCGCAACGCCGAAGCTGCAATCCCCGTCCGGCCGCTGGATCGGCATGCTCCGCGCCCGCGGCGAGGGCGCACGCTGGATCCGCGACGCCCTGGCGGCACTGCGGCAACGGAACGATTTCGCCAGATTGACGATCCCTGACCTGATCAATTTCCTGGTGGATTCCGGGAAACCAGTGCAGGTGCATTAC
Source organism: Gammaproteobacteria bacterium (assembly GCA_016193395.1). Taxonomy (GTDB): domain Bacteria; phylum Pseudomonadota; class Gammaproteobacteria; order Eutrophobiales; family Eutrophobiaceae; genus JACPSH01. The sequence goes on from JACPSH010000002.1 coordinate 123,200, forward strand.
ATCCACGGACACTGGCTGGACGTCAATTCGCTCGACGACATCGATCGCGCCGGCGACTTCACCCACGGACAGTGATTCTGCCTTGATCGACGCGCGGGATTTTGTCGAGGCGGCGCGCACGGCCGGCTTCACGCGTTACTCCGGCGTCCCCTGTTCGTATCTCACGCCGTTCATCAACTACGTCATCAATGACGAAACGCTGAGCTACGTGTCCGCGGCCAACGAGGGCGATGCGGTCGCGATCGCGGCGGGCTCCGCTATCGGCGGGAAGCGTGCCGTAGCCATGATGCAGAATTCCGGCCTCGGCAACGCGGTCAGTCCACTGACTTCGCTCGCGTGGGTATTCCGGATCCCGCTGCTGCTGATCACGACCCATCGTGGCGCGCCCGGGGAGAAGGATGAGCCCCAGCATGAACTCATGGGCCGCATCACGCCCACCATGCTCGAATCGATGGAAATCCCGTGGGCGCCCTTCCCCGCGGAAGCCCCGCAGATCGCCCCGGCCCTGAAGCAGGCGCAGGCATGGTTCGCGCGTGAACAACGGCCTTACGGCTTCATCATGCGCAAGGATACCGTCGCGCCCTGCGTACTCGCGCGCCAGCCAGTCCCGATCAGGGAAACGTCCGGCGCCACGCGCAGGCATTTCGAACGTCCAGGCAAAACCCGGCCGTCCCGCGTGGAAGCGCTCCGACGGATCCTGGGTCTCACGCCCGTGGATCGCACGGTCGTGATCGCGACCACCGGATACACGGGCCGCGAGCTGTATGCGCTTGAGGACCGCCCCAACCAGCTCTACATGGTGGGCTCGATGGGCTGCGCGTCCTCGCTGGGCCTGGGTCTGGCGCTGGCGCGGCCCGATATGAAGATCGTGGTCATCGACGGTGACGGTGCCGCGCTCATGCGCATGGGAAACCTTGCGACCGCGGGGACCTATGCCGGAAACAACCTGGTGCATATCGTCCTCGACAACGGTGTACACGATTCGACCGGGGCCCAGGCGACCGTTTCCGCGAACGTGGATTTTGCCGCAATCGCCAGCGCTTGTGGTTACGGCCTCGCGATCAGCGGCGACGACACCACGCTGCTAGGAGACTTGCTGAAGGAAGGGACGAACCGCCGTGGTCCGCTGTTCGCGCACCTGAAGATCACCGCAGGAACCATCGACAACCTGCCGCGCCCGAAAATCAGTCCCCCCGATGTACTGCGCAGGCTGATGGCGCACATCGGCACACAGTTCTAACGCGGCCGGATTCATGTGCGCATGGTACCGGACGGGTCCTGTCACGGGGCCTTTAACTGTTGTAGCCGGCCGGTTCCAATCCTGCATCCGGGGCGGGCAGGCCCTGCCATCGGGTACCGCCGTTCGTGCTCGATCCAACCCTCCCCCAGTGGGGCCCTTCCGCTGCGCGCGGACGACGGTGACCCGATGTCACCCGCCCGTTTGGCACCCGAGCCGGGATCCGGCCGGATTCACACGTAGGAGATAAACGCGACGGGTGGCACCGGGCACTCCCCTTCTTCCGCGCGCAGGCGAGGGGACCGAGCGAGCACGGAAAAGGGGTGCCCGGTGACAGGACCCGTCCGGCACCCTACGAAAGAACAAATATGGCCGGGATCGCTGAGCAGCGAGGCTACGTTCAGGCGGACTTTGCGGCCTGGCCGGCCGCATTCACACGCTCGCGGACGAAGGCGAGTAGACCCTCCGCCGTGAGACCGGCGTCGCGCAGCATGTCTTCGCGCTCGCCGTGCTGGATCAGGCGATCAGGGATCCCGTAGTTGTACGCCCGTTGCAGGACGCCGTTCGCGGCCAGCACTTCGTTTACCGCGCTGCCCGCGCCGCCCTGCACCATGTTGTCCTCGACCGTGAACAGGAACTCGTGCTCCAGCGCGTGCCGCAGGATCGCATCCTCGTCGATCGGCTTGACGAAGCGCATGTTCACGACCGTGGCGTCCAGCGCTTCGCCGGCCTCCTGCGCCGCGGGCACCATCGCGCCGAATGCGAGTATCGCAATGCGACGGCCCTTGCGCCGCGACTCCGACTTGCCCAAGGGGAGGGCCGTCATCTCCGCCTGCACCGGCACACCCGGGCCGCTGCCGCGCGGATAGCGGACCGCCGCAGGCTGGTTCAGCTGGAAGCCGGTATACAACATCTGCCGGCACTCGTTCTCGTCGGCCGGCGCCATGACGACCATGCCCGGCAGGCAGCGCAGATAGCTGAGATCGTAAACACCGTTGTGTGTCGGACCGTCGCCGCCCACCAGTCCCGCGCGATCAATGGCGAAGAGCACGGGAAGCGACTGCGTCACGACATCGTGTATGAGCTGGTCGTAGCCGCGCTGCAGGAAGGTTGAGTAAATGGCAACCACTGGCTTCAGGCCATCGCAGGCCATGCCGGCGGCGACCGCCACGCTGTGCTGCTCCGCAATTGCCACGTCGAAATAGCGTTCCGGAAATTCTTTCTCGAAACGCACCAGCCCGGAGCCTTCGCGCATCGCGGGCGTGATGGCAACCAGGCGCGGATCGCGCGCGGCCATGTCGCAGACCCAATCGCTGAAGACGTCGCTGTATTTCGGCCGGCTGGGCTTCTTGGATGCGACCATTCCCTGCTTCGGATCAAAAGGCGTGACGGCGTGGTATTTGACCGGGTCAGCTTCGGCCGGGGCATAACCCTTGCCCTTCTTGGTGATGACATGCAGCAACTGCGGTCCCTCGAGCCGCTTCAGGTTTCGGATGGTTTCGAGCAGCGTCGGCAGATCGTGGCCGTCGACGGGGCCGATGTAGTTGAATCCGAACTCTTCAAACAGCGTCCCTGGCACGATCAGTCCCTTGATGTGCTCTTCCGCGCGCCGCGCGAGTTCCCATGCCGGGGGCATCTTCGACAGCACCTTCTTGCCCGTTTTGCGCACGGTTGTATACAGCTTGCCGGACAGGATCTGCGCGAATCGGTTCGACAGTGCGCCGACGTTCGGCGAGATGGACATGTTGTTGTCGTTCAGGATCACCAGCAGGTTGCTGCCCAGGTCGCCAGCGTGGTTAAGCGCCTCGAATGCCAGGCCCGCAGTCATGCCGCCGTCACCGATGATGGCGACCGCCCTGCGGCCGGTGCCGAGCCGGCTGGCCGCGATGGCCATCCCCAGCGCGGCGCTGATCGAAGTACTGGAGTGTCCAACCCCGAAGGCGTCGTATTCGCTTTCGTCGCGGCGCGGGAATGGCGCCAGGCCGCCCCACTGGCGGATGGTCAACAGGCGATCACGGCGCCCCGTGAGGATCTTGTGGACATAAGCCTGGTGGCCCACGTCCCAGACCAGCCGATCATCCGGAGTATTGAATATGTAGTGGAGCGCAATCGTGAGTTCGACGGCACCCAGGCTGGCGGCGAAATGGCCGCCGCATTTACTCAGGGAATCGAGAAGGAATTCACGGATTTCCCGCGCCAGTGGTTGCAGTTGCGCTTCCGGCAACCTGCGCAGATCGGCGGGCGATTTGATCGTATCGAGAATCGGAGTGCTGAGTGCCTCTGCCATGGGATGCCCGGGCGGGAAAGATTGCATTATGAATACGCGGTTTGACCCTTGCAATGACACGGACGCACCACCCGACGCAAATGGGCAACATTGGAGCCGCCGCAAGTGACCCATTCGAGGCTGTACTTTTGAATCCTGTTAAATTATCTTGCGGGATATTGGGGATTTTACGCGGGATTGCAGGGTTCCCGCAGCCTATCCACGAACCCGGACAGCACTAAAGGAGCACCATTGATGGCTGTGCCCTTAATCCAACAGTTCCAGATTGCCAAGTACATCATCGGTCGCAAGCTGCGTGGCGAGCAGCGCTATCCACTGGTGCTGATGCTGGAGCCCCTGTTTCGCTGCAACCTTGCCTGCGCAGGCTGCGGCAAGATCGACTACCCGGACGAGATCCTCGATAAGCGCCTGAGCTACGAAGAGTGCATGAACGCCGTCGAGGAATGCGGCGCGCCAATCGTGTCCATCGCAGGAGGTGAGCCGCTGATCCACCAGGAAATGCCCCGCATCGTCCGCGGTTACCTCAGAAAGGAAAAATTCGTATACCTGTGCACCAACGCCCTGCTGCTCGATCGGCGAATGGATGATTACGAACCGTCGCGGTTCCTGACTTTTTCGATCCACCTGGACGGCAACAGCGAACGGCACGATGCCTCCGTTTGCCGCGACGGCGTCTTCGACAAATGTATCGACGTCATCAAAAAAGCGCGCGCGCGCGGATTCCGCGTGACTATCAATTGTACCCTGTTCCAGGGCGAGTCGCCGGAAGAGGTCGCGGAGTTCATGGACATGGCGATGGAACTCGGCGTGGAAGGGGTCACGATCTCGCCGGGCTACAACTACGAGCGGGCGCCGCGCCAGGACGTCTTTCTGCGGCGCAAAGAGAGCAAGGAACTGTTCCGCAATATCTTCCGGCTGGGCAAGGGCCGCAAGTGGCGCTTCAACCAGTCCAGCCTTTACCTGGATTTCCTGGCCGGCAACCAGACCTATGCCTGCACCCCGTGGGGCAACCCGACGCGCAATGTTTTCGGCTGGCAGAAACCCTGTTACCTGCTCGTTGGCGAGGGATATGCCCGCACGTACCGGGAACTCATGGAAGAGACTGAATGGAATCGCTACGGCACAGGGCGCAACCCGAAATGTGACAACTGCATGGTGCATAGCGGCTATGAGGCCACTGCCGTAAATGACATGTTCCGCAATCCCTTCAAGGGGCTGAAGATCGCGTTGATCGGACCGGCGACGGATGGCCCCATGGCCCCGGAACTGCCGGTAATCTACGAGGATGAGCCGCTGCCCCGGCCCAAGCTGGTCGCTGAAATCAAACCTGTCTCAGCCGCGGGCAAAAGCAAGAAACAAGTCGCCTGATGGATCCTGTCTGGCTGGCGTTGCCAGGCTTCCTTATCTGGTCGGCCGTCATCGCCGCCCCATGGCGTCCCTGGTCGACCCGCGAATCACTGGACGCGGCCGGTCCGGCGGCCGACGCCGATCTTGTCTCCGTCACCGTCCTCATCCCAGCTCGCAATGAACGCCAGAACATCGCCCGCACATTGAAGTCGCTGTCCGAACAGGGCCGGAATCTGAAGACCATCGTGATCGATGATCAGTCCATGGATGGAACTTCGGCCGCGGCGCGTGAGAGTGGCCTTGATCTCCTGACGATCATCGTCGGGCAGACACCCGCGGCCGGCTGGACCGGCAAGCTCTGGGCCCTGGAACAGGGCCGCCGCGCGGCCACGACGCCGTACCTCCTCCTGCTGGATGCGGACATCGAACTGCTTCCCGGCACCTTGCCCGCATTGCTCAACAGGCTCGAAGCGGGACGACTCGGACTCGTTTCGCTGATGGCCAAACTGCGCATGGAAGGATTCTGGGAAAAGCTGCTCATGCCGGCCTTCGTATATTTCTTCAAGCTGCTCTACCCATTCCACCTGGCCAACTCGGATTTCCGGCACCTGGCGGCCGCGGCAGGCGGGTGCATCCTGATCCGCGCCAGCGTGTTGGAGCAGATGGGAGGATTCGCCGCGTTGCGTGGCGAACTGATCGACGACTGCGCGCTGGCAAAAAAGGTGAAAGAGATGCAGCACCGGACCTGGGTCGGGCTCACCCAGTCGGCCTACAGCGCCCGCCGCTATCCGCGTTTGCGTGACATCTGGGACATGGTGGCGCGCACCGCCTTCACGCAGCTCCGGTATTCCGTCGGGCTGCTTCTGCTCTGCAGCGCCCTGCTGATCGCTTCCTTCGTGCTGCCCGTGCTATCGCTGTTCCAGGACGAGGCGCGCTCCGCGGCGCTCGGGTCGATCAGCCTGCTGTTGATGTGCGCAAGCTACCTCCCGATCCTGAGATACTACCATCTCGGCGCGGGCTGGTCGGCGCTCTTGCCCGCTATCGGCGTCCTCTTTCTCCTGATGACGTGGACCTCCGCGCTGCGCCACTGGTTCGGGCCCGGGGCCAACTGGAAGGGCCGTCATTACCCGCGCGCGGGCAAGGCATGATCAACCTTTCCCGCGGCCGACGGTCAAAGGCTGAGCGCCCCCAACCCTCATTGAACAGTCCGATGCCAACCACCTTGTTCCCAGAACTGCCCTCTCTCTGCGCGCGCGCGCGCCGCGCCGGCGCCCTGCTCCTGCTGACCGGCCTCGTGCTGGCGGCGGGAGCCATGCGCGCCGAACCGACTGCCGATGCGGGCGATCCGGGAACGATCGTCGACACGCTCCATGACAAGCTGGTCGAGGCCATGAAAAATTCCGCGGAACTCGGGTACGAAGGACGCTACCGCGAACTGGAACCGATCGTGCTCGCCAGTTTCGACACGCCCCTGATCGTCAAGGTCATATTGAGCCGGTACTGGACGGAACTAAACGAGCAGCAACGAAACGATTTCATCTCGACCTTCAACCGGCTCAGCACCGCGACCTATGCATCGCGCTTCAAGGACTACGACGACGAGCAGTTTGTCGAGATGTCGCGTGAGCAGTTGAAGAACAACAGACTGATGATACGCACCGAGATGCAGCGCCCTGGGAAAAAACCGGTCAGGCTCGATTATCTCATGCAGCAGGCCGAAGATGGCCGTTGGTGGATTATCAGTGTCATTGCCAACGGCGTCAGCGACCTTTCGCTCAAACGCGCGGAATATGCGGTTGTGATCAAAGAGCGCGGTTTTGACAGCCTCGTTCAGGACATAGGGGAAAAAATCAGGCAACTCGAGGTCGAGGCGCGAGACGAGGGAAAATCTGAAGAACCGCCATGAGCATGCCCAGCCGCAAGGAGACGCGGAGCGAGCGGCGAGACATCACTGATAGTCAGGCGAGCCGCGAGCGGGCACGCGACGCTGCGGATGGGCAGCGCAGTAGGTTATTCAGAGTTTTCCTGGGCGCGGGCCGCGCCTGAATTGTATGGCACGGATTTGTATGTCAATATTCGCACCCTCTCGACGGGACGTTTCAGAGGTCGTCTATGCATATCACTGAAAAACCGGCTGTCCGCTGCATGGCGGTCCTGTTGCTGGCCTGCGGGCTGTTGTCCGGCTGCGCCAGCACGCCCACCAGGACGAACGGCGCCATTGCCGATCCCATCGAGCCGGCCAACCGTTTTTTCTTCGGCTTCAATGAGACTCTGGACCAGATGCTGATCAAGCCCATCGCCAAGGGCTATGTCGAAATCGCCCCGGAACCGGTGCGCGAAGTGGTCACGAATTTTTTCAACAACCTTTCCTACCTCAACGTCATCGTCAATTCGTTCCTTCAGGGGAAGTTCGAGCAAGGTGCGTCCGACATGGGGCGGTTCATTGTCAATTCCACGTTCGGAATTGGCGGCTTGTTCGATGTGGCGACCGGGATGGGCCTCAAGCAACATGAGGAAGATCTTGGCCAGACGCTGGCGGTGTGGGGCGCCGGCCAGGGACCGTATGTTTACCTGCCGATCCGCGGCCCAAATGCGGCGCGTGATCTGCCCGACCAGGTGAGCGGCTTTCTGCTGAATCCCCTCACCTACGTGAGCGGCACGGTGCTGTTCCCGGTGGTCGCGCTCAACATCATCAACAAGCGGGCGAATCTCCTCGATGAATCGAACATCCGCGACGAGGCCGCCGTGGACAAGTACACGTTCACGCGCGAGGCCTACATCCAGCGCCGCGAATACCTGATTTACGACGGCAACCCGCCGTCGTCGGGATACGAGGACATCTTCGACGAAGAATCCGACGACTCCCTTCTGATCATCGAGTAGTCCGCGCCGGCGCCCTCGGGCGCCGGCCTGCCCCAGTTCCCGGTCGGCGCAGACAGGTCGCCCCGGGGAACCTGATACAATCCGCCGATTCCTAAGATACACAGCCTGCGGGCGGCTCACGCGCGCCCTGCGGTGTGTCGGCATCCCCGGAAGTCGACTGAGATAAAATCTATCCATATGATATAGTTATAGATGTTTTTTAATCCGCTTTATGGAGCCTCCCGCCGGTGCCGGAAGAGATCCTGATCAACGTTACGCCACAGGAAACTCGGGTCGCAGTCGTCGAAAACGGCGTTTTGCAGGAAGTGTATGTCGAACGCACGCGCCGGCGCGGACTGGTCGGAAACATTATCAGGGGCCGTGTCTCCCGCGTGCTGCCCGGCATGCAGGCCGCATTCATCGACGTCGGGCTGGAGCGCACCGGGTTCCTGCACATCTCCGACATGGATGCGACCGCGGAGGAGCGCGAAACCGGGCTGGCCGGGACGCCGGCCCAGGCAACGGCCATAGAAGCCGTGCTCAGGGAGGGCCAGGAGATCCTGGTCCAAGTTATCAAGGATCCGATTGGCACCAAGGGCGCGCGGTTGACGACGCGCCTGTCAATCCCGTCCCGCTACCTCGTGCTTCTCCCGGACCAGCCGATGCTCGGCATCTCGCAGCGCATTGAAGAAGAGGCGGAGCGCGAACGGCTGCGCGGGATTATCCTGCGCTCGCAGACCGGCATTCGCGGCGTGGCGGTCGGGGACGACAGCAACGTCGTCCTGCATACCGCGGTGCCGGAAAGCGAAATCCTCAGGAAGGGCGGCTTCATCGTGCGCACCGCCGCCGAAGGCGCCTCCGAAGGCGACATATGCCAGGACATCGAATTCCTGCACAGACTTTGGGAGCTCGCCCGGGAAAGGGCGAAGTCCACGCAGCCGCCGGGCGTCGTCTACGAGGATTTGCCGCTGGTCATGCGCACGATGCGCGACGTCGTGCATTCGGAGATTGAGAAGGTCCGCATCGATTCGCGCGAAACCTATCAGCGTGTCAAGGAATTTGCGCAGGAGTTCATTCCCGAGTTTGTGGCCCGCATCGAGCATTACCACGGCGAGCGCCCGATCCTGGATCTGTATTCCGTCGAGGACGAGATCCAGAAATCGCTGAATACCAAGGTGCAGTTGAAATCCGGCGGTCATCTGGTCATCGATCAGACCGAGGCGATGACCACCATCGACGTCAATACTGGGGCGTTTGTCGGCCACCGCAACCTCGAGGAAACCATCTTCAAGACCAACCTCGAAGCCGCGCAGGCCATCGCCCGGCAGCTCCGTCTGCGGAATCTCGGCGGCATCATCATCATCGATTTCATCGACATGCAGGACCCGGAGCATGCGCGCCAGGTGCTGCGGGCGCTGGAAAAACACGTCGAACGCGATCACTCCAAGGTGACGATCGGCGAACTGACTTCGCTTGGCCTGGTCCAGCTCACGCGCAAGCGCACCCGCGAGAGCCTCGAGCACATCCTTTGCCAGCCGTGCGCGACCTGCAACGGTCGCGGCACGGTGAAAACCGCCGAAACCGTCTGCTACGAGATTTTCCGGGAGATCCTGCGCGAGGTGCGCCAGTTCGACGCACGCAAGCTGCAGGTCGTGGCCTCGCAGACGGTCGTGGACATGCTGCTAGACGATGAATCGACCAGCGTCGCGGAACTCGAGGAATTCATCCGCCGGCCCATCACTTTTCAGGTCGAACCCCTGTACACGCAGGAGCAATACGACATTGTGCTCCTGTAGAGGCGCATGGCCATCGTGACGAAGCGCGCGCTGCGCATCCTCTATCACTACGCGGTATACGCAATCGGAGCGATCGTTCTCCTGGCCGCCGTAGCCGTAACCATCGTGCGACTGCTGCTGCCGGACATCGGTATCTACCGCGGCGAAGTCGAGGCATGGGTGAGCCGCTACATGGGGTACCCCGTTGCCATGCGATCCCTCGACGCCACCTGGTACGGCTGGATTCCGCACCTGCACCTGACCAACGTCGACCTGCTGAACAAGGCCGGGACGAGAGCCATTACACACTTCGAATCGGCGGAGATCCGGATCGATCCCATTGCCACGCTCGCCAGGCGCACGTTCATCCCCAGACAACTGACGATCTCCGGCTTCGCGCTCACGGTCTCGCGCCGCCATGACGGCGGTTTCTCCGTGGAGGGCATCGACTTCGGGAACATGGAAACCACGCAGACGGGCGAAAGCGAACTCGCCGATTGGCTGATGCGGCAGAGGACCATCAAGATCGAGAAGGCGACGGTCGAGTGGATTGACCACATGCACGACCAGGCGCCCATGCAGCTCTCAGACGTCGTCGTCACGATGCGGAAGGATGACGAGCGCTTCCAGATCGAGGGTTCGGCGACATTGCCTCGCAGCTACGGAAAGAGGATGGATTTCGCCTTCGATGCCCGCGGCGATGTGTTGACCTCGAACTGGTCCGGGGAGTTGTATCTTTATGCGAGCGACATCAATCCCGACAACTGGTACCGGAAGTTCCGGCCGCTCAACATCAATATCGCGGGGGGCAGCGCCGACATCAGTGTCTGGAGCACCTGGAGCCGGGCAACGCTCGACGGCCTGGAAGGCAAACTCCGCTACCGCGATTTCGCGGCCCAGATCGGCGAATCCAACCTGCGCGTCGAGGAGATGGGCTACGGATTCTCCGGCAAGCGCACCGCCGGCGGCGGCTGGAACCTGGACATGCGCGTGAGCGATCTCGTGACCGAACATGGTCTCTGGCCGGCCGCGAACGTCCGTGTGCGGGCAGAACCGGTGAACGGACGGGACGATTTCCGCTACCAGGTGAGCTTTGACTACCTGAAGCTCGATGACCTGGTGCCGCTCGTCTCGCAACTGGATTTCATTCCCGGGACGGCGCGCGACAAGCTCCGCAGCCTCGGCCTGAGCGGCGAAGTCCGGGACGGCCAGTTCCGCTTCGATCCCGGCGCCGCGGCAGCTCGCCAGTTCTCGTACTCGGCGCGGCTGAACGGCTTTGCGACGCAGTTCGATTACGCCCACGGCGCGCTGGCGAATGCGACCGGACGCGTATCCGGTAATCTCGATCAGGGAAGCATTCACTTCGACGGCGACGCGCTCGAACTGCGGCTCCCCTCCTTCAATCTCAAAAACCTGCCTCTGCACGGCGTTCGCGGCGACGTGCGCTGGAGCCGTGGCGACTCGGGATGGAGTATTGCGACCGACCGGCTGGATTTCGCCACCCGGGATTTCAGCGCCTGGACATATGGCAGCGTAGCCGGCACCGCGGCGTCGCAATCGCCACTGCTCGATCTCGTCGTCGAGATCGGTCCGGGGCGCGTGGAGTCGCTGTTCCGGTACCTGCCGCAAACGGAAAAATTCCGTCTGCGGGACTGGCTGGAGAGGGCAGTGCTTTCGGGAGACCTGACGGTCGCCAATGCCGTGCTGCGCGGCCGCCTCTCGGACTTTCCGTTCGACGATCGAAGTGGCCGGTTTCAGGCGTTGATCAACGCCGAGAACGTCGTGCTGGATTACACCGCCGCCTGGCCGCCCATCGACGATCTGGGCGCGGAGATTGAACTGGATGGAAGGGAGATGCGCGCGCAGATCCGCGGCGGAAAGATCTTCGATGCCGACATCCTTTACGCCTCCACCGGCATTCCCGATCTGCTGGCGCCTGAGAAAACGATCACTATCGCCGGGCGCGTCTCCGGCACGATGGCGGATCTGGACCGTTTCATAGGACAGAGCCCGCTGGTCCGCGATCCGATACTGGACCGGCTGCACACCGCGTTGACCGGCGGCGACATGACGCTTGATCTGGACATCGCCCTCCCTGTCCGCAGCCCGAACCGGCAGGCGGAAGTCTCCGGGCGATTGGGCCTGTCCGGTTCCGAATTGCGCTCGCAGTTCGGCAACTACGCGCTACAGGACATCCAGGGTGAAGTCGAGTTCACCCGCAACGACGTGCGCGGAAACAATATCAGCGCGAAACTCTACAGTCTTCCGGTGAGCGTCGCGGTGTCCGGCTCGAAGTCGAATCCGGACGATCCACCGAACCTGACGGTCAGCGGCTCGGCGGACGAGTCATTCATCGTGGACCGTCTGGTGGAATCGTTCCCAGCGCTTTCGCGGTCACGCGAGGCGCTGCTGAAACGCATGCGCGGCAGCGTCGATTGGACCGTAAGCGTGGGATTCCTCCATGAACCGGGCGATCAGGAGCTCCGGCAACGCCTGAAGATCGCCTCGGACCTGAACGGGATGCTGCTCGACCTGCCAGTCCCGGCGGGGAAGGCGATGAACGAAAGCGTGCCATTGACGTTTATCCGCGAAGTCGGCGGCCAGGCACCCTCGGATATCGAACTCCGTTACGGCGCGATCTTCGGGGCGCGCATTTCCACGGCGGATCCGGCGAAAAACACGCGCGCCGGAGCGCACGTGCATTTCGGGGATGGCGGGGAACTCTCGCGCCGCGAGGGCGACGTCTACCTGACCGGTGCGGTCGATGCGCTCTCCGTCACCGACTGGCTGCGAGTATTCAGGACCGAGTCTGAGGCATCGCAGGCGGGGTTGCCCGACCTGCGCGGCCTGGCCGCGGATCTTCGCGTCGGAAACCTTGAACTCCTCAATCGCGACTTCAATGACGTGGCTATCGTCGCCGACGCGGACAATGATCGCTGGACGGCGCGTCTCGACGGTCCCGACATCACCGGCGACATCTCCCTGATTCACGGCGACGCGGGCGCCACGCAGGTGAGCATGCAGCTGCAACGCCTCCACCTTGCCTCCGCCGAGCATTTTCCGAATTCGGAGCGTCTCGATCCCCGCAAATTGCCGGTGCTGGACGTCGACGTGCAGGAACTCAACTATGACGACAAGGAGCTCGGCCACCTGACATTGCGCTCTACGCCGATGCCGGACGGTGCGGCCATTGACCCGTTCTCGTTCGCGAAGCCGGACCTCAAAATCGCGGGCAGCGGCAACTGGCTACGCGGCGCAGCCGAGGATCATTCGCGATTCAATATTACGCTGCATGCCGACGAGATCGATTCCATGCTGCAGACGTTCGGCTACGAGGTGGCGGCAATCCGCAAGGGCGAGACCGATCTCTCCATCGACGCCGGCTGGAACGGCGCTCCCGCGGACTTCTCCCTCGCGCGCCTCAACGGCACCCTCAACATGCGCATCAAGAAGGGCCAGCTGCTGGAAGTGAACCCGAAGGCCGGGAGACTGTTCGGCTTGCTGAGCCTCCAGACCCTGCCGCGGCGATTGTCGCTCGATTTTTCGGACCTCTTCGGGAAGGGGCTCGCCTTCGATCAGATCGAGGGCAGCTTCGAGATCGCCAATGGCAACGCCTACACCAACGACCTGCAACTGCAGGGACCGTCGGCCGAAGTCGTCGTCACCGGACGCACCGGACTCGCGGCGCAGGACTATGACCAGGTGGTGACGGTGACGCCGCAAGTGGCCAACACGCTGCCGGTAGCAACCGCGTTGTTCGGCGGCCCGGTCGGCATGGGCATCGGCGCGGTGTTGTACCTGGCCGGCGAAATGTTCAAGTCCCTGCATGAGGGCATAGACAAGCTGCTGCGCTACCAGTACACGATCACCGGGAGCTGGAATGACCCGGTCATCGAGAAATTCGATTCCGGCGAACAGGCGAACGGTTGAGTGGCGCCGGGGATCGGCGAAGATGCAATGGACACCGTTTGTCACCGTTGCCGCCGTGGCGCAGCGAGGCGATCAATTCCTTGTCGTCGAAGAACACGCGAACGGCGGCGTAGTGTACAACCAGCCGGCCGGCCATCTCGAACGGGACGAAACACTGGTTGAGGCCGTGCGCAGGGAGGTACTTGAGGAAACGGGATGGGACTTCGAGCCACAAGCCGTCATTGGAGTCTACCTTTTTACCTCGCCGCAACCCGACGTCTCGTACCTGCGCGTGTGCTTTGCCGGGCACTGCCTTCAGCACCATCCCGAGCGCCCGCTCGACACTGGGATTGTGAGCGCGCCGTGGATGTCGCGCGATCAACTCGCGGCAGCGGAGTCGCGGTTGCGTAGTCCGCTGGTCCTGCGGTGTATCGACGATTACCTCGCGGGCCGGAATTACCCGCTCTCGATGCTGACGCACCTGCCGATCAGCCGTTTCACGTAGTCCCCTGTACTGGGCGGTTCGGCCGGATTCATCGTTGGTGTTGGTCGGCGGCCGGGCGTTCCAAGCCAGAGTCGTCGCGGCGCCGCAAGTCGCCCGTTGGCGATACGGTTGAACTGTTAAAATGGATGCGCAATGACTCAGCGGGTTGTCGTAGGCATGTCCGGTGGCGTCGATTCCTCCGTCGCCGCCCTCCTCCTCAAGGAACAGGGATATGCAGTTGAGGCCCTGTTCATGAAAAACTGGAAGGAAACCGCCAGCGACGGATCCTGTCTGTGGGAAACCGACGTGCGCGACGCCATGGAGGTCTGCGACCGGCTCGGGATCGCCATCAACACGGTCGATCTGTCGGCCGAATACTGGCAGGGCGTATTTGCAGGGTTCCTGCACGAATATGACGCCGGACGCACGCCCAACCCCGACGTGCTCTGCAACCAGGAAGTCAAGTTCAAGGCCTTTCTCAATTTTGCCCTCGGGCAGTCGGCCGATCTCCTGGCCACTGGCCACTATGCGCGCATCGCCGCGCGCAACGGCAGCCGGCTGTTGCTCAAGGGCGCCGATGCCGGCAAGGATCAGAGCTACTTCCTGTGCCGGCTGACGCAGGCGCAGCTGCAACGTTCGATGTTCCCGGTGGGGGACCTGCTCAAGGCGGACGTGCGCAAGCTGGCCGCGCGCGCCGGACTGGCCACGCACGCCAAGAAGGACAGCACGGGGATCTGTTTCGTCGGCGAACGGCCGTTCCGGGACTTCCTCTCACGCTTTCTTCCGGCCCGCCCTGGCGAGATTTTCGATGCGGACGGCCGCGTATTGGGCAAGCATGAAGGAGTGCATTTCTATACCATCGGCCAGCGCCAGGGCCTCGGCATCGGCGGCGTGTCCGGCATGGCCGATGCCGCGTGGTACGTCGCGCGCAAGGATCCCGTTCAGAACACGCTGCTCGTCGTGCAGGGCCACGACCACCCGCTGCTGTTTTCGAGACGCCTCCGGGCCTGCGGGATCCATTGGCTGGGGATGGCGCCGGATGCGCCGCTGCGCTGCACGGCGAAGATCCGTTACCGCCAGCCGGACCAGGGGTGCGTGATCGATGCCATCGATGGGGAGCGCGTCACGGTCACGTTCGATAAGCCGCAGCGCGCGATCGCCCCGGGGCAATACGTGGTCTTCTACGACACCGAGGCCTGCATCGGCAGTGCGGTCATCGACAACGTGGACTGATAGCGCGGGTCGGCGGGCGGGTCCTGCCATCGGGTACCGTCTTCGTGCTCGCTATCGCTGCGCGCGAAGAGCGGTCACCCGATGTCACCCGCCCGTTCGGCGCCGGCGCATGCATCCCGCCGGATTCACGCCCAGGCGATCAACGGACGGGTGGCGCCGGGCATTCCCCTTGCCCGCGCGCAAGCGGGGGGACCGAGCGAGCACGGAAAAGCGGTGCCCGGTGACCGGACCCGTCCGGCACCCCGCCCGATTGAATCCGGCCGGCTTACGCGACCGCGATCGGCAACCCGGACGGACTTCGGAACGTGGTCGAGGAATTCCATTTCAGGATCGGCGTCGTGCGCTGGTAATCC
>JACPSH010000024.1 GCA_016193395.1 Gammaproteobacteria bacterium
GCAATGGAATCGAAATCTCCAGTCCCATTCTCTCAGTCATTCGTGTCCGAGAAGGAAATAGCATACGCGACGGAATCCCTTCAATCTACCCGCACGGCTGGTAATGGTGTGTTCACCCATCGCTGCGAAAGACTTATGCGGGACTTGACGGGCGGCGCGCAGGTATTGTTGACCTCCTCGTGCACGGCTTCCCTGGAGATCGCGGCGCTCGCGCTCGATGTCCGGCCCGGCGACGAAGTAATAATGCCTTCGTTTACTTTCGTATCCACCGCAAACGCGTTCTGTCTGCGCGGTGCAGTGCCCAAGTTCGTGGATATTGAAACAGACACGCTCAACATTGACATCGACGCGGTGCAAGCCGCGATCACGGATCGGACCCGCGCAATCGTTCCAATCCACTATGCCGGCATTTCATGCGACATGGATCGCCTCCTGGAAATTGCACGCAGGCGCGGGATACCGGTAGTCGAAGACGCGGCCCAGGCCTTCCTGTGCGGCTATCGCGGGCGGCCGCTTGGGACGATCGGCGAGTTGGGTTGCTACAGCTTTCACGAAACCAAGACATTTAGCGCGGGTGAATGTGGCGCGATTGCAGTCAATGATTCCGCGCTGCTCGGGAAGATCGAGATCATCCGGGAGAAGGGCACGAACCGGAAGGCATTCTTCAGCGGCCAGGTAGACCGTTACACGTGGATGGATTTGGGCTCCTCATATCTGCCCAGTGACATCATCGCCGCCGTATTACTCGCACAACTCGAACAACGGGACGATATACTCGAGCGTCGGCGCTGCGTTTTTGAGAAGTACGATCGTCTGCTTGCGCCGCTCTATGAGCGGGGACTACTGCGCGGCCCGGTTGTTCCGCGCTGGATGCAAATCAACTATCACATCTACTACGTCCTGACGGAAGACGCCGAAACTCGCCGCGGTCTGCTCGATTTTCTCAAGGCACGCGGTATCCTGGCGACGTTTCATTTTGTGCCACTGCACCAGTCCGCCTATGCACAGCGTGCCGGGATTGATGAGCGACTGCCCCACACGGAGGACCTGGCCGCGCGCCTTGTTCGCCTGCCGTTGTTCTCCGAAATGACGGACCAGCAGCAGGGGCTCGTGGTGGACAGGATCCTGGAATTCTTTTCCGGGCCGAAGGGCCATTGACGGCGGGTGCGGCTTGATGCCAATCGCGCTTCGGTCCCGGCTGACCTCCGTTTCCGGCGCCGGCCGACGGTCGCAGCAGACATTGCCGCCCACCTTCGGTCGCAGATAGTCAGTTGCTGAAAATGTTGAGACGATTGTCGCGCAACACACGGAGTGCATCATTGCAGGCGGGCCCCTTGCGGCAGTACCACGATGGAACCGGCGCATCGGGATCCTCTTTCACTCTGGCAATGGCCTGTTCGGCACGCAGACGGTAACTGGCTTTCGCTATCAGGATATGACGGGCATTTACCGCCTGCGCGGCAGTGAGCGCGGCAAACAGCAGTACCGCCGGAAGGATCGATGTCGCCGGCCGCGCGGAACTGCGCCATTGATCAAGGAAGGCGTACGACAATGTCCAGACGGCGCCAATCATCCCTACCTGCGGGTCGCCGGCATACGATCCGCGTAACGGTCCCCCGAAGTGGTAACCGTAACGCGCCTGCAGAAGTTCGGCGATATAGAGTAGCGAATACAGCATGAACATGAGCGGAAGCCAGGTCCTGTGCCACACGCGCAGACGGAAATACAGGAACAGGCTGAGCCCGTAAAGTGTCAGGACAATGGTTCCCATCGCCAGTTGCAGCGTTTCCCCGGCCCGAATCAGAATATCCCGGTGAATGGTCGCGCTCGCCAGGATGGTCAACACGTATTGCAGCGCGCCGCCGGGATTGGAGATGAATGGCGGCAGCCCGACGGTGACAAAGGTGCGGCCGGCCCACAGGCGGACGGACAGCAAATATCCCGCCACAAGGAGGGCGGAGATACCGCACAGTTTGGCCAGGTACCACAGCCTGGATTTGCGTTCTCCGGTTCGAAGGTGAATGTTCAGAACGGCTGCGGCCAACGCGGCGCCAATGACGGCCGGCGATTTGTCTCCGGAAAATCCGAAGACGATCAAGAAAAGTATCAGGAACTGGATGATCAGAGAGCGGCGGTCTTCGCCACGGCGGAGCGAATTCTCCACGGAAGTCCAGAACACGAAAAATAGCAGCCATCCCACGAAAGTATTCACGCAAAGCGCGGAATAAATGAAGAATACATTCTTGCTCAGGCTGAAGATCAACATCAGCATCATAAGGAACAGTAGTTGCGCGCCAAGCGCGTTATCGAGACCCGTCAGGGATTCGAGGTAACGCCGGTAGACCAGCACGACAAATATCAGCAGCGCGGTCAGGCCTACGAAGATTTCGACATGGACGTTGAGATCGAAAAGGATCGCGTTCAGGAGAAAAAGCGTTTTGTACCCGATGCGAATGTGAGAAGTCTCGTTAGCGACCAGGTCGAGAACGGAGAACTGACCGGAGTAATAGCGGGCGAGCATTCCGACTACGAACCGCCATTGGTCCAGCAGGATGGTATTCGGGACGTACGTCAGGGAGTGGTAGAGAATCAGGCCGAATGAAATGAAAATGGCCCCCAGACCGAGCCGCCGCTGGCCCGCGAATCGTCCGATTGCCTCCCACACTGGGAACCGAGTCATCAGTGACGTTTCCGTGAGACTTCGGATTGGGCCGCCGATTGAGCCGTCAGCCGGGTGTGCGCATTCTCGACGGGCAACCGGATGGAGTCACTCAGTGTCCGGTCTCGGGAACCCCAAGTCGCCCGGTATACATATACAATGAGTGTGTGCTTGGGACCGGGTCATGCAGGCGGTCATTCTAGCAGGCGGAAGGGGAACGCGGCTCGGCACGCTGACCGAGGCGATGCCCAAGCCGATGCTGCCGGTGAACGGCCGTCCATTCCTCTCCTATCTCCTGGACGCACTGGTCGGACAGGAGATATCCAGGATCATCCTTTCCGTAAGCTACCGGCATGAGCTCATCCGATCGCATTTCGGGGGCCGCTACGGGACGGCCGCGCTGGACTACGTCGTGGAGGATGAACCGCTCGGCACCGGCGGCGCGGCGCGGTTTGCCCTGCAGAGGGCGTCTCCGGGAACGGTATTCCTCCTGAACGGCGACACACTGTTTGCAGTTCCCCTTTCTGAAATGATCGCGGTGCGGGATCGGGAGAACGCGGATCTGGTCATGGCGCTTCGCCGCGTGCGCGACGGCGGCAGGTACGGAAGCGTCGTGGAATCCGGAGGCCGGATCGTGGGATTCGAAGAGAAGTCGGCGCGCGCGGAAGCCATCATCAACGGCGGCGTTTACCTCCTCGGGCGGCGCGATCTCCTCGACGGATTCCCGGCGGGGCCGCGTTCGCTGGAGCTCGACATGTTCCCCGCGCTGCTCAAGACCCGCCGCGTCGTGGGACTGCACTCCGATGCGACGTTCATCGACATCGGCGTGCCGGACGACTACGAAAAGGCGCAGGTTCTGCTGCGGGGTGACACGAGGGCGGGCGGCGCCGGGGCCGCCGGAACAGGGGCCTGAGTCCGCCGTGTCCGCAGCGCAGGGCCAGGGCGTCGGCGTCGCCATCGTCAATTGGAACAGCGGGGAGTACCTGCTGCACTGCCTGGAATGCCTGAGATCGCAGTCGCGCCCCGCGCAGGGCGTGCTCGTCATTGACAATAACAGCAAGGATGGCTCATTGGATACGGCGCAGGGCCGGTTTGCGGACGTCACATTTGTCCGTCTTCCGCGCAATGCCGGCTTCGCCGAAGCCAACAACCTCGCGGTGTCCATGCTGGCAGAGCGCGAGTGGATCCTCCTGGTCAATCCCGATGCCTTTCTCCACGGAGACTGTCTCAATCAGCTTCTGCGTGCCGCGGAGGCGAACCCCGGCGTCAGCGTCTTCACACCATTGTTGCTGCAGGCCACGGAGCCGCCGACCGTCGCCTGTGCGGGGGATGATTACAGTCGCGGAGGGATCGCCGTTCATCGGGGCTCGGGCCGGCCGGTTGCGCCGGAAGACGCGTCCCCCGCGCCGGTGTTTTCCGGAAGCGGCGCGACGCTGCTGCTGCGCCGGCAGGTATTTCTCGACGCCGGGGGTTTCGACACTGATTATTTCTGTTACTACGAGGATGTGGATCTCGGATTCCGGCTCCAGTTGCT
This sequence comes from Gammaproteobacteria bacterium, assembly GCA_016193395.1. Classification (GTDB taxonomy): domain Bacteria; phylum Pseudomonadota; class Gammaproteobacteria; order Eutrophobiales; family Eutrophobiaceae; genus JACPSH01. Next base: position 4,194 of record JACPSH010000024.1, read on the forward strand.
GGGTCAGCGCTGCCTGTTCGTGCCGGGCGCGGTGGCGCGGCATGTCGGCGGCGGCACGACGGGCGGCATGGGTAATGACTACAGTCTCTTTTATTGCCATCGGAACTGCATCTGGACCTACGTGAAGAACATGCCGAACCCGCTCTTTCTGCGTTACCTTCCCCTGCATCTGCTGGCGCTGGCGAAAAACATCGCGGCCGCGGCGCTCCGGGGCAGATCTCGGCTCGTCATGAAGGCGACATGGGAGGCCCTGCGGCTGCTGCCGAAGAAGTTCCAGGAGCGGAAGCGGATGCAGTCCCGCAGGAGAGTCAACGCAGCGTACATCGATTCGCTGCTGTTGCGCAGCGGCATTCCGGGAATTTCGGTCCGTGGATGAGAACGTATACGGTGTCGTGGTCTGCTACCGGCGCGATCCTGAAGCCATCATGCAGCGGCTGCGGGCGCTCAACGCGGAAGCCGCCGGCGTTATCGCCGTGGACAATTCGCAACCGGCGCCGGAAGACGCATGGGCGCGGATCGCGTCCCGATACGCCACGCTGCACGTCATCCTGAACGGACACAACCTTGGCGTGGGCAAGGCGCTCAACCAGGGCATTGCGGCGGCGCTGGAGCGGGGCGCCAGTCTCGTCCTGCTCCTGGACGATGATAGCGAACCGGCGGCCGGCATGCTGCAGGCGCAGCTTGCCGCGCTGCGGGCCTTGCGTGGCGCGGGCGGGAAGGTTGCGGCCATTGGCGCCGACTACACCAGTCATCCTCTTTCACGGCGGACGCTGTATCCGCAGTTTCTCGGGATGCGTGTCCGGCGCGTCGGCTGTTCCGGCGTGGGAACCTTGCCGGTGGAATACATGATGACTTCGGGCAGCCTGATCCCGGCAGAGGCGTTGGGCCGGATAGGCCCGATGCGCGAGGATTTCTTCATCGACTGCATCGACACGGAATGGTGTTTCCGGGCGCGCGCCGCCGGCTATGGACTGTTTGTCGCCTGTGCGGCAAAGCTCGAACATTCGCCGGGCGAAGGCGCGCTGTTCGGCTGCCGGCTCGCCTATCGCAAGCCGCTGCGCCAGTATTTCGCGTTCCGCAACAGCGTTTACACGCTGCGGCTCGCGCACTGTCCATGGCCGTGGCGCCTGATGCAGACGTGCCGGTTGTTCGGCATGGCCGGTGCGTACCTGTTATTTGCGCGCGACCGGTGGCGGCAGCTTGGGATGATGGCAAAGGGCGCCTGGCACGGGTTGCGTGGACAGCTCGGTGCTCCCGATGATCCAGACCATGGTGAGGCCATCCGCTCGTGACTGCCATGACCCGTGTCCTCGCGTTGACCCGATACGGCAGGCGGGGGGCAAGCAGCCGGATCCGTTTCATGCAATTCCAGCCGCACCTTGCGCGCGCGGGCATTGATTCGACCGTGTCGGCGTTCCTGTCGGATCGTTACCTGGAACGGTTGTACGCCAACGGCCGCCGCGACTGGCGCGAAGTGATCCGTGCGTACGCCCGGAGGCTGAAGGCGTTGCGATCGACGGCGGGATACGACCTGGTCTGGATAGACAAGGAACTTTTGCCGTGGCTGCCGTTCGCCGTGGAGCAACACTTCTTTCCGCGTGGCGTCAGGACGATTCTGGATATGGACGACGCCATATTCGTCCGCTACATGGAACACCGCAGCGCTTTCGTGCGGCGTTTCCTTTCGGGCAAGTTTGCCCGCCTGCTGCAATTACCCGCTCATGTCATCGCCGGCAGCGCGTTCCTGTGCGATTACGCCAGGTCGCAGGGTGCGCGCCAGGTGCATTATGTCCCCTCGGTCGTGGATCTGGAGAAGTATCCCGCGCCGGGCGCCAGGACGCCGGGCGGCCCGCTGGTCATCGGCTGGATCGGGTCGCCCTCCACCCAGCATTATCTGCACGGGATCCGCGATTGCCTGGCGCGTGTGGGAAGAGCGGGCGGTGTCAAACTGCTCGCCATCGGCGCGCGCGGACTGCATGAGCTGCCGCTGGAGGTGGAATTGCGATCATGGTCGGAGGAGACCGAGGCCGCGGACCTCCGCGACTGCGACATCGGCATCATGCCGCTGGCCGACAGCAACTGGGAGCGCGGGAAATGCGGTTACAAGCTGGTGCAGTACATGGCCTGCGGGTTGCCGGTGGTCGCCACTGCCATTGGCGCGAACAACAGCATCGTCCGGCACGGGGTGGAGGGCTATCTCGCGCGGACCGACGTGGAATGGTTTGAACACCTCGGCGCGCTCCTGCAGGATCGGGAGTTGAGGTTGCGCATGGGCAAGGCGGGCAGGGCGCGGGTAGAGAGTGAATATTCATTGCAGTCGGTGCTGCCGCGCATCATTGCGCTCATCCGCGACTAGCGTGATGCGTCAATTAAAGATGTGGGGCCGGATTGACCCGGCCATCCAGGCGGCGGGATGAATCCCGCCCCACAGAATATGAATACCCCGCGAAGTGGCAGGCAACTGGTCCTGCTGATTGCGGAGCACGCCTATTTCCTTTCGCACCGCCTGGCCCTGGCGGAAGCGGCGGTGCGGCAGGGCTACGAGGTTTGCGTCTTTACACGCGTGCCGGCCGGTGAAACGCCAGCGCCGCGCGCGGGGGTGAACGTCATTCCTGTTCCCATCCGGCGCTCGTTCGGGAATCCCCTGGCGGATCTTGCGCTGGTTGCCACGCTGACGCGCGAATGGCGCCGGCTGCGACCCGCGATCGTCCATAACGTATCCGTCAAGCTGTGCGTTCTGGGATCGATCGCCGCCTGGCTCGCCGGTGTCCCGGGCGTCGTCAACGCCTTTACCGGGCTTGGTTATGCATTTCGGTCTCGAGGCCCGCTGGCCGCGCTGCTGCGCGCCGTGGTGACGCCGATTCTGGGACTCGGCGCGCGGCGGCGCGGAACCTGGGCGCTCTTTCAAAACGGGGACGATCTCGAGTACTGTCGCAGGCGCGGGCTGGTTAACTATTCGCGCAGCATCGTGATCGAAGGCAGCGGCGTTGACCTGCGGCGGTTCCAGCCGGCGCCGGAGCAGGGCGGTGAGCCGCGCATCCTGTTCGCGGCGAGGCTGCTATGGGACAAAGGAATAGGCGAATTCGTGGAGGCCGCCCGGATGCTGCGCGGGCGCGGTGTGCGGGCGCGATTCACGGCGGTCGGCGATCCCGATCCGGACAACCCGAGTTGCGTGGACGAACCCACGCTGGCCGCCTGGCGCAGCGAGGGGATCGTGGAATGGCCCGGCTACCAGGAGGACATGGCCGCGTGGATGAATCGCGCTCACGTATTCTGTCTGCCGAGCCACCACGAGGGGCTGCCAAAGGTGCTGCTCGAGGCGGGGGCGTGCGCACTGCCGATCGTGGCATCCGATATACCCGGGTGCCGGGCGGTCGTTGAGCCGGGCGTCAACGGGCTGCTCGTGCCGGTGGGCGATGCCGCGTCGCTGGCGGCGGCGCTGGAGAAGCTGGTGCAGGATGGTGGCATGCGCAGCGAGATGGGGCGGATGGGGCGTCACATCGTGGAAGAGCGGTTCGGGGTCGAAACGATTAACGGGAAAATACTGGCATTGTATGAACGGGTGCAGGGTCGGCTCGCGGCTCCGGATCGGGTAAGCGCATGACTAGCGTCGCGCCCATCGTCGTCGCGGGCGGCAGCGGCACCCGCCTCTGGCCCTTTTCGCGCGAGCATTACCCCAAGCAGTTCCTTGCCATCGGCGATGCCCATTCGTTCCTGCAACGGACCCTGTTGCGCCTGCGCACGGCGCCGGCCGGCCTCGAGTTCGAGCCGCCGGTCGTGGTCGGCAACGAGGAACACCGTTTCCTGATCCGCGATCAGGCGGCGAAGATCGGATTTCCATTGCAGTCCATCGTGCTTGAACCGGAGGGGCGCAACACCGCGCCGGCGCTGGCCGCCGCCGCGCTGACGCTGGAAGGGGATCCCGTGTTCGCCATGTTTCCGGCGGATCAGCAGATCGACAATCCGGGGAGTTTCATGACGTGCCTGCGGTTGGCCTGCGAAGAGGCCGCTCGTGGGTGCATCGTGACACTCGGCGTCGTGCCGGTCCGCGCAGAGACGGGGTACGGCTACATTCATGTCCGGGGCGATGCCAGGACGGCAGGCGCCGGCCCGATCGCGCTCCCGACTGACGGTTTCGTCGAAAAGCCGGATGCCGCACGGGCGGAAGAATACCTGCGCTGCGGCGAATATCTGTGGAACAGCGGCGTATTTGTCATGCGCAACAGCGTCTGGCAGCGGGCGCTGCAACGTTACCGGCCGGACGTTCATGCGGCCTGCGCCGCCGCGGTGGCGGGTGGGGCGCGCGACGGAGAATTCTTCCGCCTGGAACGGGACCGGTTCACGGCGTGTCCCGCAATATCCATTGATTATGCCGTGATGCAGCCGGCGATCGGTGACGCATCATTCGAATGCAGGGTCGTGCCGTTCTCCGCCGGCTGGTCCGATGCCGGTTCGTGGTATGCGTTGTGGGAGAACGGGAAGCGTGACCGGGAGGGGAACATCCTCGGCGGCGATGTCATCGCGCGCGATACCCGAAACTCCATGGTCCTGGCGCAGGACCGCCTGGTCGTGGCGCTCGGGTGCGAGGATCTGGTCATTGCCGAGACGGCGGATGCCGTGCTGGTCGCATCCCTCGGCTCCTCGCAGGCATTGTCCGGCCTCGTGCGCGATCTGAAAATCGACAACCGCCACGAGACTGTCACGCACAGGCGCGTGTACCGGCCGTGGGGCAGTTATGAGCCTGTCGCCGTGGGACGCCATTACCAGGTCAAGCGTCTGACGCTGGATCCGGGCAAGAGGCTGTCGCTGCAGTTGCACCACCGGCGGGCCGAACACTGGGTCGTGGTGCGTGGCGTGGCGACGGTGATCCGCGGGGATGAGACCATCAGGCTGGCGGAGAACGAGTCGATCTATATTCCCCGGGAGACGCGCCACCGCCTGGCGAACGACGCCGTGGACCCGCTCGAAGTCATTGAGGTGCAGACGGGCGATTATCTCGGGGAGGATGACATCGTCAGGTTTGACGACGATTTCGGCCGCGCAGTCCCGAAGGACCCCTGAAGCGCATGTCGTCCGCGCGCATCCTGGTGACAGGCGCCACTGGGTTCATCGGCAGGGCGGTTACCGATCGGCTCGTGAACGCGGGCTTCCTGGTCCGCGGCACGCGCCGCGGGATAGGGCCGACGTCGCATCCCAACGTGGAATTCGCGCACCTTGACTTGGAGTCGCACGATCCGATCTCCAGGCACTTGTTTCGCGACGTCGCGGCCGTCGTGCACTTGGCCGCCCACGTGCACGCGAGCGGATTGCGCGGCCTGTTTTGGCGGCGCTTCTGGCGTGTGAACGCTTTGGGTACTCTACGTTTGGCCGAGGCCGCAGCGCAATGCCGCGTGCGCCGCTTCGTGTTCGTGAGCACCATCGGCGTGAACGGCGGGGAACAGCCGGAAGACGGTCCCCCTTCGAGACGTTATACCGAAGCCGACCGCCCGAATCCACGGACGTACTATGCGAAGAGCAAACGCGCGGCGGAGGACGGGCTGGTTCAACTTTGCATGACGAGAAACAGGGAGTTCGTGATTCTTCGCCCGCCGCTGGTGTTCGGTCCCGGGGTGCCGGGATCCTTCCTGCGCCTGCTCCAGGCGGTGGATCACGGCCTGCCGCTGCCGTTGCGCGGCACCGAGGCATGGCGCAGCATCCAGTATGTCCACAACCTGGCGGATCTGATCCTTCAGTCCTTGGTCCAGCCGCAGGCAATGAACCGCATTTTCCTCGCATCGGATTATGACGTTCACATTCCCGCGCTGGTTTCTCAACTTGCCGTGCTCATGGGGCGCCCGGACCGGATGTGGAAGTGTCCGCGCCTGCTGCTCAGGGCGTCAGCGTGCCTCCCGGTGTTGGGGCCGCCGCTCCGGCGTCTGACCCGATCCCTGCTGATCAACAGTTCCAGCGTGCAGACTGCGTTGGATTGGTCTCCACCAATCGACCTGGAAACGGCCCTGCAGAGCACGGTGAACTGGTATCTCGCGCGGCAGGTCGCCGTGGCGTAACGAACATGGCCGTGGCCCTGGCCGTATTGTCCGCCGCTGCCGCGCTGCTCCTGACCGGCTGGGTGCGACACTACGCACTGCGCGCGGGCATGGTCGATCGGCCGGGGGAACGCAGCTCGCACACGGCACCTACGCCACGCGGCGGCGGGCTCGCGATCGGTGCCTGCCTGCTCGCGGCTACAGTCGTCCTGTTTCTCGCCGGGATCGTCGACGGCCGACTGGCCGCCGCGCTTGTCGTGGGCGGTGCGCCGGTCATGCTGGTCGCGTGGCGCGAGGATCGTGCCGGCGTGCCGGCGCCGCTGCGCGCTGTTGTGTACGTCGCCGTCGCCGCTCTCGGCCTGTTCCTCCAGGGCGGCGTGGATTCCCTCGCTGTGGGCGAAACGCGGATCCCGTTCGGCCTCGCTGGGAACGCGCTGCTGGTCATCGGCCTCGCCTGGCTGATCAATCTATACAACTTCATGGACGGCACTGACGGGCTGGCGGCGACGCAGGCCGTCACCGCCTCGGTGGTCGCCGGTGGGTTGTTCCTTGTCGGAGGGGAGAGCGGCGCCGCGTGGGTCTGTCTGATCCTGGCATCGGCGTGCGTGGGTTTCCTGTACTGGAACTGGCCGCCGGCGAGGATCTTCATGGGCGATACGGGAAGCTGCCTGCTCGGATTCACTTTCGGCATGCTGGCGCTGGCGGGGGAGAACAGCGGCGCGGTTCCATTACTGGCGTGGCTGATCCTGCTGTCGTTGTTCGTGTGCGACGCGACCCTGACCCTGCTGAAACGGTTCATGCGGGGGCAAAAGTGGTACAGCGCGCACCGTTCGCATGCCTACCAGCTTCTGGTGCAGGCCGGAATCAGCCACCGGCAACTCGCCATCGCCGTTCTGGCGGTCAACGCCTGCCTGCTCTGCCCCCTCGCGATCCTGGCCGCCTTGCGCAGGGATTATCTGCTCCCCGCCGCGCTGGCCGCGCTGGCTCTCGGATCCGCGTTGTGGATCATCGTGCAATGGCGATGCCGCCCGCGTCCGGAAGCGGGATAGATTTCAGCGTGCCGTTTTCCCTGCCTTCGGGGGCAAGCCCGTCCCGCCTCGCGCAAAGGTGGTATATTGCCTGACGTTTACATGCCAATTCATTGTTTATACGGGCCGAAACGCGCCCACTGCGATGGGCGTGACAGCGGGCGGGTCAATCCGTCTTTCCTTTCGTGCCCGGTAGTGGCGGTTGTCCGATGTTGATCAGCAAGCGCACCATCATCATTCTTCACGACCTGTTCATGGCGGCGCTCGCCTGGCAGTTCGCCTGGTGGGCCCGCTTTAACTTCGAAATTCCGTTCCCCGGGTTCCAGCTCAGCCTGTACACCATCCCGGTGGTGGTCCTCATCCAGGGGTTCATTTTTTCGATGTTTCACCTCTATCGCGGCATGTGGCGCTTCGCGAGCCTGCCGGATCTGTGGAACATCGTTCGCGCCTCCGTGCTCGGCGCGCTGGGCATCACCCTTGCCCTGTTCATCCTGTTCCGGCTGGAAGGCGTGCCCCGTTCCATCCTGGTCCTCTACCCGATACTGCTGATCTTCTTCCTCGGCGGTCCGCGCCTGAGCTACCGCTACCTGAAAGACCGCAAGCTCAGCCTGCAGCCGATCGGCCAGGCGAAGCGCGTGTTGATCATCGGCGCCGGCCGCTCCGCGGAGATGCTGGTCCGCGAAATGCTGCGCGACGGGCAGTACTTCCCTGTCGGCTTCGTCGATGACCGCCCGGACCTGCGGCATTCGGAAATCCACGGCGTGCGCGTGCTGGGACCGGTGGATTCCATCGCCGAATTCTGCCGGCGCACCTCCCCGGAGGTCATCGTCATCGCAATCCGCTCCGCGACCGGCGCGCAGATGCAGCGCATTGTCGAGAAATGCGAGGAGACCGGCGTGCCGCTGCGCACGCTGCCGGGTCTGGACGAAATGGTGGCGGGGGCCCCCGTGCTGCGCGAATTGCGTGAGGTGTCGGTCGAGGACTTGCTGGGCCGCGAACGCGTCGAGCTGGACTGGAAAGCGATTGAATCGGGCCTGGCGGGAAAGGTCGTGTTGATCAGCGGCGGGGGCGGATCGATCGGTTCGGAGTTGTGCCGGCAGATCGCGCGTCTTGCTCCCGCGCGCCTCGTCGTGCTGGATCGGAGCGAATTCAACCTCTACCGGATCCACCGGCAGGTCGGCCGGCTCAACCCGGCGCTCCGGGTGCACGCCGAACTCGGAGACATACGCGACGGCGCGGCGGTGGAGCGCCTGCTGAAACGGCACCACCCGGAAGTGGTGTTCCACGCCGCCGCCTACAAGCATGTGCCGATGCTCCAGGAACACGTCCGCGAGGCGGTGCTCAATAATATATTCGGCACCATCACCCTTGCCGACGCCGTGCGCCGGCAGGGGTGCGAAAAGTTCGTGCTGATCTCCACTGACAAGGCGGTCGCGCCGGCCAATGTGCTCGGCGCCAGCAAGCGCGTCGCAGAACTGCTCTGCGAGGCCAGGAATAGCGGCGCCGGGACCAAGTTCATTACGGTGCGTTTCGGAAACGTGCTCGGTTCCGACGGCAGCGTCATACCGCTGTTCCAGGAGCAGATCGACGCCGGCGGGCCGGTCACGGTGACTCACCCGGAAGTCAGCCGCTATTTCATGACCGTCAGGGAAGCCTGCGAACTGATCCTGCAGGCCGGCGCGATGGGCCGCGGCGGCGAGGTATTCGTGCTCGATATGGGCAATCCGGTGAAGATCGCCTACCTGGCGGAACAGATGATCCGGCTGGCCGGCGCTGTACCGGGCCGGGACGTCCGCATTGAATTCACCGGCTTGCGGCCGGGGGAGAAGCTGTTTGAAGAGCTGTTCCATTCCTACGAGCAGCGCGAACAGACGGCGCACAGAAAGATCTTCCTGGCCCGGCATCCCGAGATCGATCGCCAGTTCCTGGAGGCGCGCCTGACCGAACTGCGTGCGGCCTGCGACCACTTCGACGAGGAGGCGATAGCCGGACTCCTCAAGACGCTGACCAGCGGCGCGCCGCTGCGCGAGGCGCGCGCGAGCAACGTCGTTTCGATCGTTCCGGGCGGCGGCTCGCCATGATTGTGCGCAAGGTCGTATTTCCGGTCGCAGGGCTCGGTACGCGCTTCCTGCCGGCCACCAAGGCGGTTCCCAAGGAGATGCTGCCGGTCGTGGACAAGCCGCTCATCCAGTACGCGGCGGAAGAAGCCGTTCGTGCCGGCATCCACGAACTTATTTTCGTGGTATCGCCCTCGCGCACGGCCATTCAGGATCACTTCAGCCCCTCCGCGGAACTCGAGACGCTGCTCGAACGCAAGGCGAGGCATGATTTGCTCCACCAGGTCCGTTCCGTGCTCCCGGCCGGCGTGTCCTGCCATTTCGTCAGTCAGGCGGAACCGCTTGGCCTGGGCCACGCGGTATTGCGCGCGCGCGAGCTGGTCGGTGATGAGCCCTTCGCCGTGGCCCTGCCCGACGATTTGATCGAAGACGGCAGCCGGGGCGTCCTCGCGCAGATGGTCGCGTTGTTCCAGGAGCACCGCCGCAGCATCATCGCCGTCGAACCGGTGCCGCGGGAGGAAACGCACAAGTACGGTATCGTCTCCATGGAGTCCGGCGCCGATGGACTGGGCGCGATCAAGGCAATAGTGGAAAAGCCAAAGCCGGCCGACGCGCCCTCGAATCTCGCGGTCGTGGGCCGTTATGTCTTCACGCCGAAACTGCTCGAGTGTCTCGCCCGGACCGCGGCGGGTTCCGGCGGCGAGATCCAACTGACCGACGCCGTGGCGATGCTGTTGTCCTGCGAAGAGGTATTCGCCTTCAGTTTTGCCGGGAGGCGTTTCGACTGCGGCTCGAAGCTCGGTATGCTGCAGGCGACAGTCGCCTTTGCGCTCCAGGATCCGGAAATCGGCGAACAGTTTGCCGATCACCTCGAGAAGGTGCGTGGAGAACCGGGACAGCGTAATTGACCGGCTAGGATGCGATGAGTACCATACGCAGCCCTGATTCCCCGGTAGCTCAGTCGGTAGAGCGGGTGGCTGTTAACCACTAGGTCGGCGGTTCGAGCCCGTCCCGGGGAGCCAATCCATGACCATCGGCCGTCACTGACATCGCGCGCAGGTTTCCGCGAGCGTCAGCGCCCCACGAGATCCGAGTTTCCAGTGGAACCGCAGACATCGCTTCCTTTCCCGTCGCGGCCTTTCCCCGACATGGCGGCGTTCCTCGCCCGGCGCACGGAACTCGGGAACGAGATCCGGCTGCGCACCGAGCGCGAGTTCACCCTCATCAGCGGAAAAAAGCCGATCCGGATGGAGGGGCAATGCGGTCTGTGCGACAAGCCGGTGGTGTTCAGCGCCGACTGGCAACATTCACGAACGCGCCCGGATGGCCGCGAAATCCCCAACTGGCGCGAACGGCTGGTGTGTCCCTGCGGGATTAACAACCGGCTGCGCGCGTCGCTGCATTTCATGAAGTCGAATTGCGGCCTGACCCCGGACAGCAGCGTCTATCTCACCGAGCAGGCCACGCCGTTTTACGACTTGGTGAAGGGCCGGGCGCCGCACACGGTCGGCAGCGAGTTCCTCGGAGACGGCACCGCACCCGGCGCCACCAACGGCCGCGGGCTGCGGAATGAAGACATGACGCGGCTCTCGTTTCGTGACGGCCAGTTCGAGATTGCCGGTTCGTTCGACGTCCTCGAGCACGTTCCGGATTACCGGTCAGCCCTGAAGGAATTATGCAGGGTGCTGAGTCCCGGAGGCAGTCTGGTTCTGACCGCGCCATTCCGTCTCGACCTGGCGCAGACGCTGGCGCGTGCCCGTATACAGGCGGATGGAAGCATCGAGCATCTGCATCCACCCGAGTATCATGGAGATCCCCTGAACCCCGACGGCGTGCTCTGCTACTACCATTTCGGCTGGGACCTGCTGGATGACATGCGCAACGCCGGCTTCGCGCAGGCGTTCTGCCACCTGTACTGGTCCTGGGAACTGGGCTATCTGGGCGGGATGGGGATCCTGTTTCACGCCGTCAGGTGACGGCCCCCGGGCGTTTGACCCCGATCGCGCTGCACAGCTTCCGGTAGAGCTTCATGACCTTCGAATGCGCGGCCACGGCGCGTTCTCCAATGCGTCCGGCCGCGACCAGATCGTCAAAATCCTTTGACATCTCCTGCATCTCGGTCTCGACCGGGATCGAGGGCGGTGAATTTTCCTGAAGGATCTGCGTGTACCAGGTGTCGGCGTCCTGTACCCAGGCGGGAGGGGTGCCGCCGCCGCTGCGGCCCGATTCAAGATCCTCGACCTTGGAGCTGTTGATCTTTCTGGCCAGCGGCAACAGGCACTCGGCGCTGTACGGCTCGCCGAGAAATGCCATGCACTTCCGCAAGGCGACCTCGCTGTTCTCCACCAGGTCCCGGTAGGCCAGCCGGTGGACACGGGCGGCGCCCAGCGCCCGTTCCGTGCGCACCGCGGCGCGGGTGAGCCGCAACCAGGCTTCATAGGCCTCCTGCTGTGCATAATCCTTTGCGCCGCCGGCCTGCGAGAAATTCTCCAGCGAGCGCGCGACCTCGTGCGGGTCACGCAGGATATGGATGAACTGCGCGTCCGGGAAGAGGCGCAGCAGGCCTGGTACGTAGTGAGTATTCTCGGGCGTGGCATCGACCCAGCGGGTCTTGGGATCCCATTCCGACCGGCGACGGCGCAGTTCGCTGCGGTTCTGGTTCCCGCGCTCGACCTTGTTGATGAGAATGTCGCGGGTCGATTTGATGAAGGCATCAATGCCGGTGCCCATGCGCCGGTAGAACTCATCCTTGCTGAGGCCCATCTGGCCGAGGTGGGAGAAGCGGCCGTTGCGGATGCCGAGCGAGTAGGTCGAATCCAGGTCGACCGAGAGTTTCGCGATCCAGTAGGTTTCCGGAAGGTGAAACAGGTTGGGGTGCTGGCTCAGGCACCAGGCGAGGATGCTGGTGCCGGATCGGTAGCTGCCGATGACAAAGACCGGACCGCTCGAAGGTGAATCGACCGTGGACATTCGCAGCGGCCATTCTAACACCACGGCGCGCGCGGCGGCTTACCACGGCCGGCGTCGTCGGTTACACTGTGCGCCGCAAACGGCATGAACAGCCCGCCAGATGAACAGGACGGCTCCCGGGCCAGGCATCGAGTGACGGCCCGCGTCCGCGAGACGGAGAACTCCCCGTGACGGAAAGCCCCGGCACTCTGACCATCAGGACCGATCTCGACCGCGAGAGACTCGTCGAACGGCTCCGCAAGTGGCAGCCGTGGCGGCACGAGATATGCTTTTCCAACGGCGTCAAGACAAGCGATTTGGAAACGACCACGCCGTTCACGCGCACACCATTGAACAAGATCAATGTTCTCGAAGCGCACCTGCCCATGTCGTCCCTTTCCGGCGGTACCGCCCTCGATATTGGGTTCAACGCCGGATACAACTCCGTTTACTTGGCTTCCCGCTACGGCATGCGCGTCACCGGAGTGGACGTCTGGGAACGACACAAGGAGGTGGCGGAGTTCCTGGCCGGGCAAGCCTCGTGCAAATCGACTGAATTTCTCCTGCGCGACGCAACGACGTTTCTCCGACCGGATTATTTCGATCTCATTCTGCATTTCGGCACCCTCTATCACCTCCCCAATCCGCTGTTGTCCCTGGAAAACTGCGCGCGCAGCCTGCGCAAAGGCGGTTACCTTGGACTGGAAACGACGTGCTACCTCGGTTCGGATCCCACGCTCTGCAAGTTTGTCTGGGGGTTCAACGGCGACCGCACCAATTTCTGGGCGCTGAGCAAGCCCGTTCTCGAGAGCGTGCTACGGTATTACGGGCTCGGGGAGATCTGTCTGCTGAAGGAAGCCCGGATGGAGATCTACAAGGGGGAGATGTCGCGGGTGCTTTACGCGGCCCGCAAAATATAAACCCGTTCCCGGGGGGGGCAGCGTGTCGCCGGAACGAAGTCTGGTGCTGCATGACAACTAAGCGGATCAACTTTGCCATCATTGCGCCTGCCCGCAGTGGCAGCACCATGCTGATCCACGCGCTCAACTCGCATCCGGCGATCTGCTGTCACAGCGAAGTCTTCGGCAGGTACCGCGTGTCGGGCTTTTCACCCAAAGCGCGGCAGGCGGTCCTGCCGGAAAGCGATAACATGGAGAAAGAGGCATACTGGGACTTCCTGTTGCGGCTGCGCGAACAGTGCCACCCGGCGTTCCTGCGGGATTGCATCTACTCGGCGAAGATTGCGAAACGCGCAGTCGGTTTCAAGATTCTTTATACGCAATTCCTCGATCTCCACTTTGCCGATCTTGCCGCGTCGCTATCCGAGGACATGGACATCAAAATCGTGTACCTGCGCCGGAGGAACATGTTCAGACGGCACCTCTCGGAGCAAATTTTCATGGACAGGCGCCTCAAAGAGGGGTCAGCCGAACCCGCGCCGGGAACCACGCGCGTGAATATCGATCTGGACCGTTTCGTCCAGGATGTCCGGAACCACGAAGCGGCTCTGCGGCGGATTCAGGCTGCACTGGAAGGCCATAAAAACATGACCGTCTTTTATGAAGATCTGGTACATAATAAGGCACAGACCGTGTCGGCTCTTCTGGCGTATCTCGCAGTGACACCCCGTGACCTGGTGTTCCGGACGGAAAAGGTGAGCAGCGATGATCTGGAATCGATGATTACAAACCTTTCCGAGGTCAGGAACAGGGTAAAGGATCCGAAATACGCCCCCTACTTGGCGGAGATTGATCTGTCGTAATGTTGCTTACCTGGAGGGATGAACAAATGCGAGATGCGGGCCGGAAGGCTTTGCAAGGCGGGAGCTGAAGAGGGGTAGTCAAATGCCTGAAGGAAAATTTTGCGCGTCACCCTGGATTGAAGGTGTCCTGTTAATGAAGGGGAACATGAATCCTTGTTGCCGGAATCCTTTGCCCATGGGCGACTGGATTGCTGACGGCCTGGAGCAGAGTTGGAATTCGGACACCGCTATACAGTTCCGGAGAGATATTGTCGCCGGGCGATTCCCGGACAACTTTTGCAAGGCGTGCTACAACAACGGTACGCCAACCTCATTGCGCAAATTGATACTTAAACCGCTGGTTGCCAACTGGCAAATTGTTAAAAAGTACGATCTCAAGAATCTTCCGCCATTGTCGCGGATTCAGGATTTGTTCAATGAAAAGGAACTGACCGATGACGGCAGGAAGATCCTGGAATCCTACGGTAAGGCAATTGTCACCTTGCAGGGGCAGACCGGGGATCGCCCGGAAGAATTCCGACTCGCGGTGGAAAAGCTGCGTGTTATCGGCGAGATCGTTGAGGATTTCCTGGCCGGCGAGGTGCGGCCCCGTAATGTCGCGCCGCTGCGTGAGACGAACCTGATCGCGGTTTGCAATGCCCGATGTGTCCAATGTCCGGGCAAATACAACGGCGTTATCGAACACGGTGTGGAAATGCCGGACGGGACTTTCCTTACCGAAATGGAAAGCGAGAACATAGACAAGAGTTTTGCACGAAGTGAAAGCATCATCGATTTTTTCACCAACGGCAGTGAACTGTTGATGTTGAAGTCCTGGGAGCAAGTTGCCCGACGTCTGAAGGAGGTAGGGTCAAGTCTGAGGATGTCGACGAACGGGATGTTGTTGACCGAGCAGAATGTGAGAAAGCTAATCGACAACCAGTATATCGACAAGCTCAACATGAGCCTGGACGCGGCCACGCCTGAGCTCCTCGAAAGCATCCGGGTAAGGGTCAAATTCGACCGTATCGTGCGAAACATCAAGTTTCTTTACGAATATATTGAGCAAGAATCCTATCCTCTTTCGACGTCCTTCACGTTTTGTCTGATGAAACGGAATTATGCGGATCTCCCTCTGTTTGTAGGCTTGATCCAGGAACTTCTGGCGGGCAGAAACGTGCCGATGCCAAACATTATGGTTCAGCCGTTAGCTCTGAAAGGCCACCCTGACTATCGCGAGTTCGTGTCGAAAGAGCACCATACGTTGATTAATCGAGACGAGCTGGTGGAGAAATTTCACGCGTTGCAGCGAAAGTCGCGGGAGTCCCGGATACCGGTCTACGTCTTCTTCAAACATACGATTGACGAATTTATCGAGAAGGGTTGCCCTCTTCCGTCGTTCACATTCGTGGAACGTCGCGAGGTGGAAGAGGAGCTCGACGGTATCGCCTGAAGAATTTCCTGGTTTCATACCGGATTCCGGAAGTCGGAGTACTATCCCCTGTCCAATCGTTTCACGCTCGCGGCGGGTTACCAACCTGCCGGCGACCAGCCCGCGGCGATCCGCGGCCTCGTCGAGGGTCTGCGCGACGGACTCGCGCACCAGGCCCTGCTCGGCGTCACCGGGTCGGGCAAGACTTTCACGGTCGCCAACGTCATCCAGGAAGTGCAGCGGCCCACGCTGATCCTGGCGCCCAACAAGACGCTCGCCGCCCAGCTCTACGGGGAAATGCGGGATTTTTTCCCCGGCAGTGCGGTGGAGTACTTCGTTTCCTATTACGACTATTACCAGCCCGAGGCGTACGTGCCGTCCACCGACACGTATATAGAGAAGGACGCCTCGATCAACGAGCACATCGAACAGATGCGGCTGTCTGCCACCAAGGCGGTGCTGGAACGCCCGGATACCATCATCGTCGCTACGGTGTCCGCCATTTACGGCCTGGGCGATCCCAAGGCCTATTTGAGGATGGTGCTGCACCTCGACCGCGGCGAACGCATGGAACAGCGCTTTATGCTGCGCCGGCTCGCGGACATGCAGTACACGCGCAATGAAATCGAGCTGCACCGCGCCACTTACCGCGTGCGCGGCGACCTCATCGATATCTTCCCGGCCGAATCGGAGAGCGAGGCCGTGCGCGTCGAACTCTTCGATGACGCGATCGAGAACATCGCGCTGTTCGACCCGCTCACCGGGGAGGTGTCGCGGCAGGTGCCGCGCATCACGATCCACCCGAAGAGCCATTATGTGACCGACCGGCAGACGGTGCTGGATGCGATTGAGGCGATCAAGGCGGAGTTGCACGAGCGGCTGGAATTCCTGCAGAAAGCCAACAAGCTGGTCGAATACCAGCGGCTCGAGCAGCGCACGCGCTTCGACATCGAAATGATGCTGGAAATCGGCTACTGCTCCGGCATCGAGAATTACTCCCGGCACCTGTCCGGCCGCCGTCCGGGTGAGCCGCCGCCGACGCTGTTCGACTATCTGCCGCACGACGCGTTGCTGCTCATCGACG
Source organism: Gammaproteobacteria bacterium (assembly GCA_016193395.1). Classification (GTDB taxonomy): domain Bacteria; phylum Pseudomonadota; class Gammaproteobacteria; order Eutrophobiales; family Eutrophobiaceae; genus JACPSH01. The sequence goes on from JACPSH010000024.1 coordinate 20,511, forward strand.
AGAGCCACAATACGATCCCGCAGCTCGGCGGGATGTACCGCGGCGACCGCTCGCGCAAGGAGAATCTGGTGGAGTACGGTTTCCGCCTGCCGTGCGCGCTCGACAACCGGCCGCTGCGCTTCGATGAATTCGAACAGCTCGCGCCCCAGACCATCTTTGTTTCGGCGACGCCGGGACCATACGAGCGCGGGCGCTCGGGCCAGATCGTGGAGCAACTGGTGCGGCCGACCGGGCTGGTCGATCCGGAGGTGGAAGTGCGCCCGGTGGCGACCCAGGTCGACGACCTGATGTCGGAGATTCGCCTGCGCGTGGCGGCCGAAGAGCGAGTGCTGGTAACGACGCTGACCAAGCGCATGGCCGAGGATTTGACCGACTACCTGGCCGAGCATGACGTGCGGGTGCGCTACCTGCATTCCGACATCGAGACCCTCGAACGCGTCGAAATCGTGCGCGACCTGCGCCTGGGCAAATTCGACGTGCTGGTCGGCATCAACCTGCTGCGCGAGGGGCTGGACCTGCCGGAAGTCTCGCTGGTCGCGATCCTCGACGCGGACAAAGAGGGGTTCCTGCGCTCCGAAACGACGCTCATCCAGACCATCGGGCGCGCGGCGCGCAACATCAACGGCAAGGCGATCATGTACGCGGATGTGGTCACCGGTTCCATGCGCCGCGCGATCGACGAGACGGAGCGCCGGCGTGCGCGCCAGCGCCGATTCAACCTGGAACACGGCATTACGCCACAAGGGATCCGCAAGGCCGTCGCCGACATCATGGAAGGCGCCTTCACCGGAACCGCCGCGCCGGCCCGCCGGTGGGCGCGCGTCGCCGAGCTTGGGGAGGATTACAGCGCCCTTTCGCCGGAACTGCTGGCCAAACGCATCCGGCGGCTCGAGGAAGAGATGTACCGCCACGCGCGCGACCTCGAATTCGAAGAGGCGGCGCGGATCCGCGACCAGATCCGGCGCATGCAGGCGTCCGAGCTGGAGATCCCGGAACAGCCGCCGCGGCCGCGGAGGAGGGCCCGGTGAAGGACGAACTGCGCAACGAGGCCCTGGACTACCACCGTGGCGACCCGCCGGGCAAACTCGCCATCCACGCGACCAAGCCGCTTGCGAACCAGCACGATCTGGCGCTGGCCTATTCTCCCGGCGTCGCCGCGGCCTCTGAAGAGATCGAACGCGATCCGGCGCAGGCCCCGCTGCTCACGGCGCGCGGCAACCTGGTGGCCGTGATTTCCAACGGCACGGCCGTCCTCGGCCTCGGCCCCATCGGCGCGCTGGCCGCCAAGCCGGTCATGGAAGGCAAGGCGGTGCTGTTCAAGAAATTCGCCGGCATCGACGTCTTCGATCTGGAGATCGACGAACGCGATCCGGATCGGCTGGTCGAGATCATCGCGAGCCTGGAGCCCACCTTCGGCGGCATCAACCTCGAAGACATCAAGGCGCCGGAGTGCTTCATCGTCGAGCGGAAGCTGCGCGAACGGCTGAAGATCCCGGTCCTGCACGACGATCAGCATGGCACGGCGATCATCGTCTGCGCCGCGATACTGAACGGCCTGCGCATCGTGCAGAAGAAGATCGAGCAGGTCCGGCTCGTGACCTCGGGCGCCGGCGCGGCGGCACAGGCCTGCCTGAGACTGTTGCAGTTGATCGGCCTGCGGCGCGCGAACATCGTCGCGACCGACATGGCCGGCGTCATTTACCGGGGCCGCAGGGAGCATATGGATCCGTACAAGTCGGCCTACGCCGCCGACACGCCCGCGCGCACGCTGGCGCAAGCCGTCGAGGGCGCGGACATCTTCCTGGGGTTGTCGGCCGGCAATGTCCTGACGCCGGACATGGTGGCGCGGATGGCGCCGCGGCCGCTGCTGCTGGCGTTGGCCAACCCGGACCCCGAGATCCTGCCGGAACAGGTCAAGCTCGTGCGCCCCGATGCGCTGATCTGCACGGGCCGTTCCGATTATCCGAACCAGGTGAACAACGTGCTGTGCTTCCCGTACCTGTTCCGCGGCGCGCTGGACGTGGGCGCCACGACGATCAACGATGCGATGATGCTCGCCTGCGTGCAAGCAATCGCCGATCTGGCGCTCGCGGAGCCATCCGAGATCGTGGCGAAAGCATATGGCGCGGGCAACTGGAAGTTCGGGCCGGAGTACCTGATCCCCAAGCCGTTCGACCCGCGGCTCATCGTGCGTCTGGCGCCCGCGGTCGCGAAGGCAGCCATGGACAGTGGCGTCGCGACGCGTCCGATCGCCGATTTCAGGGCCTACCGACAGCGCCTGACGCAGTTCGTTTTCCGTACCGGTTTCCTGATGAAGCCCGTGTACGACCAGGCCAGGCAGGTGGCGCGACGCGTGGTCTATGCCGAAGGGGAGAACCCCAGGGTACTGCAGGCGGTGCAGCAGGTCCTGGACGAAGGCCTCGCCGTGCCGATCCTGATTGGCCGGCGCGAAGTCATCCGCGAGCGCATCGCCGAGCTGGTTCTGCGCATCGATCCGGAAAAGGGAGTGACGGTCATCGACCCGCTGCATGACGAGTGTATCGACCGCTACGGGCAGCGCTACCACGAACAGATGGGGCCCAAGGGCGTCTCGACGGAACAGGCCCGGCATGCCGTGCGCACGCAGAACACCGTGCTCGCCGCACTGTTGTTGCAGGCCGGCCAGGCGGATGCACTGCTGTGCGGGACCACCGGGGAGTTCAACACGCACCTTCGCCACATCGGTGATGTCATCGGCAGGGGCGCCGGCGTGCACGACTTCTCGACCGTCACGGCCCTGGTGCTTCCGAGCGGCACGTTCTTCGTCTGCGATACGCACGTCACGCCCGATCCGGACGCCGAGGAGATCGCGGCAATGACCGTGCTCGCCGCCGGTCTCGTGCAGCACTTCGGGATCCGCCCGCGCATCGCGCTGTTGTCGCACTCCAGCTTTGGCTCGCACGATGATCCTTCCGCCCGGAAAATGCGCGAGGCGCTCAGGCTGCTGCGCGAGCGCCATCCGGAGTTGAACGTCGAAGGGGAAATGCGCGCGGATGCGGCCGTGTCGCAGGAGATCCGGAACCAGGTCTTGCCCGTTGCGCGTTTCAAGGGGCCCGCGAACCTGTTCATCATGCCGAACGGGGATGCGGCCGATATCTCCTGCAACCTGCTGAAGATGCTGGGCGGAGGCGTCACCGTCGGCCCCATGCTGGTCGGAGCGGCACGACCGGCCCACGTGGTGACGACATCCATCACCGTGCGCGGCCTGGTGAACATGACCGCCCTGGCGGTCGTCGAGGCGCAGTCGATGCAGAGTGTCGCGGCCTAGTCTGCCGCGGGGGTGAGCGGCATTTTTTGTTCTTGAGGCGTGCTGTCGCGGCGGCTATCCTATGACCCGGTTTTCCACAGGCGCGTAGCTCAGCTGGTTAGAGCACCACCTTGACATGGTGGGGGTCGTTGGTTCGAGTCCAATCGCGCCTACCATTGTTCTCCCCGGAAAAGGCCGTCCATGGCCTTTTCCGGGACGGAACGCGAAAAGTGTGATTTTCGCGTTCCTTCGTTCCGCAATCGCAGGGCGATTGCAGAACGCCGTACCTCCTGTACGGAGTAGCACCGTTTGAACTCTGCGCGGCCTATTGTAGGGGCCGCTGGAACGCAAGTGACCTCTTGTGCGGGTCACCTCTGTATTTTAAGGAGCGAAACATGCCGAGAATCACGCTGCCCGATGGCTTGCAGCGCACTTACCCGGAACCCGTCACGGCCGTCGAGGTTGCGGCCGACATCGGCCCTGGCCTGGCGAAAGCCACGCTCGCCGTCGAAGTGGATGGCAAGCTTCGCGACGCGGACTTCCTCATTCGGGATGACGCAAAGCTGCGTGTCATCACGGAGCGCGATCCGGAAGGGCTGCAGATCATCCGGCATTCCTGCGCACACCTGCTTGCGCAGGCGGTCAAACAGCTGTTCCCGGAAGCCCAGGTCACCATCGGGCCGGTGGTGGAAGACGGCTTCTACTACGATTTCGCGTTTCCGCGCCCGTTCACTCCGGAGGACCTCGAGGCCATCGAGGCGCGGATGAAGGAACTGGCGCGCCAGGACCTGGTGGTGTCCCACCAGGTCATCGACCGTTCCCGGGCGATCGCTTTTTTCCGTTCGGCGGGGGAGGAATACAAGGCGCGGATCATCGAGTCCATCCCGGAGGCCGAACCGCTCACCCTGTATTCGCAGGGGGACTTCACCGATCTGTGCCGCGGGCCGCACGTGCCGAGCACGGGCCGGTTGAAGGCCTTCAAGCTCACCAAGCTCGCCGGGGCCTACTGGCGCGGCGATTCGCGCAACGAGATGCTGCAGCGGATCTACGGTACTGCCTGGCCGGACAAGAAGGCGCTGAAAGAATACCTGCAGCGTCTGGCCGAGGCCGAGAAGCGCGATCACCGCAAGATCGGACGCCGGCTCGGGCTGTTCCATTTCCAGCCCGAGGCGCCTGGCATGGTGTTCTGGCACGACCACGGCTGGCGCGTTTACCAGGAAATCGAGAACTACATCCGGGCCCAATTGCAGAGCCGCGGCTACCAGGAAGTCCGCACGCCGCAGATCATCGACCGCTCGCTGTGGGAGAAGTCCGGTCACATCTCCAAGTTCGGCGAGGTGATGTTCATGACTCAATCCGAGGAGCGGGAGTTCGCCATCAAGCCGATGAATTGTCCGGCGCACATCCAGATTTTCAATCAGGGTCTGAAAAGCTACCGCGATCTGCCGCTGCGCATGTCCGAATTCGGCTCCTGCCACCGCAATGAGCCCTCCGGCGCGCTCCATGGCCTGCTCCGCGTGCGCGGCTTCACCCAGGACGATGCCCATATCTTCTGCACCGAGGGTCAGATTCAGGACGAAGTCAGCGGGCTGATAGACCTGGTCTTCGCGGTCTACCGCGACTTCGGTTTCAGCGACGTGCAGATCCGCCTGGCCACGCGGCCGGAAAATCGGGTCGGGTCGGACGAGCTCTGGGACCAGGCGGAAAACGCCCTGCGCGCCACACTGGAGGCGACCAAACTGGAGTGGAGCCTGAACCCCGGGGATGGGGCGTTCTACGGGCCGAAGATCGATTTTTCCCTGCGCGATTCGATCGGCCGTGTCTGGCAGCTCGGCACGATCCAGCTCGACTTTTCGATGCCCGCGCGCCTGGATGCCAGTTACGTGGCGCCGGACGGCAGCCGCAAAGTCCCGGTGATGATCCACCGCGCGGTCCTGGGCTCTCTGGAGCGCTTCATCGGCGTCCTGATCGAGCACCATGCCGGGGCGCTCCCGCTCTGGCTTGCGCCGTTGCAGGCCGTGGTCCTGAGCCTGACGGAAAGGCAGGCGGAGGCGGCTTCCACCGTTGCAGAAATCCTGAAAAATCAAGGCTTCAGGGTTGAGTCCGACTTGAGAAATGAAACCATCAGCCTTAAAATCCGCGAACACGCAATGCAGCGCGTTCCCTACCTGCTGATCGTCGGGGCGCGCGAAGCGGAAAACCGGACCGTGGCCGTGCGTACGCGCAGCGGCGAGGACCTGGGGGCGATGCCGTTGGAGCAATTCCTCAGTCGTCTTCGCAACGAGATCGCGTGCCGCGGCCGAAATGTTTTGGAGGGATAGAAGATCGCACTGGAAAAACAGAACCGTCTGAACGAGGAAATCAACGCACGGGAAGTGCGATTGATTGGCACAACAGGGGAACAGATCGGGATCGTGTCCCTGAACCAGGCCCAGACGATGGCGCAGGAAGCGGAACTGGACCTCGTGGAGCTGGTGCCGAACGCGAGCCCGCCTGTCTGCCGCATCATGGACTACGGTAAATTCCTGTTCGATCAGAGCAAAAAGAAACAGGCGGCGAAGCGGAAACAGAAACAGATCCAGGTCAAGGAAATCAAGTTTCGCCCCGGCACGGAGGAAGGGGACTACCAGATCAAGCTGCGCAACATCATTCGTTTCCTGACAAACGGGGACAAGGTCAAGGTGACGCTGCGCTTTCGCGGGCGCGAGATGGTGCATAAAGAGCTGGGCAGCAAGATGCTCGACAGGATCGAGTTGGACCTGGGCCCGTACGGGATCATCGAGCAGCATCCCAAGCTGGAGGGCCGGCAGATGATCATGGTCATGGCGCCTAAGCGTTGACGTTTGGATCTGATGAATTGTGACTTTGTGAATTGATGCCAGATGGAGTGAGGTATGCCGAAGTTGAAAACCAATCGTGGGGCGGCCAAGCGTTTCAAGAAGAACGCCGCGGGCAGACTCAGCCACCGCCAGTCGCACCGCAACCACATTCTGACCAAGAAGAGCACGAAGCGTAAACGCCATCTCCGTTCGATGGCCGAAGTACACGGCAGCGATCACAAGGCCGTGAAGCGCATGTTGCCGTCCATTTGACCGGAGTTTCTTCCCATGCCCAGAGTTAAACGCGGAGTGACCGCGCGCGCCAGACACAAAAAGGTCCTCAGCAAGGCCAAGGGATATCGCGGGCGTACCAAGAACGTCTTCCGGATCGCCACTCAGGCGGTCACGCGCGCCGGCCAGTATGCGTATCGCGACCGTCGCCGTCGCAAGCGCGAGTTTCGTTCGCTCTGGATCATCCGGATTAACGCCGCCGCGCGGCTGCACGGCCTGTCATTCAGCCGTTTCATCAGCGGGTTGCGCAAGGGCGGCGTGGACATCGACCGCAAGGTACTTGCGGACCTGGCGGTGTCGGACGCGAACGCGTTCGCGCGGTTGGTGCAACAGGCGAAGGCCAGTCTTGCACGCTGAGCCGCGCCGCTGACACGCTAGCCCGAGTCCGCAGTCCGGGAAGGGGCCCGGGTCCTTTCCCGGTCTCCGCCAGCCGCGCCGGGCATCCGGCGCCGGGGAGCCGATCCGCAACCGCTGGATGATTGTGAGTATTCTTTCCTGTCACCCGGACCGCCTATGCCCACAGACCCGGACCTGAAGAAGTTCGCCGAGTCGGCTTTCGCGGCGATCGAGGCTGCCGCGGACCCGCAATCCCTGGAAGCCCTGCGTGTCCGTTATCTGGGCAAGAAAGGCGAGCTGACCGCGCGCCTGAAACGGCTGGGCGGGCTGGATCCTGGACGGCGGAAGGCCGCAGGCGAGATCCTCAACCGCATCAAGGCCGAGCTCAACGAGCGGATCGCGCGGCGCAGGAGCGTGCTTGAGGAAGCGGCCCTCGAGTCCCGCCTGGACGCTGAACGGATCGATGTCACGCTGCCAGCGCGCGGCCAGCGGCCGGGCGGCATCCATCCGGTGACCCGGACCCTGGAACGCATGGAGGCGCTGTTCATGCAGCTCGGCTTCGAGATCAGCGACGGGCCGGAAATCGAAGACAGCTTCTACAACTTCGAGGCCTTGAACATCCCCGAGGATCATCCCGCGCGCGCCATGCACGATACGTTTTATGTCGCGGGGGGGAAGCTGCTGTTGCGCACGCATACCTCAAACGTGCAGATCCGCGTCATGCAGCGGCGCCCACCGCCACTGCGGATCATTTCACCGGGCCGCGTGTTCCGCTGCGATTCGGACATGACGCATGCGCCCATGTTCCACCAGATCGAGGGGCTGCTGGTGGACGAGGGCGTCGGTTTCGCGGATCTCAAGGGTATCCTGGAGGATTTCGTCGCCAATTTCTTCGAGCGGGAAGTAAGCCTGCGTTTCCGTCCATCGTATTTCCCGTTCACGGAACCGTCCGCGGAAGTGGACATCATGGGCGCGAACGGCTGGCTGGAGATCCTGGGTTGCGGCATGGTGCACCCGCGGGTGCTGGAGAACGTGGGGATCGACAGCGAGCGCTTCACCGGCTTCGCGTTCGGCATGGGCGTCGAGCGCCTGGCGATGCTCAAGTACGGTATCGACGACATTCGCATGTTCTTCGACAACGACCTGCGGTTCCTGAGGCAGTTCGCGTAATGAAATTCAGCGAACGCTGGTTGCGCGAATGGGTGGATCCGCCGCTCTCCACGGCGGAGCTGGCCGAACAGCTGACCATGGCCGGACTGGAAGTGGAAGCCACGCTGTCGCTGCGGCCGGAATGGGGACCGGTGGTGGTAGGCCTGGTCGAGACCGTCGCGAAGCACCCGTCGTCAGGCGATCTGAAGATCTGCACGGTGAGCACAGGCTCGGGTGCGTCGATGCAGGTGGTTTGCGGCGCGCCGGGTGTCGCCGCGGGCGGACTTTATGCGCTGGCCTTGCCGGGCGCGCGCGTCGGTGACAGCCGGGCCCTGGACGCCGTCACCATCCGTGGTGTTCGATCCGAAGCCATGTTGTGCTCGCGGGCGGAGCTCGGCCTGGGTGAGGAGTCCGGGAGTCTGCTGGAATTGAAGCCCCCCGCGATGGCCGGAATGCCCCTGGATCGTGCGCTGGAGCTTGACGATCACATTTTTGATCTGGCCGTGACTCCGAACCGGGGCGATTGCCTGAGCATCAGCGGCATTGCGCGCGAAGTCGCGGTACTGAACTCGAGCAAGGTCCGCCATCCGCAAACACCGGCGGTGGCCGCGACCTCAACGCGGCGCCGGGAAATCAGCCTTCCCGTTCCGGATGCCTGTCCTCGCTACCTTGGCCGAGTCATTGAAGACATCGATGTCCGCCGTCCCACGCCCCTGTGGATCGCCGAGCGCCTGCGGCGCGCCGATGTGCGTGGAATCAACATCGTGGTCGATATCACGAACTACGTGATGCTCGAACTGGGCCAACCCATGCATGCTTTCGACGATGATCGGCTCCAAGGTGGGATCAACGTGCGCCGGGGCCGCAGTGCTGAAGCGTTGAAGTGCCTGGATGGTTTGACGCGGACCCTGGCGGACGACGTGCTCGTGATTGCCGATGCTTCCGGGGCCGTAGCGCTCGCCGGGATTATGGGCGGAGAGTACACCGCCATCGACTCCCACAGCCGCAATGTATTTCTCGAGAGTGCCTTCTTCATGCCCGAGTACGTACGCGGACGGGCCAGGCGCTTCGGCTTGCAGACGGATGCCTCGCAGCGATTCGAGCGCGGCGTCGACCCGGCTCTGCCGGCGCCGGCACTGGAAAGGGCGTCCGCGCTGATCCTGGAGTCCTGCGGCGGACGCGCCGGACCGGTCATCGAGGCGGTCAGCCCGGGGCACCTCCCGGCGGCACCGGAACTGACACTCCGGCGCAAGCGGCTGGAAACGCTGCTGGGATTGGCCGTGCCCCCGGAGCGAGTTTCGGGGATCCTCGAACACCTGGGGTTCAGGGCGCGGGAGACGGATGGCGGCTGGCGTGTGGTTTCCCCCTCCCACCGCTTTGATGTGACGCTGGAGGCGGATCTGGTCGAGGAGGTCGCGCGCATTCATGGGTACGATCGCATCCCCAGCCGCAGGCCGGACGGCCGGCCCGCCATGCATCTCCAGGGACCGGATCCGCGCTTTTCAGCCTGGCGCCGGATCCTGGTCGACCGTGGCTATTTCGAGGCGATCACCTACAGTTTTGTGGATGAAACCGTTCAGGCGGGCCTCTTCGAGTCACCGGCCCCCATTCGCCTGCAAAACCCCATTGCCGAGGACATGGGCGCCATGCGGGTCAGCCTCCTGCCGGGCCTGCTCCAGGCTCTCAATTACAACCTGAATCGGCAGCAGGGGCGGGTCCGGTTATTCGAGATCGGGCGGGTTTTCCTTGCCGAGCCCGGATTGACGCAGGACTTTCGGGTTGCCGCGGTTACATTTGGAAATATATATTCAGAACAATGGGATAGAAGTAATAGGTTAGCTGAGTTCTTCGATTTGAAGGCGGATGTCGAGGCGCTTCTGACGGAGCTGCGCCTCAACGCTGAAAGCACCTACCAGCCCACCGACCGCGCTCCCTTCCAGCCGGGCCAGGCTGCTAATATATTGCTTGATAAACAATTGGTTGGCGTGGTTGGGGCACTCCATCCCAAGAGATTGTCCAAGGCCGGAATCGAGGTTCCTGTTTATGCATTCGAGCTGGATGCGGAACGCCTGGCTGTCGGGCCGGAGCGCCCGTTTGCCGAGTTTTCACGGTTTCCCTCGATGCGGCGTGATCTGGCCCTGGTCGTGGACCGGGATCTCCCAGTCGGAGACCTGCTGATAGTGGTGCGCGCCAGCGGGGGGGAATTACTGACTAACCTAGAGTTGTTTGACGTATATGAGGGCGAAGGTGTTGATCTAGGGAAAAAAAGTCTCGCTTTGGGCTTGACCTTTCAGAAATCTTCCAGCACTCTTATAGAGCTTGAAGTCGAGGCTGCGCTGGATGGGATACTGGGGGCTGTCCAGGGAAAATTCGGAGCCAAATTGAGAAATTAATCATGGCGGCACTTACCAAAGCCGATATGGCCGAACGGCTTTACGAAGAACTCGGCCTCAACAAGCGCGAAGCCAAGGAAATTGTGGAAATGTTTTTCGAAGAGGTGCGGGCGGCGTTGGAGTCCGGTTACCAGGTGAAACTTTCTGGTTTCGGCAACTTCGATCTTCGCGACAAGAACCAGCGCCCGGGACGGAATCCGAAAACAGGCGAAGAAATCCCCATAAGTGCCCGCCGGGTAGTGACTTTCCGACCCGGACAAAAGTTAAAGGCGCGCGTAGAGGCCTATGCTGGAAGCGTCCAGTAGCGCTGAACTCCCGGCGATCCCGGGCAAGCGCTACTTCACTATCGGCGAAGTCAGCGACCTGTGCGCCGTCAAGCCGCACGTGCTGCGCTACTGGGAGCAGGAATTTCCGCAGCTCAAACCTCTGAAGCGCCGCGGCAACCGGCGTTACTACCAGCGCCATGACGTCATCCTCATCCGCCAGATCCGCAGCCTGCTTTACGAACAGGGGTTCACCATTGGCGGTGCGCGGCAGCGCCTTTCCGGCGAGGAAGCCCGCGAGGATTCCAATCAGAGCCAGCAGATTATTCGCCAGTTGCGCAACGAGCTGGAGGAAGTGCTGGATATTCTGAGGCGGTAAAAAGTGAAAAGTTGAAGGTGAAAAGTAAAAAGTAAGAATTCAAGGGATTCTGTCCGAAGGTAGGGCCCGCAGGTTGAATCCTCGGCGAGCCTGCCCCAGTTCGAATGTTCGTAGTTTTCCCACTTGTAACTTTCCACTTTTCACTTATAACTGTCTTTACGGGGCGTAGCGCAGCCTGGTAGCGCACCTGCATGGGGTGCAGGTGGTCGGAGGTTCAAATCCTCTCGCCCCGACCATTCCCTTCGCGTCGCGACGCGCGCGTCCCTAAGCTAAAATACCCGCAAATCAAACTGTTAAAACCGGTCACTCGCAAGGATTATGTGTGGCATCGTAGGCGCCATCGCGCAGCGTGACGTCAGCGGCATCCTGCTGGATGGCCTGAAGCGGCTCGAATACCGCGGCTATGATTCCGCGGGTATCGCCATCCTGAACGGCGATCGCAGGCTGGAGCGCGTTCGCGTCTGCGGCAAGGTGCGGGAGCTGACCGACCTGCCGGCGGTGCGTTCCCTGCATGGCGGGATCGGCATCGCGCACACGCGCTGGGCGACGCACGGCGAGCCGAGCGTCAATAACGCCCATCCGCATGTCTGCTCGGACATCGCCCTCGTGCACAACGGCATCATTGAAAACCATGAGCAGTTGCGCCGCTCGCAACGTACGGCCGGATACCAGTTCCAGTCCGAGACCGATACCGAAGTCATCGTCAACCAGATCCACCGCCACGCGCGGGAGGGCGGCGATCTGCTGACCGCCGTGCAACGTACACTCGCGGAGCTCAACGGCGCCTACGCCATCGGTGTGATGAGCGCCAGCGAGCCGAAGCGTCTCGTGGCCGCGCGCTCGGGCAGCCCGCTGGTCATCGGCATCGGCCGGGGCGAACACTTCATCGCTTCCGATATCCTGGCGCTGTTGCCCGTCACCCGGCGTTTCATCATTCTGGAAGATGGGGATGTCGCGGATGTGAGCAGCAGCGGTGTGGTGATCTACGACCGGAACGGCAGGAAGACCACCCGTCCGATCGTGACCTCGGAACTCTCGGCGGAGGCGACGGACAAGGGCGGATACCGTCATTACATGTTGAAGGAAATCTACGCGCAGCCGGTCGCCGTCGCCGAGACGCTCCGGGATCGCACGGGTGACGGGCGGGTCCTGGACGAGTCCTTCGGCGCCGGTATTTGCGCGCTGCTGGATCGCACGCGGGCCGTGCAGATCGTCGCGTGCGGCACGAGTTACCACGCGGGTCTGGTGGCGCGCTGCTGGTTGGAGACGATGGCACGTGTGCCGTGTTCGGTCGAATACGCCAGCGAATACCGTCACCGCCGTCCGCTTGTCCCCCCGGGGACGCTGCTGGTCGTGATTTCACAGTCCGGAGAGACGCTGGATACGCTCGCCGCGCTCCGCGGCGCACAGGGCAGGGACTATGTCGGCAGTCTCGCGATTTGCAACGTCGATGGAAGCTCACTCACGCGCGAGGCGGATCACGTCCTGCTCACGCGTGCCGGCCCCGAGATTGGCGTGGCATCGACCAAGGCATTCACCACGCAGCTGGTCGTGCTGTTACTGCTGGCCATCATGCTCGGCCGCCGGCAAGGCCTTGCGGCCGCAGACGAGAGGGCGCTGGTCGAGCACCTGTCCGGCCTGCCGGACGCCATCCGCCGCGCGCTCGAGCTCAATGATTCGCTCGCGGAACTGGCCCGCAGGTTCGTGGGAAAGCAGCACGCCCTGTACCTGGGCCGCGGACCCATGCTGCCCGTGGCGATGGAGGGGGCGCTCAAGCTCAAGGAGATTTCCTACATCCATGCGGAGGCGTATCCCGCCGGCGAGCTGAAGCACGGCCCGCTGGCGCTGGTGGATGACACCATGCCCGTCGTCGCGGTGGCGCCCAATGACGACCTGCTGGAGAAGCTGAAGTCGAATCTGCACGAAGTGCGGGCGCGGGGCGGCGAACTCTACGTATTCAAGGACGCCGCATGCAACGTTGAGCCCGCCCAGGGCATGCACGCGGTTGACATTGCACCGATCGAAGGTTGTCTCGCACCCATCGTCTATACGGTTCCACTCCAACTCCTTGCGTATCACGTCGCCATCCTGAAGGGCGCTGACGTGGACCAGCCGCGCAATCTGGCCAAGTCAGTCACCGTGGAATAACCGCGGCCGCCGCGCATGCCAAACCGGCCGCATCGACAACACCGGATCATGGTCGTCGACGACGATCCCGAGATCCTGTCGCTCCTGTCCACGTGGCTGACCCAGGACGGCTTCGAAGTCCTCACGGCCAGCTCCGGCAAGGAGGCGCTCGCGCGCGTCGACGTGGCACATCCAGGACTGGTCATTACTGACCTCAAGATGGACGAAGTGAACGGCATGGACGTCCTTGCCGCGATCCACCGCGGCAAACCGCTGTTGCCGGTGATTATGCTGAGCGGACAAGCCGAGATCCCGGACGCGGTCAAGGCGACGCACATGGGTTCGGCGGCATTCCTGACGAAGCCGGTGAAGCGCGAAGTGCTGCTGGACAACGTGCGCAGGACATTGCGGATCTCCGGCCAGGACAGCGGCATTCGCCGGGAGTTTGCTCCCGGGCTCGTGTACCGGAGCCACGCCATGGAGGAAGTCATGGAACTGGCCGAGTTGGTCGCCGCGACCGACGTCACCGTGTTCATTACGGGGGCGACCGGGACAGGCAAGGAAGTGATTGCGCGTGCGATACACGATGCCAGCGCGCGGCGCGAGCGCCCGTTCATTGCCGTGAATTGCGGCGCCATTCCCGAACAGCTGCTGGAATCGGAACTCTTCGGCCATGAGAAGGGCGCCTTCACGGGCGCGCACCAGCGCCACGAAGGTCTGTTCAAGGCCGCGGACGGCGGAACCCTGTTTCTGGACGAGATAGGCGACATGCCGTTGACACTGCAGGTGAAGCTCCTGCGTGTGTTGCAGGACTTCGCCGTCCGGCCGGTGGGGTCTGTACGCTCGTACCCGATCAACGTGCGCGTCATCTCGGCGACGCACCGGGACCTGGACCGGGCCGTGGTGGAAGGTGAATTCCGGGAGGACCTGTTCTACCGGCTCAAGGTTGTTCCCCTCCATGTCCCGGAACTTTCGGCGCGCGGGGAAGACATCCCGGCATTGGCCGCCCATTTCCTCCAGTCCTTCGCGCACCAGAACAATGCGGAGGCGAAGCTGTTCGCCCCGGACGCCATGGAGTTTCTCGTGGCCGCATCGTGGCCGGGCAATATCCGCCAGCTCAACAATGTGGTAAACGTCTGCGCCGCATTGTGCAAGACGAAGACCATCCCCCTGAGCCTGGCAAGACGCGCCCTCCAGGATCAGCCCGGGGAGATCCAGACGCTGAAGGAGGCCAAACAGAATTTCGAGCGCAAATACCTGATGACTGTATTGCGGATCACGCACGGGCAGGTCGCCAACGCGGCGCGCATCGCCGGGCGGAACCGCACCGAGTTTTACAAGTTATTGGCCCAGAACGGGATCGATCCGGCCGATTTCAGGCAGTCTCCTGACGATCCCGCGGTGGAGTCGCGGCAGCGGAGAACAGACCATGACGGCTGAGAAGATAATCGTAACGGTGGATCCGGATCTCGAGGAACTGATCCCGGGATTCCTGGAAAACCGCGCCAGGGACGTGCAATCATTGCGCGACGCCCTGGCAAAATCGGATTGCAGGGCCATCCAGTCGATCGGGCACAGCCTCAAGGGCGTAGGCGGCGGCTACGGTTTCAACGGCCTGTCGGAACTCGGCGCCAAAATTGAATCTGCGGCCAAGGCCGGCAACGTCGAGCCACTGGCGGGTCTCATCGATGGCGTTGCGGATTATCTGCAGCGCGTCCAAGTTGTCTACGGGTAAACGCGCGGCGGCGCATGATCCGGACAGCTAATAGGCTGATGCAAAAGTCCGTCCATGGACTTTTGCATCGCGCTTCGGCCAAAGCGGAGCTTCGGCCTCGCTCCATTTATCAAGCACTGGCGTGCTTGATAAATGCTGCGTCCCATCCCGTGGAACAATGCCCTTGACCGTAACCGCCGCGACTTTTCGCTGGAGTCCATCGCGCTGGAATCGGCGGTGTTCGGCAATGTCCGCGCCGCGCAGAACGCGCTTGAGAACGTGGCGGCATTCCTGGTAGTCAAGCCGGATCTCGATCAGTCCGAGTTCATGGCCATCGTCCACGAATTGCTCGACCAGCATCCCTATCTGCACGGCGTGATCTATTGTCCCGCGGTATCCGGAGCGCAGCCGGACTGTCGCAATGGTCCGCATGTCGCCCGAGACGATTCCGGTGAAGAGCGCTTCCGGACCGGTTCTCCCGTCGCGGACAACCCTCAGCTCGGGACCCTGATCGCACGTTACCTCGACGTGGCGGCAGCGGTCGCCAAGCCCGGAGGCGCTGCGCGGGAACTCTGGCTGTTCAAGCCGATCGGCGCGCAGCCGGCGCCGGCGGAGGACATGCCGGTCATCCATTTCGGCGGCGGCCTGGTTGCGGTGGTCCTGGATATCGGGCAACTCCCGGGGAATTCCGCCCTGGCTTCTTCGCTGGTCATCACGTTATCCAGCGATCTGGCGGGACTGGGAGGTCGCGAGGTGCTGCTGTCGCGGCCGCAGGAACGGAAACCCGGACAATGGGGGGTCACCGAACTGGTCAGAGAGGGGGCGCTCCAATTTCCCCTTTATTCCATGCATCTACGCATCAGCCGGACCGTCGCCTGGCAGGAAGTCGACCGGGAGACCGTCTACACGGCGCTCCTCATAGGCATCGGCGTGACGTTGCTGCTGGTCGCCCTGGTGCGGGCGCGAGATTTGCAGGCGCGCGTGCTGCGCGAGCGCAATATCGTGATTGAACAGCAGGTCGAGGAGCAGACCAAGGAGCTGGCGCTCGCCCGGGACCAGGCGCTGGATGCCTCGCGCGTCAAATCCGAATTCCTGGCGAGCATGAGCCACGAGATCCGCACGCCGCTCAATGCGATTATCGGCATGGCGGAACTCCTCTCAGAAACGCCGTTGACCGGCGAGCAGAAGAAGTACATCGACGTGTTCAGGAAAGCGGGCGATACGCTTCTGAGCCTGGTCAATGACATCCTCGACCTTTCCAAGATCGAGGCGCGGCAGCTCGACCTGGAGGACATTGCCTTCGATCTGTATGAAACCGTCGAGGAATCGGTCGACATCTATGCGTTGAAAGCGGCGGCCAAGGATATCGAGCTCGTGTGCTGCATCGATCCGCGCCTGGAGCCGACTCGGCGCGGCGACCCGGCGCGTCTGCGGCAAATCATCCTCAACCTCATCAGCAACGCGCTCAAGTTCACGGACCGGGGCGAGATCGTCGTGCACGTCGCGGCAGGCGCGGATGGCAGGCTGGAATTCGCCGTGAACGACACCGGGATTGGCATCCCGGCGGACAAACTCGAGGCGATTTTTGCGAGCTTCACGCAGGTGGATTCGTCCATCACGCGCCGGTATGGCGGAACCGGACTGGGGCTGACCATCTCGCGCAGCCTGGTTGACATGATGGGCGGACGCATCTGGGTCGAGAGCGAGCTGGGGCGGGGCAGCGCCTTCCGCTTTTCGGTCCGGCTGCCGCCGGTCGCGGATGGAAGGCGCCGGCGCCTGGAGCTGCCGCACCTGGATGGCTTGCGGATACTGGCGATCGATGACAACGCCAGCAGCCTGGAAAACGTCTCCGTCCATCTGCGCCGGGCCGGCGCCGCGGTCACGGGCGTGTCTGGGCCAGAAGCGGCGTTGCAGGCGCTGGAGGGGGGTGCGACTTTCGACCTCATTATCGCGGATTGCCGTATGCCTGCACGCGGAGGGTTTGATCTCGTCGCGGACTTCAGGCAGCGGGGCATCCGGACCCGTACCCTGATGATGCTCAGCGCCACCGATCTGAAGCAGCACATGTCCCAGCTCAAGAGTCTGGGCGTCAGCGCTTACCTGCTGAAGCCGGTCAAGGCGGCCGAACTACTGAACCAGGTGCGGGATGTCCTGGGCGGGCAGCAGGTGGAACAGGCCGCCGCGTCGCCGGCGGCGGGAGAAGAAACCCTCACGCGGCCGCTGCGGATCCTGCTGGTCGAGGACAATCCGGATAACCGCCTGCTGGTCCGTTCCTATCTCAAGAAGCTGCCGTGGGAGATCGATGAAGCTGAAAACGGTCAGATCGCCGTGGATAAATTCTCCAGCGGCACCTATGACCTCGTGCTGATGGACGTTCAGATGCCGGTGATGGACGGCCACCTGGCGACGCGCACGATCCGCCAATGGGAAGGTCGGAACGGACGCGCGCCGACGCCGATCATTGCGTTGACCGCCCACGCCATCAAGGAGGAGATAGACAAGTGCATCGCCTCGGGCTGCAATGCCTGCCTGAGCAAGCCCGTCAAGAAGGCCGTGCTTGTGGAGGCGATACAGGCCGCGGCCTCAGGCCGGAGCGGCGCCTGATCAATTCAGCCAGCCGTTGACGTGTGACAGGTCCTGATCTGACAGCGTGCCGGCCGCCTGTCTCAGGCGCAACGTGTTCAGCAGGTAATCGTAACGCGCGCGCGCATAATCGCGGCGTGCCTGCAGGGTGGCCCGTTCCGCGGCAACCACGTCGACCGCGGTGCGCGTGCCGACATCGAAACCCGCCTGCGTCGCCTCGAGCGCGGTCTCCGTCGAAACCAGCGCCTGTTTCAGCGCTTCCACCTGGCTGATGCCCGAAATGACGCTCAAGTACGACTCACGCGTCGTACGCTGCGCCGTGCGGCGGGTGAATTCCAGGACTTCGAGGCGCTCGTCCAGGCGCTGTTGCGCCTCCCGGGTCTTGGAGCTGACGAAGCCCCCCTGATAGATGGGTACATTCAACTCGATGCCGACTGCCGTACTGTGGATCTTGGTGTCGCTGAAACGGCCGCCGGTCTTGTCGTAGCCGCCGCGGGCCTGAAGGTCGAGAGTCGGGAAATGCCCGGATGACTGAACGCTGATCTCCTGCCGGGCCACGTCCACGGCATGCGTAGCGGCAGTCACGTCGAGATTCTGCGTGAGGGCCGTCTCGGTCCACTGATCAATGTCCTGTGGGTCGGGCGCGAGCAGCGGCATTTTCTCACCCAGAATCAGCAACTCGGTGAGGTACTGGCCGATCACTTCGCGCAGGCGCTCGCGTGCACCATCGAGCAGGTTGACGGCCTCGATTTCCTGGGCAACCGCCCGGTCATAACCGGCCTGCGCCTCCTGCACGTCGGTGATGGCGGTCAGCCCCACGTCGAAGCGCTGCCTGGCCTGTTCCAGCTGCCGGCCCAGGGAGCGCTTTTCCGCCTGGGCAAACTCGAGATTGTCCATGGTGCCAAGGACGAGGAAATACCTTTCCGCGACGCGCACGATCAGATCCTCCTGCGCGGCCATCAGTTCGGCGTCGGCCTGCTTGATCTGACTGCCGGCCTGCCGGTACCGAAGAAAGCGGTCGCGCCGGAAAATGGGCTGGGTGAGATTCAGGGAATAGCCGTGGCTGTTGAAATTGAGTTCCGAGCCCTGGCCGCCGACGATGAAGGCCGAACTGATATCCTGGTCGTTCTCAAAGGTGTTGGCCGTGCCATTGAGCGAGGGCAGGAGTTGCGCCAGGGCCTGCGGACGCAGCTCAAGCACTGCGCGCTTGGCAGCGGCAACGCGCCGGAAAGTCGGGTCACTGTCCACCGCGAGCGCATAGACTTCCATGAGATCGGCCGCGTGTGATTGCGGAATCACCCCGGCCAGCAGGAAGGCCAGGAAGGCGCAGCAGCGCCTCTTCGTCGTAACGTGCTCGTGCATCGCGTTTCGGTCCTTATCAATTAGCGGGTGGTCGTTCTTCAGTACTGCTGCATATCAGGGTCGACGGATTGGGCCCACGCGTCAACCCCCCCGTTCAGGTTCAGCGTCCTGGAGAACCCCCGGGTTTCCAGCCAGCTTGCCGCCTCCTGGCTGCGCATTCCGTGGTGGCAGATGAACACGGTATCCCGATCGCGATCCAGCTCGCCGGCGCGCGCCGGCAGTTCCTCGATCGGAATGTTCTCCGAACCGGCAATTTTGCAGATCGCGAACTCCCAGGGTTCGCGGATGTCAATCAGCCGCGGCGGGCCATTGCCGCCGTCCAGCCATTCCTTCAGTTCTTCCGGGCTGATGGTCCGCATCGGCGCCGCGTTCGGTCAATGTGAACGGAAATCCGCGCCTGGCCGCCGCTAAAAGCGGAACCGGGACGGCTCGGGCAGGCCGTGCAGCGGTGGCAGCTCCGTTTCGAACAGGGGTTCACGCGACCACTCGCTCTCGCCCAGGCGCGTGATCAGCATCGCCTCCATGACGGGCGCCGCGCCGACGATGACAAACAGACGGCCGCCGACGGCGAGTTGCCGTTCGAAGTCGTCGCTGAGGACGGGGACCGATCCGGTCACGGCGATCGCATCATAGGGGGCGTCCGTGGGCCAGCCGCGGCAGGCGTCTCCGCTGTGCAGGGTGACGTTGGGCAGGCCGCAGCGGGCAAGTTTCGGACGCGCGGCCTCGGTGAAATCGGCGAACAGTTCGACGCTGACTACGGCGCCGCCGTGGCTGGCCAGCAGCGCGGTGACGAATCCGCAGCCCGTCCCCACTTCCAGCACGCGTTGTCCGGGCTCGATGGCCAGGCTTTGCAGCATGCGTCCCTCGACCTTGGGGGTCATGGTGACCTGGTCGTGGCCGATGGGAATGTTCACGTCGGCGAGCGCCAATTGCCGGTACGCGGCCGGCATGAAATCTTCCCGATGTATGGAGGAAAAGGCATCGAGCGTGCGTTGATCCAGGACCTCCCAGGGCCGGATCTGCTGCTCGATCATGTTGAAACGGGCCTGCTCGAAATCCATGCGGGGACCGGATGTTGTGACGCCGCGGCGCGCGCGTTGGAGCGTGTTATTATACAGCATACAAGTGCAGCTAGGGGCGCCCGTGACCGGGCTGAGAGCAACCCTTCGAACCTGATCCGGCTAATACCGGCGTAGGGAAGCGGGCACTGTACAGCCGGTCGCGGCGCGCTCGCAGGTTGCAGGAGGATGATCATGAGCGCGATACCAGAAAGTTTTCACAGCAGCACTGCGGCAGTCGATCCGGCGGTCCGCTCGCCATTTCCGAATTCCCGGAAGGTATACGTGCGCGGCAGCCGTGCTGACCTCGCGGTGCCGATGCGCGAGATTTCGTGCGGCGACACGCCCGCGAAATCCGGCCGCATCGCGAACGCGCCGATCACGGTATACGACACCTCCGGCCCCTACACGGACCCGCGCACTGCGATCGACATACGAACGGGATTGAAGCCTCTGCGCGCGGCATGGATTGCCGAGCGCGGCGACAGCGAATCGCAGCGTCACCCGCACTCCGCATTCCGCCAGGCGCGGCTCGATGACCCGGCCGTCGCCGACATCCGTTTCCCGTCCACGCCGCCGGTGCGGCGCGCGGCGCACGGCCGCCGCGTCACGCAGATGCATTACGCCCGGCACGGCGTCGTCACGCCGGAGATGGAATTCGTCGCCATCCGCGAGAACCTGAGGCGGGACGAATGCCGGGATGCCGGGCTCCTGCGCCGTCACCCCGGCATCGGCTTCGGCGCGGCGATCCCGGAGCGGATCACGCCGGAATTCGTGCGCGACGAGGTGGCCAGGGGGCGAGCGATCATTCCCGCCAACCTCAACCACCCGGAACTGGAACCGATGATCATCGGTCGGAATTTCCTGGTGAAGATCAACGCCAATATCGGCAATTCCGCGCTCAGTTCCTCCATCGCGGAGGAGGTGGAGAAAATGACCTGGGCGATCCGGTGGGGCGCCGACACGGTCATGGACCTGTCGACCGGACGGAATATTCACGAGACGCGCGAGTGGATCATCCGCAATTCGCCCGTGCCGATCGGGACCGTGCCGATCTACCAGGCCCTGGAGAAGGTCGGCGGGCGCGCCGAGGATCTCAGCTGGGAAATCTACCGCGACACGCTCGAAGAGCAGGCGGAGCAGGGTGTCGATTACTTCACGGTGCATGCCGGCGTACGGTTGCCGTTCATCCCGCTGACCGCCCGGCGCGTGACGGGCATCGTTTCGCGCGGCGGCTCGATACTCGCCAAATGGTGTCTCGCGCACCACCGGGAGAATTTCCTGTACACGCATTTCGAGGAAATCTGCGAGATCCTGAGCGCTTACGACGTGTCGTTCTCACTGGGGGACGGGTTGCGCCCGGGATCCATCGCCGACGCGAACGATGCGGCCCAGTTCGCGGAGCTGCGCACGCTCGGTGAGCTGACGAAGATCGCCTGGAAGCACGACGTGCAGGTGATGATCGAAGGACCGGGACACATCCCCATGCAGCTCATCAGGGAGAACGTGGATCGCGAGCTTGCCGAATGCAGCGAAGCGCCGTTCTATACCCTGGGCCCGCTGGCCACGGACATCGCGCCCGGCTATGACCACATCACTTCGGCGATTGGCGCAGCGATGATTGGCTGGTATGGCACGGCGATGCTCTGCTACGTCACGCCCAAGGAACATCTCGGGCTGCCGGACAAAACCGACGTGAAGGACGGCATCATCGCCTACAAGATTGCGGCGCACGCGGCAGACCTCGCCAAGGGCCACCCAGCCGCGCAGCTCCGCGACAATGCCCTGTCCAGGGCGCGTTTCGAATTCCGCTGGCAGGATCAGTTCAACCTCGGTCTGGATCCGGATCGGGCGCGGGAGTTTCATGATGAAACCCTGCCCAAGGAGGCGCACAAGTTGGCGCACTTCTGTTCCATGTGCGGGCCAGGGTTTTGCTCCATGAAGATCACCCAGGACCTCCGCGAGTACGCGGAGTCGGCCGGCATCGGCGACATGAATGACGCCCTGGCCCGCGGCCTGGAGGAGAAGGCGCGCGAATTCCGCGAGCAGGGACTGGAAATCTACCGGGAAACCTGATCCGTGCTGCCCGCCGTGGCATCCGGGCCCGGCGCGCGTCAGGTCCCTCGCTGACGGCGGCCGGCCGCAGATGTCGCGACTCGATGATTGCATAGCGCTCGCGCCGGATCCGCAGGCGGCCGCGCGGCGACTGGAAAGCATGCACGACGTCGCCCCGCTCATGCGGGCCGTGCACCATCTGCCGCCGCGGCCACTCCAGGAATTCGTTGCCGTTGTCAGCGTCTCCGCCTTCCTGTTCCGAACCCTGTGCCGACACCCCGAGCTCGTCCCGCTCACGGGCAGCCCGCCGATCGTGGCGGATCTGGATCGGTGCGAGGGCGTTGCGGAACTGCGGCGCGCCAAGTATCGCGAGTTGTACCGGATCGCCTGCATGGATCTCGGAGCGCAGGTCGATTACGGGGAGGTGTTGCGGGCGCTGAGCGCGCTCGCGGACGGTATCGTGAACCGCGCCGTCGCGCTGGACGTCGTCGGGACTGATGACTGGATCTGGCGCGACGCGCTGTGCGTGATGGCGCTCGGCAAGCTCGGCGCACGGGAGCTGAACTTCAGTTCCGACATCGATCTGATCTTCGTCAGCGACGGCCATGAACCCTCGGGGCACGACATCGGCCCGTTCCAGGAGCGGCTGCTGCAATCCGCGCGCGGACTGTCGCGGCTGCTGGAAGAGAAGGACGACGCGGGATTCCTCTACCGCGTCGACCTCAACCTGCGACCCTGGGGCCGGAGCGGCCCGCTGTTCATGTCGGTGGACGGAACGGAGCACTACTACGAATCCAGCTCCGATATCTGGGAACGCTACGCCTGGCTGCGGGCCAGGCCCCTGGCCGGCGCGGTCGCGCTCGGCCAGGACCTGCTCGAGCGCTTGCGCCCGTTCCGCTTCCTGCGCTCGCTAAGTGGCGGTGATCTGGAACGGTTCGTCGACATCAAGTCCGAAATGGGCAGGGCGCGCGTTCGGCACGGCCACTGGAACGTGAAGGTCGGCGACGGCGGCATTCGCGATATCGAGTTCTTCATCCAGACGCTGCAGCTGTTGAACGGCGCGCGCGACCCCGGGCTGCAATCGACCAATACGCTCGAGGCCCTATCGGGTCTGGCGGCGGCGGGATTGGTAGGAGCGGAGGATGCGCAACGCATCCGCAGGAGTTATTTGTTCCTGCGCCGCCTGGAAAACCGACTGCAGATGATCGACGAACAGCAGGTGCACGAATTGCCCGACGATCCGGAGCGCAGGACGGTGCTCGCCCGTTCGATGGGCGTTGCCCGCGGGGAGGGATCAGATGTCCTCGAAAGGTTCGAAGGGGTGCTGGAGGAGGCGCGTACCGTTGCCCGCAACTGCTTCGAAAGCATTCTGCCGGATCGGACTCCACTGGCGGCCCCGCGCGACGCGGAGGTTCGCACGGCGCTGCGCAAAGCCTGGCACGTGGATGCGGCCGAATCGAGCCTGGAGCGCTGGCACCAGGTGTGCGCGCAGGAAGAATGGGGGCCCGTTCCACGCGATTTGCCGACGCTGGTCCGCGTATTCGGCAGCAGCTGGTACCTCACGCGGTTCATGTTTTTCCGCGGCTTGGATGCGGCGCAGCTTCTGGACACGCCGCCGGCAACGGGCCTGTCCAGTAATGAACTGCGCCGCTGGATCGAAACCGTTTCTGTGGACGGCGACGCGGAGCAGCGGCTGGAATCGCTGCGCATCGCCAGGAACGAGATCCTGCTGCTGCTACTGGCAGCGTGGCTGAATGGCCGGCTCGATCAGGAGCAGCTGGAACAGGCGTTGAGCGTACTCGCGGCGGTCGTGATTCAGGCTGTGCTCGGCTTGTTCGGCGTCGGTTCCGGCGCGGGACAGGAGAACCTGGCGGTCCTCGGCATGGGCCGCCTCGCCGGGGGCGAAATGACCTTCGGATCGGATCTGGACCTGATCTTTCTGTATGGCACCGGCGAGCGTCGCGAGCCGGTGGAGCTTTCCCGGCGCGTGCGCAGGCTGCTGCGCCATATTGCCGCCGCGACACCGGCGGGCATGCTGTATGACGTGGACATGCGGCTGCGGCCCCACGGCAGCGCCGGGGCGCTGCTCACCTCAACGGAATCGTTCGTCCAGTACCATGCGGGACGGCGCGACGTGTGGGAGCGGCAGATGATGACCCGTTGCCGGCCGGTGTTCGATCCGGACGGCCTGGGTCAGGCGGCCGTCGCGGCGATTGAGCCGCATGTCTACGCAAAATGCGAAGACCGGGTTTTGCGCGGGGAGATCGCATCCATGCGCCTGCGGGTCGAACGGGAACTCGGCCGGCCGCCGGGGCGGATCGAGCTGAAGCGCGGGCGGGGCGGACTGATGGACGTCGATTTCACCGCGCATTACCTGCAACTCGCGCAGGGTCATGCCGATCCCGGGCTGCGCGTGTGCAGCACACGGCAGGTGCTGCGCATCGCGCGCGACCGGCAGCGCCTCCCGGCGGACGCCGCGGTGGATCTGCTCGAGGGTTATGAATACCTGAAACGCATGGAGACTTGCCTGAGACTATTCGATCTGAAAAGCATCAGCGCATTTGCTCCGGAATCCGAGGCCGGCCACGCGCTGGCGCGCGCGATGGGTTGCGCGGATTCGGGCAATGAGGGACTGGTTGAACAGCACCGTGCCGTCAGCGAACGCGTGCGGCAGCGCTTCGAGGAAGTCGTAGGTGGCGGCGAACTCGCGGTCAAGGCCTGACGGCGTCTATGCTCACAACGGGTTCTTCGCCCACCACCTCGGCGCTGTGCAACCGTCCTCGGGGTACCGCAATGCAGTCTCCGGCCTCCAGCACGCAGGCCATGCCGTCCATGCAGATCCGAAAGCGGCCGCGCAGCACGCCGTCGATCTTGTCCTGCGCGTGCGCGTGCGGGGCGAAGTAGGTCCCCGGCGGGTAGGTATAGATCGCGCACGCGTAGCCACGCGCCTCGAGCTTGGCGCGGAAACCGGGTTCCGACAGGGGCCCATCGCGCACCGTGTTCCAGTGTTCAATCTTCAAGACCGTTCCCGCCGGAGGGC
This sequence comes from Gammaproteobacteria bacterium, assembly GCA_016193395.1. Classification (GTDB taxonomy): domain Bacteria; phylum Pseudomonadota; class Gammaproteobacteria; order Eutrophobiales; family Eutrophobiaceae; genus JACPSH01. The sequence continues at coordinate 45,366 of JACPSH010000024.1, forward strand.
CGGCTGCATCAGGTCATCGTTCATGGATGCTCTGAACAAGTCCGTCCGGGACTTGTCAGAGCACGGCAGAAATGTGCTGCTGCGATTTCTGCATTCCCGCCATCCGTGGCGGTCAGCGCGAAAAGTGTGATTTTCGCTTTCCTTCATTTTCCAATCGCTTACGCGATCGGAACGCAGAAAGCCGCTCCTGCGCCTTCTGCATTCCCGCCATCCATGGCGGTCATGGCCGTACGTCCTTGTACGGCAGGAACCTCTGAACTTGTTCAGAGGTTCCCTATAATGCAGCGCATCTTAAGGCTGTTGTAAATCAAAATGTCGCGACTACATGCCAGGACCGCGGTGGTGACGGGCGCGAGCAGCGGGATCGGCCGGGCCATTGCCCTCGCGTTTGCGCGGGAAGGCGCTGACCTTGTCATCGGGTATCGTAGTTCGCGCGAGCGAGCGCAGTCGGTGGCCGACGAGATCCGCAAGCTCGGGCGATCGGCGACGGCCGTGGCGGCCGATCTGGCGCTGAGCGGTTCGCCGGAGACTTTGCTGGCAGCGGCGCGTTCCACGTTCCCGCGGATCGACATCTGGGTCAATAACGCTGGCGCCGACATCCTCACTGGCGACGCCGCGCGGCTGAACGATGCCGAGAAGCTCGATCGCCTGCTCGCGGTTGACCTGAGGGGAACAATCCACTGTTGCTGGGCGGTCGCGCCCGTCATGCAGCGGCAGGGCAGCGGGACCATCATCAACATGTCCTGGGATCTGGCCATGCACGGTTTCCCGGGGCGCAACCCGCAGATGTTTGCCGCGGTCAAGGCGGGCGTGCTGGGTTTCAGCAAGGCCCTGGCCCGGGAGTGCGCGCCTGCCGTGCGCGTCAATGTGCTCGCGCCGGGCTGGATCAAGACGGCCTTTGCCGAGGCGATGATGGAGAGCGCCTTCCACGATGCGCGCGTGGGGGAAATTCCGCTGGGGCGGTTCGGCGAAGCCGCGGACGTCGCGAATGCCGCCGTATATCTGGCCTCCGACGAATCGCGCTACATCACGGGACAGGTGCTCAACGTCAATGGCGGGGTAGTGTGATGCGCCTGCGGTTAGCAGATTGATGCAAAAGTCCGTCAGACCGCCATGGACGGCGGGAATGCAGAAAATGCAGGAGCAATTTTCTGCCGGACTTTTGCATCTCGCGTCAAGCAAAGCGGAGCTTCGGGCTCGCTCCATTTATCAAGCACTGGCGTGCTTGATAAATGCTGCGTCCCATCCGACCGCCAGGGATGGCGGAAGTGCAGATTTCGCAGGAGCAGGAAATCTGCC
>JACPSH010000030.1 GCA_016193395.1 Gammaproteobacteria bacterium
CCGATGTGAGTGGCGATCAAATCGGCGCTGTGCAGCGCCTCGCTTCGAGCGCCTTCCGGGCCGATCACCACGACCGAGAGCGCGGCGGCTCGCAGCATTGCGACATCGTTACGCCCGTTACCGATTGCAACAACCCGCCGGCGCCCGATCTGGGTCACCCACCGGCGCTTGTCCTCTCCCGTACGCACTATCGTCAAATGCACCGGCAGACCGCGCAGGGATCGTGCAGCACTGCCAAAGGTGTCCGCGGTCAGGACGTGAATGGTGAACGTCCTGGCGAGCCGCCGCAGACGCCGCTTGACGCCTGGAAGCAGACGCCCATCGAGGGCCAGCGTGCCGTTGAAATCGAGCAGCACGTGCGTCAGGCGTAACGCCCGCTTTCCCGGTATCGAGACGCGGAGACCGTGGGGCTTTGGAATCATATTATCCAGAAACGGCGCTGACCATTCGGAAGTTCATGCCTCATCGCCGTAGATATCCACAATGTCCTCCGAGTGCACGGGCATGAACCACTTCTGCGCAATGAACGTCGGAATCACCGCGCTGGCGACCACGACGCCGACCAGCACAGAATACTGGACTTCGTTGATGTACCCCGCGTTCAGGCCAAACACGCTGGAGATCGTGCCAAAGGTCAGGCCCGTGCTCATGAGAAGCGTGACGTACACTTCGCCCTGCGGAAGATACCGCTTCGCGAGGAAATATACGCCTATGAACTTTGTCATCATCTTGAGCAGGAACAGCACCATGAACAGGCCAAGCGCGGAATAGATCAACGGCAACGAGATTTTCAGCCCGCCGACGATGAAGAACAACGGCGTGATCACCGCGTAGGCGACCGTCCGGAGACGATTGCGCAGCTCCTTTGTCTGGGAGGTCTCGCCGAAGTGCTTCGACATCAGCAGACCGAGTAGGAACGCGGGCAAAACGGCGTGCCCGTCTCCGAGGTTGGCGAAATAGATGAAGACCAGCAACAACAGGAATATATATTTGATTTCCGGCTCGATGACTTTGTTCTTCAGGCCGGGATGCTCGATCACATGGTGCGAGAAATTCACCGCACCGACAATGACGAGAATCGAAACCACCACGAACAGCGCCGTGTATGCCGTCGGCTTCAGAAACACGATGCTGAGTGCGAGCGCAGTGCCCATATCCGTAATGAATGTGGCGGCCATCAATATTTTGCCGAGCTCCGTTCGGTTTAGCCGCGTTTCGACGAGCACGGCGTAGACGACCGCAAGCGAGGTCGTGGACAGGGCGATACCCGCTATCAGCGCGGCGTTCCAGTCCCAACCCGCGACAAACCGTGCAAACAGAAAAACGCCCACGCAAGGCAGAAGGAATGAAAAGAAGCCGATCAGGAAACTTTCCTTGAACTTCTCCTTCATCAGCGCCGTATCAATCTCGGTCCCCGCAAGATAAGTGAGCAGGATGCCGCCAAAGGTCGCCATGTACTGCATCCATTCCTCCGTGCGCAGTCCCAGGCTCCCGGCGATCGCGCCGAGCGTGATTTCGATGATGGCGACCGAAAGGCCAAACCGCAGCGACAGCAGGCTCGCCATGAAAATAATGAGGCCAACGATGACGGGGATGGGGTCTGCTAGGGGCATATTCACTCCTTCGTCGTGATATGACGGTGCCGGTTAAACGGATTTTTCCCCGATTACGGGGACAGGCATCATCAGCCCGGGCGGGCGGTTGAACTACAGGAGGAATGCCATCTCCCTGTCAGCGCCCTCAAGTATACCCCAGCGAGCCGCGTGGATTCAGCGATCCGCCGCGGCCGGTATTCGTGGAACACGGACTTGCGCTACACTCCGGCGGGGCGAAGCATGACGGACCTTCTCTGGATTTCGCTGGGCGCGATTGTGGGGGCGAATCTGCGGTTCGCGGTCGGCACGTGGGCCGCGAATGCGCTGTCGCCGTCATTGCCGTACGGCACGCTTATCGTCAACACCACCGGCAGCTTCGTGCTTGGATTCTTCCTCATCTGGACATCCGAGCGCGTGCTCGCCGATCCTCACTGGAGATTGCTCGTCGCGATAGGTTTCTGCGGCGCCTACACGACCTTTTCGAGCTACAGCTTCGAGACCCTCAAACTGCTGGAAGGCGGCAATTTCGTCGCGGCCATTGGAAATTTCCTTGCCAACAACCTGCTCGCGCTGCTCGCCGTCCTGGGCGGAGCAGTACTGGCGAGGGCGGTGCAACATGCCGGCTGAAGCCGTGAAGGTCTCGGTGTATGTCAACGAGGCCGACCAGTGGCGGCACTTGCCGCTGCACCTTGAAATCCTGCGCATGCTGCACGAACAGGGACTGGCCGGCGGCACCGTGCTCCGCGCGGTGGCCGGCTTCACCGGTCAGGGAGGAGTGCAGTCCACGTCGCTCGTGGACGTTGGCGGCAAGCTACCGCTGGTGATCGAGTTCATCGACAGCCCGGAGGCGGTCGAACGGGTGATGCCGCTGCTGAAACAGATGGCCGGTTCACGGCTTATCGTGCGCCAGACGGTGGAGCGGGCTTGACGCCGGATTACTTGCGGTGTTTCGCGTCCAGCGCGCGCAGATGCGCAAGCTTCTCCGCGATCCTTGCTTCGAGGCCGCGATCAGTCGGCTCGTAGTAGCGCCGGCCTTCGAGTTCATCCGGAAAGTATCGCTCGCCGGCGGCGTAGGCCTCCGGCTCGTCGTGCGCGTACCGGTATTCCCTGCCGTAGCCCAGTTCCTTCATCAGTTTGGTCGGCGCGTTGCGCAGGTGCACAGGGACTTCCAGCGAGCCGTGCGTCTTCGCATCTTCGGTCGCCTCGCCGAATGCCTTGTACACCGCGTTGCTCTTCGGCGCGCAGGCGAGATAGATGATCGCCTGGGCTATCGCGAGTTCGCCCTCGGGTGATCCCAATCGCTCCTGCGTATCCCAGGCATCGAGTGCGATGCTCAACGCGCGCGGATCGGCATTGCCGATATCTTCGGCCGCCATGCGCACCACTCTCCTCGCGATGTACAGGGGATCGCAACCGCCATCCAGCATTCGAGCAAACCAGTAGAGCGAGGCATCCGGCGCGGAACCACGCACGGATTTGTGCAGGGCCGAAATCAGGTCATAAAACGCCTCGCCCTGCTTGTCGAATCGCCGCAGGCCCCCGGCAGCGACCTCACGGATCAGATCGATGTCTATTGTCTTAACCTGCACCAGGTCAGATGCTATTTCGAGCAGGTTGAGGGCGCGGCGCGCATCGCCGTCCGCGGCGCGTGCCAGGAGTTCCAATGCGCCTGATTCGATTTCCAGATCAAGATTACCGAGGCCATGTTCCCTGTCGTGCAGGGCGCGCTGGATGACGGACTCAATTTCGGCCTGCTCCAGCGGCTTCAGTACATAAACGCGGACCCTGGACAGCAACGCATTGTTTAATTCAAAGGACGGATTTTCGGCGGTCGCACCGATAAACGTGATGGTTCCATCCTCGACGTGCGGCAGGAAGGCATCCTGCTGGGACTTGTTGAAGCGGTGCGCCTCGTCGACGAACAGCACCGTGTCGCGGTTGTACACGTCGCGGTACTGGCGCGCCCGCTCGATGGATTCCCGAATTTCCTTCACGCCGCTCAAGACCGCAGAGATTTGCAGGAACTGGGCGTTGCAGGTTTCCGCGATCATGCGCGCAAGCGTGGTCTTGCCCGTGCCGGGCGGTCCCCAGAACACCATCGAATGCAGCCGGCCGGTCTCGATGGCCTGCCGCAACGGACGGCCAGCCGCGAGCAGGTGGGACTGGCCGACGAAGTCCTCAAGCTTGCGCGGCCGGATGCGATCGGCGAGGGGGTGGAAGTCTTCAGGCGTTTTGGTCATTGCAGGATTCCAGCCAATCCCCCTCCCCCGACCGGTTCCATTCGCGGGCGACGCGGAGAGGTTCAGGGTTGCGCGGGAGCCGGTGCGTCACCGGGCCCGGGCTCACGGTTGTCAATCACGTCTATCCCTTCGGGCGGCGTGAACTCAAAAAGTTCTGGTTTCAGGACAGGATTGCGCTTCGTGTCCTTGAAGACAATATCGGTCTTCTGGCCCAGGTTGTCGTGCAGGATCATGCCGCCAAGGTCGCGATCGCGGAAACCGAGCAACACGGCCTTGTACTGGGAGTCGATATTGCGCGGGGTCAGCTCCAGCCAGTCCACCCCTCCCGCTTCGCCCAGGTCAATGACGACGTAGTGCGTGTTGACGTCGACGTACCCGCCCAGCACTTCCGCCGGCGTGTCGTCCAGCGACTGCGCGACGTCCTTGATCGTGACCTGTTCCAAATCCTCGTCGTAGATCCAGAGGGTGACGCCATTGCTTATGATGTACTGCGAATAGGGTTCCCAATACGCCCAGTGAAACTTGCCCGGCCGGTGGATGTAGACGACACCGACCGACTTCTCGATCTGCTCCCCCCGTTCGTTGGTCAGCGTCTGCTCGAAAGCGGAACTGAAGCCGTCGAGGCCCTCAAGGAATTCATCGAGCGCGGTGGCGGGCGCCTGTTCCTGCGCAAAAACGGAAAGCGAAAAACAGATCATCGCGAGCAGAGAGACCGCGATGAATAGAGCCAGCCGCATTGCTTCCACGAGGGCTGGGTTCCGGATGCGGCCTGCGGCCGATCCGGAATGACGGACGAACATGGACCCCGGGTATCGGCGCAGCCTGCCCCGGGCTTCGACCCGGGGCCGATTCCGGGGTGATGGAATCTCGGCCGGTCTGAAAAGTCCCATTCAGTCTGCCGGCGGAGGTTCGGCGAGGATCTCGCGATTACCGTTCGCTTCCAGCGGTCCGACGAGTCCGCTCTTCTCCATCTCCTCGACCATGCGCGCGGCGCGGTTATAGCCGATCTTGAGCCGCCGCTGGATGTAGGAGATCGACGCCCTGCGCGTCTCCGTGACGATGCGCACCGCCTCGTCGTAAAGCGGATCCGCGTCTTCCGGGACCGTTTCAATCCCGGGAATCGGCTCGGCGCCGCCTTCGGACGGGCCGCGCAGGATTTCCGTCAGGTAATCCGGCTCGCCGCGCGACTTGATGTTCTGGACGACCTTGTGCACCTCGTCATCATCGACAAAGGCGCCATGCACGCGCACCGGGATGCTCGTGCCGCCCGGCAGGAACAGCATGTCGCCGTGGCCAAGCAGGCTCTCCGCCCCCATCTGGTCGAGGATGGTGCGCGAATCCACCTTCGCGGAGACCTGGAACGCGATCCGGCACGGTATGTTGGCCTTGATGAGGCCGGTGATGACGTCCACGGAAGGCCGTTGCGTCGCCAGGATCAGATGGATCCCGGATGCCCGCGCCTTTTGCGCGAGCCGCGCGATCAGCTCTTCCACCTTCTTGCCGACCGTCATCATCATGTCAGCGAACTCGTCCACGACCACGACGACGAACGGCAGGGCTTCGAGCTGCGGCGCCTGCTCGCCGGGCAGGACCGCCTCGAAGGTCGGATCGGGCAGCGGCGAACCGCGGATTTCGGCCTCCTTGATCTTGCGGTTGTAGCCGCTGATGTTGCGCACGCCGAGCGCGGCCATGAGCCGGTAGCGGCGCTCCATTTCCGCCACGCACCAGCGCAGGGCATTGCCCGCTTCGCGCATGTCCGTCACCACGGGCGTCAGAAGGTGTGGGATGCCCTCGTAGACGGACAGTTCCAGCATCTTCGGATCGATCATGATCAGGCGCACGTCCCGCGCCGTCGCCTTGTAGAGGATACTGAGGATCATCGCATTCAGGGCCACCGACTTGCCGGAGCCCGTGGTCCCTGCCACCAGCAGGTGCGGCATGCGGTTGAGTTCAGTCACTACCGGCCGGCCACCGATGTCCTTGCCGAGCGCCAGCACCAGTGGCGATTGCGTCGATTCGTATTCCACCGATTTCAGGATTTCTCCGAGCGTCACCAGCTCGCGGTGTTCGTTGGGGATCTCGAGTCCGACGACCGACTTCCCGGGGATCACGTCCACGACGCGCACGCTGATCACCGACAGCGATCGCGCGATGTCCTTGGCCAGATTGCTGATCTGGCTGCCCTTGACGCCGGGCGCCGGCTGCAGCTCGAAACGCGTGATCACCGGTCCGGGGTGGACTTCCACGACTTGTACGTCGACGCCGAAATCGCGCAGCTTGATTTCCACCTGCCGCGACATGGCCTCGAGGGCCTCGGTGGAGTAGCGTCCCTTCGGTGGCGGCGGCTCATCAAGCAGATCGAGCGGAGGCAGGACGGAATCGGCGGGCGGGGCAAACAGGTGTTCCTGTTTTTCCTTCAGCACCCGCACCCCGGGCCTGGGCTCGCCGATCACCGGCTCGATGCGCGGCGGCAGCCGATGCTCGACCTTCTCCTGCTCTCGCGCCACGTGCACTTCGCGTTCGCGTTTCGCATGGCGGCCTTCGCGCGCCTCCCGCATGCGGCCGATCCACTCGTTGAGTTGCGCGCCCAGTTCCAGCGTCAAGTAACCGGTCTTGTCCATCAGCCAGAGCCACGACAAACCCGAGTACAGCGTCACGCCGATCAGGAACATGGCCAGCATGACCAGCGTGCCGCCCAGTTCACCGAACAGGAGCAGCAGCAGCGAGCCGGTGCCGTCGCCGAAAATGCCGCCCGCCCCACTCACGCCATGCGGCAGGTGTGGGCCGGCCTGAAAATACATCCAGGCCAGTCCGCAACCGCCGGCAAACGCCAGGATGAATCCCAGCACGCGCAAACCGAACTGGAAGTGGTTGAACGGCTCCTGCCGGCTGCGGGACTGAAACAGCCGCCAGCCATCGAAGAGGAGGATGAAGGGCATCAGGTTACCCAGGTAACCGAGAAGGTAGAGCAGCAGGTTCGCGATCCACGCGCCGGCGACTCCGCCGCTGTTGCGCACGAGTTCCGATGCCCCGGCCTGTGACCAGCCCGGATCGTCCGCATGAAACGTCAACAGGGACATTTCCAGGAAGATCGCGGCCGCGACCAGGGCAATGAAGCTGATTTCCTTGATGTTGCGGACCCAGGGTCCGGAGCGGAGGGATTCGCGTTTCTTCGAGGCCTGCGCCACACTTAAACCCTTTTGGTGAAAAACATCTATATGATTTTGTTTCTCAAGAGGGAATTATACCATTTTCTGCGGGTTTCCGGGAGCCGCGCCAGGCCGCGAGGCCCCCACCGCGGACTGGGTGCTAACAGGGTGATGCAAAACCCCGTTTTGCATCACCCCGTGGCGTCCCAGGGCAGATTTCCTGCTCCTGCGAAATCTGCACTTCCGCCATCCCTGGCGGTCGGACCGGACGCATCGCATATCAAACACGCGAGTGTTTGAGATGCGGAGCGAGGCCGAAGCGGTGCTTTGGCCGAGCGAGATGCAAAAGTCCATGGATGGACTTTTGCATCAACCTGTTAACGTAGCATGAGTGGGCCGCCCCGCCCACAATGGGGCCCCGATCCGTGGACCTACTCCGCCGCATGCTCGCTTCACTGCTGACGATATTCATCAGCGTCTGGGTTCTGTTGAGCGCGCTCCTGTATTTCATGCAACCGCGCTTCATCTATTACCCCTCGACGGCCCTGGCCGGGAAGCCGTCCGACATCGGCCTGGAGTATCAGGACCTCGAACTGCGCACGGCCGACGGCGTGCGCTTGCACGGCTGGCTCGTCCCTCACCCGCAATCGCGGCTGATGCTGCTATTCCTGCATGGCAACGCCGGGAATATCAGCCATCGACTGGATTTCATCCGTGTATTCCACGACATGGGGCTGGCAGTCCTGATGCTCGATTACCGCGGTTACGGCCGGAGCGAAGGCCGGCCCACCGAGGAAGGGACCTACCAGGATGCCCTCGCCGCCTGGAGCGCCCTGACCCAGGATCGGGGGACCGCGCCGCGCGATATCGTCGTTTACGGACAGTCACTCGGCGGCGGCGTCGCGACGTGGCTTGCGGAGCGCATCACGCCCGGCGCCGTGATCCTCGAATCCGCGTTTACTTCGGTAACGGACATGGCACGGCACTATTACCCGTATCTGCCGGTCGGCCTGCTCACCCGCATACGCTACCCGAACATCGAGCGCGTGCCCCGCATCCATTCACCCATCCTGTTCATTCACAGCAGGACCGACGAAATCGTGCCTTATGAATTCGGCGCCACGCTGTTTGCGGCGGCAAACGAGCCGAAGTCCTTTCTCGAGATCCGCGGCGGGCATAACGATGGCTTCTACGTGAGCATGGACGCCTACACAAGGGGCATTGCCAAGTTCCTCCGGAAACATCTGGGAACCTGAGGCATGTGCTAAAATCGACCGCACGCAAGGCGCGGATTTATGTCCAAAAGGCACCTCTTCAAGGTCATCTTTCACAACCAGGGCAAGGTCTACGAGATCTATGCCCGGGGCGTGAGCCAAGGCAGCCTGTTCGGCTTCGTCGAGGTGGACAGGATTGTATTCGGCGAGAAGAGTTCGGTGGTCGTCGACCCGTCGGAGGAGAGCCTCAAGTCCGAATTCAGCAACGTGTCACGGTTCTACATCCCCATGCATGCCGTGATCCGCATCGACGAGGTGAACAAACAGGGACCCGCCAAGGTGTCGGAATTCACCGGCAAGGGCGCCAACGTTATGACCTTTCCGATCTACACCCACGGCGGGGAAGAATCGAAGTCCTGAGGTCGCGGATCCACGCGCGGATGCCCCATGTTCGCACCCGTAGGAAAAAAAACAAACCCGTGGCGGGTCGCACTCTGGTTCGCGATGCTGGCGTTCCTGGCCGCGTCGCCGCTCATGGCGCACGCCGACTGGAGCGTGATCAAGACCCGGCCGGAAGGCGCCAACACGGACACGGTCATCGCCCATTCGCAGAACACCGACGGTTACATCCTCGAGATTTACCGCGACTCCGGCGGCGCGGTACGCAGCCGGTTCACGCTGGACCCCGGCCTCACCAGCCTCCTTGAACGCTCCTGCCCCACGTTCCAGATCGATCGCTGGCCGGCGATCAATAAGTCCCTCAACGGGGCGCAATGCCTGGCCACGGGCAGGTGGGCCGAATTCATTCTCGGCTACGTCGCCGACAGGAAAGTCATCTCGCCCCGGCTGTTGACGTTCATGAACGGCAATAACATCACGTTCCGCTTCCGCCTCTCCGCCGGCGACTACCGGGAAACGCAGTTCTCCCTGCTGGGTTCGAAACGCTCCATGACCGAGGCGATAGGCGTGGACGTAGTCGTTTCGGCGCGCTGATTCGCACGGGGGCGATGTCCGCAGAACTGGAAATCCGCCAGCTCGATGGCCTGCACGATATCCGGCCGGCCGACTGGGACCGGCTTGCCGGCGGCGGCAACCCGTTCCTGCGGCACGCGTTCCTGCACGGACTGGAGGAACACGATTGCCTGGATGCCCACGGCTGGCAGCCCTGCCATCTCGCGGCATGGTCGGGATCGCGGCTGGTTGGGGCACTGCCGCTCTACCTGCGCAGCAATTCCTATGGCGAATTTGTGTTCGACTGGGCCTGGGCGGACGCCTACCAGCGCGCGGGCGGGCGTTATTATCCCAAGCTGGTCTCGGCGATTCCGTTCACTCCGGTTTGCGGGCCGCGCCTTCTGATCGATGCTGAGTTCCCCGGTGCGGCCGCGGTTCGCGAACAGCTCGCCGCGGCCGCGCTGCATTTCGCCGAGCGCCACGCACTATCGTCCGTGCACTGCCTGTTTCCCCCTGCCGATGACGAGCCGACTTTTGAGCGCAACGGCTTTCTGCGCCGCAAGACCTGCCAGTTTCACTGGTTCAACCGCGGTTACCGGGATTTCCAGGATTTTCTGGATGCGTTGACTTCCAAGCGGCGCAAGGCGATCCGTCGCGAACGGCGCGCCGTCGGCGAGGCCGGCGTGAACATTGAACGCCTGGACGGCAGGGACGTCACCGACCCGCACTGGCGGAGGTTTTACGAATTCTATTGCTCCACCTTTCACCGGCGCTGGGGCAGCCCACGGCTCACCCTGCCCTTCTTCATGTCGCTCAGCCGACGGATGCCGGAGCAGACGCTGCTGATCCTCGCCAGCCGGCGTGGCCGCTGCATCGCCGGCGCCTTCGCGATGCTTGGAGATGATGCCATTTACGGCCGCCACTGGGGCTGCGAGGAGGACCTGCCATTCCTGCATTTTGAGTTGTGCTACTATCAGACCATCGATCTGTGCATCGAGCGGCGTCTGTCCCGCGTGGATGCGGGCGTGCAGGGTGAACACAAACTCAGCCGCGGATTCGCGCCTATCGCCGCGTCGTCGTTCCACTGGCTGAGGCATCCCGGTTTTCGCGCCGCCATCGAGGATTACCTGAAGCAGGAGACACGCGAAGTCGACGCTTACATGGAAAGTCTCGAGTTCCATCTCCCGTACCGATCCGGCGAAGTCCAATGACCACTGCCGGCCACAAGTTCACTGCGGGCAATGCCCTGTTCTGGGTCCGGGACAACGTCATGGCGGATCATTTCCCGCCCGTCCAGTCCGCGCTGCGCGATCCGGACGGTCTGCTCGCGATCGGCGGCGACCTCAAGGCAGAACGACTGCTGGATGCGTACCGCCTCGGCATTTTCCCCTGGTTCAGCCAGGGACAGCCGATCCTGTGGTGGTCTCCGAATCCCCGCTGCGTGCTCGAGCCTGAAGCGCTGAAGATCTCGCGCAGCCTCGGCAAGACCCTTCGGAAGCGCCGGTTCCGGGTGACCTTCAACCAGGCCTTCAACGAAGTCGTGCGGGCCTGTGCCGGTCCGCGAAAGAGCACGCGCGACACCTGGCTGACGCGTGACATGGCGGTGGCCTACTACCGTCTGCATGTACTTGGCCACGCCCTGTCCGTTGAATGCTGGAACGGGCAAAAGCTTGTGGGCGGCCTGTATGGCGTCTGCATCGGCCGCATTTTCTTCGGCGAGTCCATGTTCAACACGGAAACGGACGCCTCCAAGGTGGCTCTCGCGCATCTGGCGCATGAATTGCGGCAACGGACTTTCCGGCTGATCGACTGCCAGGTCCATTCGCGACACTTGCAGTCGCTCGGGGCCGTGCCTATGTCGCGCAACCTGTTCGTGAACATCCTCAAACAGGAATGCGCCGCTCCGGCCCGGCATGACTGGCCGGTGGAGTCGCGGCTGCCATGACGCGCGTCCAGAAGCTCGGCTTTTACGCGACGCCGCGCCATGACTGCAATTACCTGCCCGGCCGTGAGGCCACGACGCTGTTCGCGGATCCGCGCTTCCCGAAGAACGGCCGCCTGTACGCCGCGCTCGCGGAATGCGGATTCCGGCGCAGCGGCGAGCATCTTTATATCCCGCATTGCGGCACGTGCTCGGCCTGCATTCCGGTGCGCATCCCCGTGGCCGAATTCCGGCGCACGCGCAACCAGAACCGCGCCTGGCGCCGCAACGCCGATCTCGAGATCCGCGCGCTGCCGGCCGAGTACCGGCCCGAGCATTTCGCCCTGTACCGCGACTACCTCGCGGTGCGGCACGCCGGCGGCGGCATGGATAACCCGTCGCCCGAAAACTTCCTGGAATTCCTGGCGGCTACCTGGTCGGAAACCCTCTTCTATGAAATGCGCCTGTCCGGACGACTGATCGGCGTCGCGGTCGCGGATGTCATGCACAATGCGCTCTCCGCCGTTTACACGTTCTTCGACCCGGCGTACTCCTCCCGCAGCCTGGGCCGCTTCGCCATCCTGTTCGAGATCGAGGAGGCGCGCCGGCGCGGTCTGCCGTGGATTTACCTCGGTTACTGGATCAGGCAGTGCCGCAAGATGAATTACAAGAACGAATACAGGCCGCTCGAGTACTACATCAATGATCAGTGGCGGCGCCATGTCGATGACCCGCCCGCCTCCAATCCACCGGAGCCGGCCCCGGAATAATTTCCGGATCTCACGCCGGCACTTCCCTCACGCGCGCAACGCCCGGGAAATTTGACTCTGACCCCTGTTACGCCACAGAATTCGCTTCCCCCTGAACAGGAAAGCGCATGGCGAAGGAAGATCAGATAGAAATGGAGGGGACCGTCATCGAGACGCTCCCCAACACCATGTTCCGAGTAGAGCTCGATAACGGCCACGTGATCACGGCGCACATCTCCGGCAAGATGCGCAAGAACTACATCCGTATCCTTACCGGCGACCGGGTCACGGTGGAAATGACACCCTACGATCTAAGCAAGGGCCGCATTATCTATCGCGCGCGTTGACCGAATGCGCCGGTTCCAGGTCGACGCCTTCACCGTAGTCCCCTTTTTATCCCTTCATCCGCCGCGCCCGTTCCAGGTCCTCGTGGGTATCCACGCCGATCCCCGCCGGCGCGCACGCCACCTCCACCCGGATCTTGAAGCCATAGTGCAGCGCCCGTAACTGCTCGAGGCGCTCGCTCAATTCGAGTTCCGTCGGCTTCAAGACAGTGAACCGGCGCAGAAGGCCCGCGCGATACGCGTAAAGTCCCATGTGCCGCAGGGGCAGCGACGGCACATCCATCCCGTCCTGCCACGGGATGGGCGCGCGGCTGAAATAGATCGCATCCCCGTTCGCATCCACGATGACCTTCACCACATGCGGGTCGAGCCATTCGTTCCGATCCCGGAAACGCGCCCCCAGTGTTGCCATCTCCCGTTCCGGGTGCGCATGCAGCGCCTCGGCAACCTGATCGATGAGCGCCGGGGTAAGGCCGAATTCATCACCCTGCACGTTAATGACGATGGCATCGTCGGGCAGCTTCAGCTTGCGTGCGACTTCTGCAATGCGGTCGGTGCCTGAGGCGTGGCTGGATGAGGTCATCACGACGTCCGCGCCGAAGGCGTGTCCGGCCTCGCTGATGCCGTCGTGATCCGTGGCGATGTACACGTGGGCTGCGGCGCTGGCGCTGGCCGATTCCCAGACCCATTGAACGAGCGGCTTGCCGCGGATGGCCTCGAGCGGCTTGCCCGGCAGGCGCGTGGCGCCGAAGCGGGCGGGGATGACCACTGTGAATGCTGCCGTCACTTCATCTTCTTGTAGTGGTCCAGCTCCTCGTCCGTCAGCGCGCGCGCCTCGCTCTCCAGCATGATCGGGATATCGTCGCGGATCGGATAGGCCAGACGCGCGGAGGTCGAGATCAGCTCCTGGCGCTCCTTGTCGTAAACGAGCGGTCCCTTGGTGACCGGGCAGACCAAAATTTCAAGCAGCCTCTTGTCCATCCGCGAGTTCCTCCAGGGAAGCTCTGAACAAGTCCATCCGGGACTTGTCAGAGCACGGCGGAAAATTGCTCCTGCATTTTCCGCGTTTCCGCCATCCCTGGCGGTCAGAAAACGAAAAGTGTGATTTTCGTTTTCCTTCATTTTCCAATCGCTTAGGCGATTGGAAAATGGCCATACCTCCCTGTATGGCGGGAACCTCTGAACTGGTTCAGAGGTTCCCTAGCAACACGCCGAGCCGGTGCTGAAACGCCGCCGGCATGACCGCTTCGATCGGCAGGTACCAAAAACGGTCGGTGGCGAAGCGCCGACATTTTACTGCATCCTTCTCCGTCATCACTATCGGTAGCTCATCGCCGAAGCGGAAATCCGCGGCGCTGAAGGGGTGATGATCGGGGAAACGGTGCTTGACGATGTTCAAACCCTGGCTGCGCAGGTAGGAGAAAAACCGGTTCGGGTTGCCGACCCCGGCCACGGCATGGACTTCGCGGCCGCGCAGGCTTTCCACGTTGATGCGACGGTTCTCATCCGCCACGGACCGCAGCGGCTGAGGGGAATACTCCATGAGGAATTCGGACCTGCTCGCCTTGGCGTTCGCCACCACCATGTCGACGCTGCGCAATCTCGATGCCGGCTCACGCAACGGCCCGGCGGGCAGGCAACGGCCGTTGCCGAAGCGCCGGTCGCCGTCGATTACGGCGATCTCGATATCGCGGCCCAGCGCATAATGCTGAAGGCCGTCATCGCAAAGAATTATGTTGCAGCCGGTGCGCTGCACCAGTTCGCGGGCGGCAATGAATCGCCGCGGCGACACGGCCACCGGGCAGCCAGTGCGTTGCGCCATCAATACCGGTTCATCCCCTACCGCCTCCGGGCTGCTGTCCGGCCGCGCCTGTTGCGGCATCTTCGACGGCCTGCCCCCGTAACCCCGGCTTACGATCCCCGGACTGAAGCCTTTCTCCTTCAGGAATTGCGCAAGCCAGATCACGAGCGGCGTTTTCCCCGTGCCGCCGACGGTGATATTGCCGACGACGATGACCGGAACGAGGAGTTCGCCGACCGGGATCAGCCCGGCGATGTAGGCCATCCGGCGCAGCCACATGGCGGCCGCATACAGCCAGGACAGCGGCGCCAGCGCCACGGACAGGCGGTGGTTTTCGTACCAGAGTTTATCCAGGAGCGGGTCCGGAGACATGGACCGGGGGATCCGGAAAGCAAAGCGGACTCCCTTTACGGGGAGGCCTCCTCCTCGATCACCTTCGTCACAAAGGTCATGCGCACCAGCCCGACCTGGCGCGCCGCATCCATGACCGTGACCACCGACTGGTGCGTCGTTTCGGCGTCGGCATGAATAATCAGGATCGGCTCGGGGATGTCGTGCATCCGGTCGCGCAAGGCTTCGCGAATGGTCATGACCTGCCGGTTTACCAGCATTTGATCGCCGATATAGACGTTGCCCTGCTTGTCCACGGACACTTCGATGCCGTCGATATTCGGCTTGGTCTTCTCGTGGCTGGCCTTCGGCAGATCGATGTTGATCTCGGATTTCTTGCCGAAGGTCGTCGTGACGACGAAAAACAGCACCAGCATGAACATGACGTCGATGAGCGGGACGACGTTGATGCTCGCGTCCACGTCCTCCGGGCGCCTAGTCTGGAATTTCATGCCGCCCGCTCGCCGGGATTCTCCCGATCGCGCTCACCGTGCATCACCTCGACCATCTTCAGCGCCTCGACCTCCATGGTGATGACCAGGTCATCCACCCGCGCGCGGAAATACCGGTAGAAAATGAGCGTGGGAATGGCGACGATTAGGCCGGTCACGGTCGAAATCAGCGCGGTCGCGATGCCACCCGCGACGATGCTGCCATCGCCCACGCCCTTGAGCGTGATGGCGTTGAACATCTGGATCATGCCGAGCACCGTGCCGAGCAGCCCGAGCAACGGCGAGACGGACGCAATCGTCGACAGGGCACCCAGGAACTCCTCGAGTTCATGCACCACCTGGTGGCCGATTTCTTCCACGCTTTCCTTGACGACGGCACGGCTGTGGCGGCGGTTCTCCAAGCCCGCGGCAAGGATGCGGCCGAGCGGCGAGCCGCGGCGGATCTGCTGTATGCGCCTGGGATCGAGCTGTCCCGCGTGATCCCATTGCCAGATCTGCACCAGCAGGCCCTTCGGCGCGACCCGCTTGGTCTGCAACGACCAGAAGCGCTCGACGATGATCCCCAGGGCGACGATCGAACAAGCCAGCAGGGGCCACATGACGATCCCCCCGGCCTTGAACAGTTCAAGCAAGGCTACATTCCCCCAAGTTCATTGTAGCTGCGAATGCCAGAAACGCCGGGTGTGCCGGCGGACTTCGCGGATGGAAAGACCGACGCGGCTGACGCGCACTTCAATGGCCCCCGATCGGCCGGTATCCAGTACCCTTGCGCCATGTCTCTGATAGCGGACGATTATATCCTTTTTCGGGAAACCGAAGCGATTGCGGTAGCCCGCCGGGAACAGCACGACATCGGGCCGCACGGCGTCAATGAACGCCGGGGACGATGACGTCCTGCTGCCGTGATGCGGCGCAATCAGCACGCCGGCGTGCAATGCGGATGAAGCACGCTCCACGAGCGCGCGCTCGGCTTCCCATTCGATGTCGCCAGTCAGAAGCGCCGCCCGGCCAGCCGCGCTGACGCGCAATACGCACGAACGGTTGTTGCCGGCCAGCGCCGAATTCACCGGCGGGTGGAGAATGGCGAACACAACACCGTCCCACTCCCACGTTTCACCGGCACGGCAGGCCGTCGCGCCCGGCGCCGGCACCGCTTCCGGCACTCCGGCAAGGAGACGTTTCACTCCGATGCTGTCCAGTACGTCGGCCAGGCCGCCGACATGATCATTGTCACCGTGGCTGAGCACGAGCGTATCGATCGACCGCAAACCGTAATGGCGCAGGTACGGCATTACGACCGCGGAGCCGGCATTGAAGTCCGCTCCAAAACGCGGACCGGTATCATAGACCAGCGTGTGATGGTGCGTCCGGATCACCGCGGACAGTCCCTGCCCTACATCCAGCAGCGCCAGGTCGAACTCCCCCGGCAAGGGCGCGGTGTCCGGCGGAAACCAGAGCGGCAAAAACCACACCATGCCGAGCCAGCGACCCGGGAGTCCGCGCGGCAGGAGCAGGATGGCGGCGCCGAGCGTCCCGCTGAGGAGCGCCGACACCGAAGGGGCCTGCAGACCCAGTACGCTCCAAGTGGTATCGGCCAACGATTGCAGGAAGGGCCAGAGGAGATCGAGCGACCACAACGCAACCCGGAGCAGCAGTTCACCGGCATGCGCCCAGATCGGGAAAAGCATCGTGCCGGCAAGAATCAGCGGGACGGCCAGAAACGTGATCCATGGCACCGCCACCAGGTTCGCCACGATGCCGACCAGCGGCACCTGCTGGAACCATGCGACCAGAATGGGAATCAAGGCGACCGACACCACCCACTGCACGTGGCCCCAGCGCCACCACCATCCGCTTTGGCCCACACGGTTGCCGAGGCCCCAGGCAATGGCCGCAACGGCCAGGAACGAGAGCCAGAATCCCGGCGCCAGCGCCGAGAACGGATCGATCAGCAACACCGCAAGCAGGGCCAGCGCCAGGACGTGCGACATCGCGGATTGCGAATGCAAAACCCGCAGCGACATCCATACGCCGATCATGACGACCGAGCGCTGCGTCGGCACCGAAAATCCCGCCAGGGCCGAATAGATGATGGCGCCTGCCACAGCGGCAATCGACGCGGCATGCGGCGCGGCGAGCAGTCGGCAGGCGCTCGCCGACAGTGGCCACACGCGGCCCGCAAACAGGAAACAGAGTCCGGCGAAGAATGCGACGTGCAATCCGGAGATCGCCAGCAGATGGGTCGTGCCGCTTCGGTTCAGCACGCGCCAGTGCGCGGAAGTCATCGCGCCCGTATCGCCGACCGCAAGCGCAGCGATCAACGGCCCGCGTCGCTCGCCATCGAACAGCGGGTTCAGCCGCTCGCGGACCGCAAAGCGGTAGCGATCCACATTCAGGAGATTCGGGCTCTCGAGCTTCCCGTTCGAAGGCGACTCGACTACGTAACCCGTCGCGCGGATCCCCTGCTGGAACAACCAGCCCTCGTAATCGAAGCCGCCCGGATTCATGAAGCCCGCCGGGCGTTTGAGCTTGAGCGTGAGTTTCCAGCGATCTCCAGGAACCAGCTCAGGCGCGGCGCGGTACCAGCTCAGCCTCACCTTGCCAAGTGGCGGCCAGTGGTGATTACCCGCATCTCCCAACTCTGCGATGCGGAGATCGAAACGCACGACACCGTCGCGCGCAGTGGGTAGTGAATCAATCTCGCCGATTGCGGTCAGGACCCGCCCTTCCAGCTCCGGCTCGAGCCGATCATCGAGCGCGATGTCGGCCCGGAACAGCGCCCAGAGAAATCCCGCCAGGAACCATAGCGGCCATCGCAACCACGAACAGCGCAGCGCGAAGACAAGCACGGCCGGAAAGACAGCCAGAAACCACAACGAGGGAAGATCGGGGAGGCGGGTGAGACACCACACACCGAGCAGAAAGAGAGCACTTCCTGTGCGCATCCTTGCGAATCCCAGGCGACTTATGTCATACCGCACGCAGACAGGCTTTCAGTCGAACTCCGCCTGTATGTCCATCGAGGGCAGGTGGATGCATGCTAGACAAACGTCGCCAGTTTTGCGGCCAGCTTCGCGGCGGCTATCACCAACTGCTGCGTCTGGGCCGCCTGGTCTATCTCCGCACGAATCAGCCGCATCTGCTTCACGTCATTCTCCGTAGTCACTACCCCCGCGGCCAATAGCTTCTTACGTGCGCGGCTGAGCGCGTTGTATGCTGCGGTCACCTTCGGCTTCAGTTCCTGCACGGTCGGCATATCTCCATTCTGGATCGCCCGACGATAAGCCTTGTCGAGAGTAAACGCGGCCTCCTTTGCGTCCTCCAGGACTATTTGATCAGTATCTGTCGTGGTGGGCATATATGAATCCTCAGCGATTATTGTTCGCTCCTCGCAGCGTTGACTTGTTGCAGCGCGTTGTCGAACAGAGCCTTGATATCAGAGTCAGCACGAATCTCCCCCAGAACCTGATCGGCCTTCGCCTGGGCTTCGGACAAATCGAAGCCTGTGATGTGACCGGCGACCTTGAAGGCGACGGTCAGGGCCTCGTTAATGTCATCAAGAGATAACTGGTCATAGGCCAGCAATAACTTTTTCAACTCAACACCCAATTTGGCGGCCGTCACGCTTTGCTCGATTGCCTCCTTGGTCGTCTGTGCTTCCAGTGCTCCTAGGCTTCGCAGCCGCTTTTCCACATCGAGATAGCGAAGCCGTTTCACTTCATCGCTTGCCTTCGGATCGCCCTTGATTGTTTCCAGGTCCAATGCCAACTCGGCCCTCTGGCGGGTGAATTCGGGCGGGGACGCCTTGATGGACTGGGCGAACGCAACCAGTTGCGCCACAAGCTTGTCCAGATACGGAACGGCTTCCTTCACGGATTCACGCGCCAGGAAACTGCCCTTCTCGAGGGACGCGAATATTGCGGTGAATGTCGTATGCTGCTCCCTGATGTCTGCGAGGAACGACTGCCATTCTGATTCGCTCTCACTCAAGTCCAGCTTGGCGGGATCGACTATCGTCCGGAGATCCTCAAGCGATATTCCGTCCGTGTCTCCCTGGACCAGTTCGATCAATTCCTTCGAGGCCTGCTCCGAAGTACGAAGCGTTGTGCTCGTTTCCTTGACTCTCAACCCATCAATCCTGTCGACAGCCGCAAGCGACTCCACTTCGAACTGCGCCGCTCCCACCTTTATGGCCTTTGCTTTTTGCGCGCATCCCTGCGAAAGGGCCGCAAGCACGATTAAGAGAAAAACGGTTCCACTCCGTGTTGCCATCTCTGCCGGACTCCTCATAACCATTCCCCATTTGTGAGATGTCATTTGGCTGTGTTGTCAGCACTATCTGCTGACGTATCGGCTCCGTCCGGCTGCGTAGCCACGTTATCAATCGCCTTCACCGGGTACACTTCGCTCAGATACAGGTAAAAGAAGCCGAGCGATACGATCAGGACAATCAATCCGATCACGGTCGACGATATCTCAAGCCCGTCCCTGGATATCTTGAACGTTGTTGTCTCATTAGCGCCGGCGCGGAACTCCAGGTACGCCATTCGCATCGCAAATGTGATCAATACGACCACCATCAGGAAAATAAAGATAGACGACCAGTAGTGCCACCTGAAAACCGTGAGCCGCTGCTGCCACGCGTTCTTGTCGTAGTTGCTTCGATTCTCGTAATACGCTTTAAGCTCCAGTAGCGACGCCTTGGTGGCTTCATCGCGTGTGCGGCGCAAGTCGTCTGACGCACTCAAGCCAGTAGTTCCGGGCCGGACGGCTTCAGCACTTGCTCGCGCAGTTTCCGCCGCCTTGGCAAAATCGATCTTTGCCGTATCGGCGGTTGCGTTCGTCCCCGAGTCAGCGGCGCCTAGCAGCACTCCCGGCTGCAACAACGCAGCTATGCAAGCTAAGGAAATGACCAGTCTCTTCATTGCATTAGCGCCACGCGTCGGCAAGTTGCTTGAAAATGTTTTCGTAATAACTGATCAACTCCTTTGCACAACCTGTCGGCTCACTCTCTTCCATTTGTTGTCTTTCCTCCTCCGACAGCCGATCCCAGACCCGTGCCCGCAGTGTCGCGGCCCGCAACACATCATCCACCGAATCCTCGCAACCCGCCCCCAATCCCCGGCCCTCACCGATGGCGTGACCACTGATTGGCTCCGGTCCAGTCGGCGCCATCGTCGCTGGAAACTGCTGATTCTGTATGCTCGCAGGCCCATCCGGAGCGTACATACCGAAATCGCCGCTTCCGTTTCCAGAGACTGATGGAATCGAGACGGGTTGAGGCGGAGCCGGGGGCGCCACGATTTGGGCGTGCGTGGGGGAAACAACGATGAGAGACAACAATGCTGATAATCCGGTCGTCCGCAGTGCGAGATTCATGTCATCTCCTCTGACAGGCAGTCGGCCTTGCACCGAAGCTGCAACTTTTCCGGTTTATGGGGTCACAAACGACTGGGAAAGGCTACTCCTGGATGGATTTCCACAACATCACCCAAATGGGTGAGGAAAAGCTGTAAACTGCGCCCCCCATGCCCCACCCCCCGCGCGGAGGCGGCGAGCGGAACGACCCATGGCCCGGACCCGCGCTCAAACCTTCGCGTTGCGGCCCACCAGGTATGCGAAGCACCCGATGACAAACACCACCACGATCCAGTATGCCTCGTGAAGATCGTGTCCGAACGCGTAATCCACGCTCGCGTAGCACAGGAACAACGTCACGATGCAGAACAGCAGGGGCGTAAAGGGAAACCATGGCACGCGAAAGGCGCGTGGCCGATCCGCGTCGCGCCGGCGCAATACGAAAACTCCGACCACAACCATGAGCGTGAAGAGCCAGTAGACCGGGGCGCTGAAGACGACCAGCCGCGTAAAGGCATCCCGATTGGTGCCAACGGCCAGGATCAGGGCAAGCGTCGCGAGCGACTGAAGCGTCAGCGCCGCGACGGGCGAGTCGAGTCTCGCGTTCCAATTGCCAAGCCAGCGATAGAGGCGGTAATCCCTTCCCAGGGCGTAATAGACCCGCGCATTGGTGAACAACATGGCGTTGATGTTCCCGAGACAGGTCACGCAGATCAGAAGGCTGATCACGTCACCTCCGAACTCGCCCAGGAGCGGTGTCACCACATCGGTCGCAATGGACTGTGAAGAACGGGCGCCCTCATAACCGAGGACATCGAGATAGGCGAGATTGACCAGAACATAAATGAGCGTGATGCCAATCGTCCCCCACAGCAGGGCGCGCAGAAGGTTGCGGTTCGGATCGATGACTTCGGCGGCGACAAAGGAGATATTCGACCAGCCGCCATAGGCGAACAGCACCAGGATCAGCGCGAGACCGGGATCCGGCTCCGTCAGCGGCCCGCTGGATTGCGTCCCGGGCGCGCCCGGCGCCAGGAATCCGGCAAGGCATACGACTGCAATTCCACCGACCTTGGCAACCGTCAGGACGTTCTGCGTGTATTTGCCCTCGCGGACTCCCGACACGTTTATCAGCGTCAGAACGGCCACCGCCGCGCTCGCCGCCAGAAGGTCGCCATGGCTGTCGGGCTGTGCCGGCATCAACTGCCACCAATAGCGCGCGAAGATGAATGCCAGGGCTCCGATGTTCGCCGGCTGCACTATCCAGAAGTGCATCCATGCAAACAGGAACCCCGCGCCTCTGCCAAAGGCGCGCGTGAGGTACAGATAATCCCCGCCCGCACCCGGGTAAGTCGTGGCAAGCTCGGCGTAGCATAATGCGCCCGCCAGGGAGACGAGCCCGCCCAGCAACCAGAACGCCATGAACACGAGCGGGCCGGGCAAGGCAGCCGCGATCAGCGGCGTCGTCTGGTAGATCCCGGCGCCGATCACGATCCCGACGATGATGCTGACGGAATCGAACAGCGTGAGTTGGCGGCGTGGTCCGCTCATAGGCGGGGACTTTATGCCCATTCGCTTACCGTAGCGACAAAACGCTGTAAACTGCGCCCCGCATGCCCCACCGCCGCTTCCTGAAACGCGTCCTGCCCCGCCACGAGCACATCCGCGGCCACCGCCGGTTCCGGCTGCTGGACGAGCTGCTCGACGACCCGCAGATCTTCCACCTCACGCGGCGCTCGGCCGCGGGCGGCGTGGCCAACGGACTGTTCATGGCCTTCATTCCCGTGCCGGGCCACATGCTGCTCGCCGCCGTCACCGCGATCCTGCTGCGGGTCAATTTGCCGCTCTCGATCGTGCTGGTGTGGATCAGCAACCCGATCACGCTGGCGCCGCAGATGATCCTCGCCTACAAGGTGGGGGCGAAAGTGCTGCACCAGTCCATCGGACCGATCCACTTCGAGATGTCACTTCGCTGGATGGGCTCGACGCTGATGCAGAGCTGGGAGGAAATGCTGCTGGGGTGCTTTATCCTTGCGACGGCGGCGGCGATCCTGGGTTACCTCGCGGTCGACCTTGCCTGGCGTACCGCCATCATGTACAAGGCCGCACAACGCCGGAAAGAACGACGCATTCGGGACAAACATCGCAAGGCCGCGCACGACTGAGGTCGCGAAAAGAAACGAACGACTCTTCAGCGCTGCCGTTCGGCCAAATTCCCGTCGTGCAGTTCGTACACCCGGTCGAAGCGGTGCATGAGCCCCGGGTTGTGCGTCACCATGATCAGGCTCACGCCATACTCGCGGTTCAGTTCCAGCATCACGTCGAAGACACGCGCAGCGGTGGCTTCATCCAGGTTGCCGGTGGGTTCATCCGCGAGGATGCACTGCGGGCGCGTCACCAGCGCCCGGGCAATCGCGGCGCGCTGGCGCTCGCCACCGGACATCTCGCCGGGCTTGTGCCGCATGCGTTCCGCCAGGCCCACCTTGCCGAGTATCGCCCCGGCCGACTCTTTCGCTTCCGCGGGGCTCGCGCCGCGGATCAACATCGGCATGGCCACGTTCTCCAGCGCGGTGAACTCCGGCAGCAGGTGATGGAACTGGTAGACGAACCCAAGCTGGCGGTTGCGCAACTCCCCGCGTTCGCGCTCGGACAACGCCGACATGGGACGCCCGCCGACCTGGACCTCGCCCCCGCTCGGCGCATCGAGCCCGCCCAACAGGTGCAACAGCGTGCTCTTGCCCGAACCGGAAGCCCCGACCACGGCCACGCACGCGCCGGATTCAACCGCCAGGTCTACGCCCCTCAGCACATCGACCTTGAGATCCCCCTCGGTAAAGGACTTCGAGAGGCCGGAGCAGGACAGTGCAAAGCCGTTACTCATAGCGCAGGGCCTCCGCCGGTTGCGTACGCGCCGCGCGCCACGCCGGGTAGAGGGTCGCCGTCATGCAGAACAGGAATGCAACCGTCGCAATCACGACCACGTCCCCGCGGTGCAGGTCCGAGGGCAGCTCGCTGATGTAATAGATATCCGGAGACAGGAACTTCACGCGGAACAGGCTTTCGATAGCCGGCACGATCGTTTCCACGTTGAGGGCCAGCCACACGCCGCCGATGACGCCGAGCAGGATGCCGATGAGGCCGATCACCGTGCCCTGGATCACGAAGATGGCGAGGATGCTGCGCGGGCTCGCGCCGAGTGTTCGTAAAACGGCGATGTCCGCCTCCTTGTCCGTCACCGTCATGACCAGCGTGGAAATGATATTGAATGCCGCGACCGCCACGATCAGGCTGAGGATCACGAACATCACCGTCTTCTCGGTCTTCAGCGCCCGGAAGAAATTCACGTGCTGCTGGGTCCAGTCCACGACCCCGTAACTGCCGGGGATCTGGCGCATGATCTCGCGGCTGATGACGGGGGCCTGCATGACGTCGCGGGTCTTCAGTCGCAGCCCGGTCGCACCCTCGATGCGGAAGAACTTCTGCGCATCCTCCATGTGCACCAGGGCGAGCGCGCTGTCGAACTCGTGCATGCCGATCTCGAAAATGCCGGCCACCCGGAAGCGCTTGAGGCGCGGCAGGATCCCGGCCGGGGTGACGTTCGCCTGTGGGGCGACCAGCGTGATCATGTCCCCGGTTAGCACACCCAGCGAGCGCGCCATCTCCGCGCCGATAATCACGTTGAAGTCACCGGCCTTGAGCGCGTTGAAGTCCCCTTCCCGCATCTTGCCCGCGACCATGGACACCTTCGGCTCCTCTTCCGGCAGGATGCCGTTGATGATCGTGCCCTGCACGAGCTTGTTGTTCATGGCCATCCCTTCGGCGCTGACATAGGGCGCGACGCCGAGGATGTCCGGATGGCCGGACACTTCCCTGGCAATCGTGCGCCAGTCCTTCAGCGTGCCGCCGTAGTCAATCACGGTGGCGTGGGAGGTCATGCCGAGAATGCGTTCCTTGAGTTCCTTCTCGAAGCCGTTCATCACGGACAGCACCGTGATCAGGGCCGTGACGCCCAGCGCCACGCCAATCATGGAGGTCAGGGAAATGAAGGAGATGAAGTGATTGCGGCGCTTGGCCCGGACATAGCGCAGGCCGATGAACGCCTCGAAGGGGCGGAACATCGTGGCATTATACGGGCCCTTCTGCGCCTAACAAACCACGTGCCGGCAATCTGCCTCAAACAGTCAAGGAGCTGCGTTTATCGGCGTCAGAGCTCGTTTTCTTATCACGCCATCACTGCATGTCTCGATATTGTTTCAGTGATGTTGCCGGTAGAAGATATCGAGTGCCACGTCAATTCACTGGACCAAGGCAGGTCAAACATGGAACTCCAATCCAGTCCGCTAGCCTCCGCAGACAAATAAGCGGGCGACTCCGATCTTGCTACAAACCAACCCATCGCCTGCACGAGCGACTGAACCTGCGATTCCAACAGAACCGAGCCATCGGCAAATTCGAAACGCTCGATACGCTGAGGCTGGGTTGCAAACCACTTTCTGATTGAGACAGAACACAGGCTCTCGGACGCGCGTATTATCAGGTCAGCACCGCGTCTCGCGAAGGAAAGATCATCCAGCGTCAAATCGCCCTCAAACCGCAAAACGTCACTCCCTGACCAATCGACGATCCTGTCCCTGCCATCGTCGCCTCCGAAAATGTACAAGTCATCCCCGGCTCCGCCATTCATCGTGTCGCGGTCCGCTCCGCCGAAAAGGACATCATTGCCCGTTCCTCCAGCCAGTTGATCATGTCCGGGGCCGCCATGAAGGATGTCATTCCCTCCACCACCCTGCATTGAATCCCTGCCAGCACCTCCATCGAACTGATCATTCCCCTCCCCTCCAAACAACGTGTCATTACCGTCTTCGCCAATAAGAAAGTCATTACCTGCATCTCCGGACAATCGATCCCGCCCCGTGCCGCCGTAAATGCTGTCGTCACCAAGTCCACCCCAGACATGATCGCGTCCGGCGCCAACACTAATCACATCGTTTGCTGCTGTCCCAGACACGCGATCCCTGCCCTCCGTACCCACGATATTCGGTTCTGATGTGCCTGTACCTGAATTGCTTACCGTAATCGCAAACGTGTGCGTAGCTGTTGCACCAGCCCGATCCGTGGCGATCAGTTCGATCTCATATGAATTCAGGGCATCTGCGGGTACGACTCCGGTAAACCTCCCCACGTCGCCATCGAAATGAAGCCATTCCGGCAGTGGCGCCCCTGCGGAGACCCTGGCCGACACTTTCACCTCGTCGCCGATATCAGGATCCACAAATACGTCTGGCGGCAATTGCAGTGAAAATTCGCCGCCCCTCTCGACCGGAATGTCTGAAAGGGCTACCTGAGTGACAGGGGCGTCATTTGTATTGGCAACAGTCAATGAGAACGTGTCAACGGCGACTTCACCCAGCCTGTTTGTCGCGGTCACTTCTATATTCAATTGCCCCACATCCTCGTTCTGTGGCGCCCCGGACAATAAGAGGCTGTCAGTATCAAAGGTGAGCCACTCCGGCAGTGGATTTGAGCCCGCAATACTTACGGCAATCTGAAGTTCATCCGACCCGAATGGAGTCTCGAAGCCATTTCGAGATATGGTGAGATTGATTGGCGCGTCTTCTGCAACCTCCTGGTCCGCAATCGGCGTCAGCACGATCGGCGCCGTCTCGATGATTTCTAGTTGTTGTCCATCATTCATCAATCCGGGGATCCGCAGCATCTCCGATTGCGTTGTCAACCCGATAGCTGCCGCGTGCCCCAACAGTCCGAATTCATAGGCAATCTGGCCGCCAATTGCAACGGTATCTGACGCAAGCAACAACGACTCTGCCGCAGAACCGGAAATCGACCAGTGTTCCCCCGATTCCACGTTGTCGTCGAAGCTGACAAACTCGTCAATCAGCCAATCAAGGTCGAAAAGGTGAATCCGGCTGTTTACGAGCACACCAGTTGAACCCGGGTCGTAATCCCCCGATCCTTGAGTAATTACCTGAAGCGTGAGGATTCTGTCGTCTCGTGGGATATTCAGCGCAAACCAGTCCGACAAAACAATCTCATCCGCCGCCCCAACTTCGATGACGAGATTCATGTCATCTCGTCGCAGGTGGATGTCATCGACCCCCACGCCCCCCACAGAGACAGTGAGACGAAACGAGCTGCCCTCGCCGTCTCCCTCCATATCGAATGGCGTCTCGCCCGTGAATTCAACGTAATCCACGCCGTCGCCTTTGTTGAACAAAATCATGCCTGTTGCGTCAACGGTATTGACCACGATGTGATCCTGTCCCTGTTGTCCAATGTATAACGTACTCCCGGCGACACTGCTCTGCAGATGATCCTGTCCCTCTCCTCCGTCAAGGATGGAGAAAGTCGGGACAAAAGACCCATTGAGGATCAGGACATCGTTACCTTCGCCGCCGAACAGAAGATTCTCACTGGCGGCGCTCAACAATCG
The DNA here is from genome assembly GCA_016193395.1 of Gammaproteobacteria bacterium. Lineage (GTDB taxonomy): Bacteria > Pseudomonadota > Gammaproteobacteria > Eutrophobiales > Eutrophobiaceae > JACPSH01. The sequence goes on from JACPSH010000030.1 coordinate 26,616, forward strand.
ATCGTCTCCCTCATCTCCGAACAGCAGACTGCTTGCGCCAAATCCAAAGAGCTCGTCATTCCCTCCGAATCCGTGAATGACATCGCTATCGGACCCGCCGGTAAGATAATCATGGCTGTCCGTGCTCTTGTTAACCAGCGCATCCACCTCATCCGACGTAATTAGAATGCCGCCCGAAAATATGAATTGTTCAATTCGCGTCCCCTCTTCCTCGAACCATCCTGGAATGATGATGTTCGCCCCGCCGACAATCTCTGCCTGGACCACATCGATGGTCAAATCACTACCCGGAAAACCGAAGTATGACGGGCGGCCGAAGCGAAGATCCTCAGCCGCGATCCCTGACCCGAACACAACGGCATCGACATCGTCGCCCTCTTCGTCGGTTTCAACGAACAGGTGCGTTCCCGTGTAGCCAAGGTCGAATACATATGCGTCACTCCCTTCGCCACCGGATTCCAGTTGGCCGTACAGCAGCGCAGGACCGCCGTCCAGAAGATCGTCTCCATCCCCACCGTCCAACTCATCCGTTCCTTCCTCGCCGATCAGTGCGTCGTCCCCCGGGCCGCCCAGCAGGATGTCATTTCCATCTCCACCCATGAGCGTGTCATTGCCGGCATCGCCGACGAGAAAATCATCGCCGGCGTTTCCATCGAAGATGTCGGAGCCGGCGCTGCCGAAATACTCGTCGGCCGCACTCGTTCCTCCTCCGGAAAGCACGGCCTTGATGTCATCCGCATCCCACGTCAAGCCGTGCCAGAACACTATTCGGTCGATGGTCCGATCTTCGTAGGCAAACCAGTTCTGGATGGTGACGGAATCCTGGGAATCGGCCAGCGAGATCCGCAGATCCGACCCGGCCCTTTCGAGTTCGAGTTCCCAGGTGCCGATACCTCCCTCAATCGCAATGACGTCCAAGCCATCCCCGGCTTGGGGATCGACGTCAAGAAACACGTCATTACCCCGATTTCTCCCGAAGAGGATTACGTCATCGCCCGCTCCGCCGTGCAGAATGTCATTTCCCTCTCCCCCATCAAGGATATCGTCACCCTGCCCACCCCAAAGAACATCGTCATCCTTGTCACCAAACAGTCGATCGTCCCCGTCATCGCCGAAAAGTCGATCCTCTCCATATCCGCCCTGCAGCGAATCGGCCCCCCCGCCGCCCTCCAGGCTGTCGTCCCCCGCATCGCCAGCCATTCGATCGTTACCATTCCCCCCTAGAAGAATATCGTCACCTCCCGTAGTGGCTTCCCGGTTTCCGTCGTCTCCGATCAGATCATCGTCGCCGTCGCCCCCTTCGAGATAATCGTCGCCAATTCCGCCTTGCAACAAGTCACGTTCGGAGCCGCCGAAAAGCACATCATCCCCGTAGTCTCCGAACAACTTATCGCGCCCATTCCCTCCGAAGAGATAGTCGTTGCTTCCACCGTCCTCGTCCGGTGGTCGATTCAGATATCTATCCGGGATGTCCACCAGGCCAGGGCCGCCGTAATCATCATCTCCACTCCAAACGAGGTTTTTATATGGGTAACCGATTTCGTCGCCGCTGAGAATGTCGTGACCATCGCCTCCCACCAGCCGATCGCTGCCCGCTCCCCCATTTAAGACATCGGCCCCGGCCTCCCCCTGCAACAGATCGTTTCCAGGGCGTCCCTGAAGGTAGTCATCGTCATCGCCGCCGAACAACTGGTCGGCGCTGCGGCTACCCACCAGGACATCGTCGCCGGCGCCGCCGAATAAAAAATCGCCGGGCCCCATCGAGTCCGGAAGTAACTCCACACTGGAGATGTAGTCTGGCCCGGTCGCCCCGTCGACCACATCGTGACCCTCGTACACGTTAATCTGATCGCCGCCTGCAAGCCCGGCAACAATATCTGCGCCCGTGGTTCCGGAAATTGGCGGAAACTCAACCGTGAACTCTCCATATCGATCCGGATGCTCCGTTCCGATAATCACGCCTGGAACGGTGAGGTCCGGCGATCCCGCTTCCTCAATCAGTGATATCCGGAAGTCGCCGTTGCGAAAAGTTCCACCCTGCTCCCAGAAATCGAATATCCGGATACTGGCTGCCTGGCCCTCGGTATTGGTGATAATCAAGGCGGAATCGCCCTCCCGGATCAGATCGATGTCCTTTGCCTCATTTCGATAGACACCCTCCGATACCTTGATGTACTCACCTGTGATTTCCATGCCAAGAAGCGTGATCGCACTGACCATCCTGTCGCTGTCAACGATTTCATCACTATCGCCCACATAGTACCTGTCGTCCCCCGCGCCTCCGCGCAGCCGGTCCGCATCCCCGTCGTCCCCCAGAGTGTCAAGATGGTCGTTTCCAAAAAGGGAATCATCGCCGTAGCCACCGTCCAGAAAGTCCATGCCGGAATGACCAACCAGAATGTCGCTGCCGAATCCGGCAAACAGCACATCATCCTCGACATCGCCCTCGAGAAGATCGATATCGGCTGCATTATTGCTGCCAAAAACGACTTGTGCTCCGTCAAAATCACCGCGTGCAAGATGCAAGTCCGATGGCTCATCAACGTAGATGACGGAAGCACCCTCGATGTCCAGAAATGCACTGTCCAACTGCCCCGCCTCAATCTTCAGAACCAGGAAATCTGCTCGGTTCTGCCAGTATTCCCCGCTGAATTTCGCATAATCCAGATCCCCGCCGACATTGTGTTGGTCGTAAATTCCATCATCGCCCATCACGGCAAACGAGTTCAGGTGCTGCAATGCATAGCGTATGGCCGTGGACCCGCTCGCAAGGTCGACCAGATCCGCTGCCGAATAGCCAGCGAGATTCATGAATGTCAACTGCCGACCCTCCACCGCGGCCAGAATTTCAAGTACATGATCGTGTATTTCGCTGCGTCTCCCGAAATCTCCGTGACTGATGACTCCTGCTTCCACAACCGGCAGCGATGGATCCTGCCCAAGGAACAACATCGACAAAGAATCAATCAGCTCCTCCTCCGTGGATCCACTCTGGATAGCGGCCGCTTCGTAGAAATTGGCGATATCGCTGATGGTCGAGTCAGGACTCAATGTCTGCAGCAAACTGAGGACCGAGAGCGCGTCCATCAATTGATCCATGCTGTGACTGTTGTTCTCAGTGGGGATAAGCGTAGTGACTCCAACCGGGGTGCCGGTAAAGAGGGAAGAGACGACACTGATATCGTCCCCCGGGGCAGAGCCTTCACTTTCGATGCGGAAGATGCGATCGGACAGATCCGCAAATGATGTCGCCGGAGGATATTCGAGGTAATTTGCAAACAGACCGATGAACGCATCCGTGAGGGCGGCGGATGACAGCGGATCGAACCCCGGGGAGTTGAAAATGACGGCCTCGTCGAAAAGTTCCGGGAACAGTCTGATCGCCAGCGCGCTCAGGTGACCGCCCAGAGAATGCCCGGTGACGGTCAGTTGGTCCCCTGAAGAAATGACGCCGAGGCCGATCCCGTCATATGTCGGCTCGAACCAGAAATACTCGTCCGTTCCGAAGGGTGAGAGCTCGGTCGCGGGATGGTGAATCATGATGAACGGTTCAGTAGTCGGAGCCTCTACCCCGCTTGCAGTTGTTTCGGTATGCAGGGTCAACTGCAATACCTGGTTGTCGGATGTGTCCGCCTTCAAGCATTGGACATAGTTGAACATGCTCACGCACTGCTTGATCGCGAGGCCGACCAGGCCGATGTCCTGGATGTCGGCGCCAAACAAATCCAGTAACGTCTGATCCCCAATGTCCGGCGGCAACAGTTCCGAATCGAATTCGGTACCACGAATTGCGAGGACCTTTTCGCCGTTCAATTCAAATACGTTTCCCGCAAATCCGACATCATCGTTGGGGTGGTAGTCACTAATCGCCCAGGAGTTCTGAGCGAAAATGACATCTCCAAGTACGCTGGGTACGCGACTTCTGGAAGCTGCCTCATTTCGAATTTCTGCGGGCGAATTCGTATTTGCCGCAGACCATGACACATAACTTAGATTTGCAAACCATGAGTATTTATAAATATCCGATATGTCCATATCTATTCTCCGAGTCCGTTCAATGGTGGAATGATTACAGCCTTGATGAGGTTTGTTTGTGTAAGGTGGCTCCCGCTGGCGCTGGGAGGATTACTTCCATCGCACATCGGCGGCGTCCATGTAAATCCGAGTCCACCAACGGTGTTCCGGTCCAGCCTGCCAGGATAAATATTAAACAAGATCAACTGACCCATGATGCCGCCAGTATGCCGATCTGAAACAATGGTCCTTATCTTCGTGAAATGCGGGATGGTATAGATAAATTCGGTTTTCACTTCGTAGCGGCTGATGATTTCACTTATTTCGGACTCCTTCCTTTTGCCGTCCAGAAGTTCATAGCGCCGTTTGTTTCCACCACGAAATTCCGCCTCAACATATCTGAAACCGTAATTAGCCCAATATTCGATGCCCGAATCACCAAGAAAGCCTTCAGCTTGCACGGTCTTGTAAACCCGCACTCCCGCCTCCGCGGTACACAAACGTCTTGCCTCTCTAGCTATAAGGTAAACGTCGGTGAAACCGATTGCGATTGCAGCAAGCCAGAGCCCACAAATCGCGAACATTCGACTGCGCCACCGCAAGCTCTTCAGACCACACAGGTAAACGACAGGCGTGACGATGAAGACGGTAAATAGAACGAACAGCTCCGGCCCGCCGTACGTGAACATGTAATCCAGAATCATCGGCAACTACGCTCGGCGCGGACTACAAACGCCCGGTGGGCTGGAATGGGGGAAGGAAGAACGCGGTCGGCATGTCATCCTTGCATACCTGTCAATCCATGATTCGTGTTGCGGTCGATATTACTCCCGCGCCATGCGCTTTGAACATACGCCAATACGGTGACACTTGAGACTACTCAGGAAGCCTAGCGAGACCGGAGCGTGCGCCACCATTGGTCTTCCCCCAATCTGGAAATCGATATTTGCCCCCGCTTCCCGGGCGGCAACGGCCAGGCCATATTCCAATGGGGCTGGCCGGTTCCTTCCTTGATCTAGTGAGATGTGCGTCACCCATTTGGATCAGGGTTTGCCCTCGGGTATGCAGACTTCTGGACAGGCGTGTCACAATTGGCCATGGCGACGCTGCTCGCAATAGATACCTCCACCGAGGCCTGTTCGGCCGCGCTCGGCATCAACGGCGATGTCCGTGAGCGCTTCGAGATCGCCCCGCGCCGGCACGTGGAATTGATCCTGCCCATGGTGGATGCCCTGCTCGCGGAAGCCGGGTTGAAACTCGTCGATCTCGATGCGCTGGCCTTCGGCCGCGGCCCCGGCGCTTTCACCGGAGTCCGCATTGCCACGGGCGTGATCCAGGGCCTGGCCTTCGGGGCCGGGATCCCGGTGGTGCCGGTCTCGAGTCTTGCG
>JACPSH010000003.1 GCA_016193395.1 Gammaproteobacteria bacterium
ATACGCCCTCCCGCGCAGCGGCGTTTCTTCCAACTTTTCACTTTTTACTTTTCACTCACCGGGCCAGGTAGCTCAGTCGGTAGAGCAGAGGACTGAAAATCCTTGTGTCGGCGGTTCAATTCCGTCCCTGGCCACCATTCCTTCATTCCTTTCTTCCTGAATTCAAGTCATGCAGGATCGCAAGACCTGACCCCCGATCCCGTGAAAATCCTCTCCGATCCAGTCCTGGTGCGGGTTTCCGCTTGATTGTGCCGGGGAAGATCCTATAGTTCTACAAAAGCGGTAATCACGGGAGGGAACTTCCATGCGGGCAATACTCATTTTGGGGTGCGCCCTGCTGATCTCTTCGGCGCATGGGCAGGAACCGTTCCGGGATGATGTGGCTGCCATGCTGTATATCAGTGTCCCGTTCGGGGCTAATAAGCAGACACCAGAAAGTCACACTGCCCTTGGATTGTCCGTGTCTTGGTCACCGGTCAAAGTGAACCGGCTGACTGGATATGATGCCGGTATCGATCCGGCTAAAGATGCTGCCATGGTCGATGTTCAGTTCACACCGAAGACGCGATTCTTTTCGAAATTTGCTCTTGGCGGTATCGACGCCCTGACCTATCGCAAGGTGTATAGCGCGGATGGTTCATCGACTCAGTGGCCGATGGGCCTATCAACAACGCAAGTTGTACTTGGAGCGCTGGTCGCTGTTGGAGTTGGCTACTTCGTGGTTGATGCCATTAAAAGTGAGGACGATGATCTTTGCGTAACTCTCGGTGATGGGACTATCGAATGCGAGCAGCCACCCGGCGGATTAATCTGACCAGCGAGGGATTCTCAATCGTTCAAGCCGACGTAAAATCGATTGCACCTCTCTCCTTAGTCTTTGGATTACAAGAACCATTACTGAACTACCAGCGACGTACACATCAACGGTGGGCAAGCGCCTTAAGTGACTGATCCATCGTTAGTAACCTTTCCTCTGAAAATCCTTGTGTCGGCGGTTCAATTCCGTCTGTTTTCTGTGCCCGGCCGGCTTGTGGTAGGGTCGCATCCGTCCGGCTGGTGTTTGCAGCCTGGTCTGAAACGCTCGAGAGTCTCGGCATGACTATGTTGGGGTCTGTTCCTGTAGTCCATCGAGTTGCAACCAGGACGAGCATCCTCGCCTCCCGCCTCATTACGACTTACTCGCCGCCGTTGCAATCATGTTGACCGTGTCGTTCGGGATCCAGGTCGACATGACCCAGGAGGACGGGCTCGCCGGCCTGTTCAACACCATCGGTGACGTCGACGAGCAGCAGGTCACTGCCACGGCCTCGAACATTACGGCATTCACGTTCTCGGGCTACGCGCTGACGATCAGCGGGCAATTCGATTTGCCGAGCGACGACAGCGAGGATGAAATCAATGAATTCCTGGACAGCCCCTTCACCGGGCTGATGATTCGCGATCCGTCGCAGCGCATCGTCCTTTCCATTTCCGGTGTCACGGGGCTTTCGCTGCGGGATCTCGAAAGCATCGACTTCGAACAGAAGTTCGAACGCCTGCTGGCTCAGGGCGTGCGCATTTTAGGGAGCCCGTTCAACGACGTGTTGCTGGGAGACACGGGCGCGGACACGCTCATCGGCGCCGGCGGCTCCGATGAGTTGCGCGGCCTGGGCGGCAACGACGAACTCGCCGGCCTGAACGGCAATGACACGCTGCACGGCGGTGCCGGCAGCGACCTCATGACGGGTGGTGCGGGCAATGACCGCTATGAAGTGGAGTCGGCCGGCGACCAGGTCATGGAACGGCCCGGTGAGGGAGTGGATGAAATCCACACCAACATCTCCTTGGCGCTGCCCGCGAACGTGGAGAACCTCAGTCTGCTGGGGTCCCTCGCCATCAACGGCTTCGGCAATTCCGCGGGTAACACGATATTGGGCAATGCGGCACGCAATGTTCTCATGGGCGGCGTCGGAGATGACTGGCTCGACGGGCACGGCGGAATCGACGTGCTTGCCGGCGGCAGCGGCAACGACACCTACGTGATCGACCACCTCAGCGAGGTAAACAAGTTGGCGGCCGATGCGGGCGTCGATCATGTGCAGAGCCCCTTAAGCTACGCGTTGGGCCCGAACCAGGAGAACCTCACACTCACTGGTGCCGGAAACATCAACGGCGCAGGCACCGCCACTTCCAACACGCTCAGCGGAAATGCGGGACACAATTCGCTGAACGGCGGGGCAGGAGATGACCGTATCCTGGGGAATGCCGGCAACGACGCGTTGATCGGAGGGGCTGGTAATGACGCTCTCATCGGCGGTGCAGGCAACGACACCCTCGCGGGCGGTCGCGGTGACGATGTCCTGAAGGGAGGGGCCGGTCGTGACGTGCTGGTGGGCGGGGCCGGCAACGATGTATTGGCGGGCGGCGCCGATATCGACAAGGCGGACTTCAGCGGGTTGTCCACAGCCATTGTTGTTGACCTGGCTGCCCGCACGGCGACGGGGAACGGGACTGACAAGCTGTCCGGGATTGAGAATGTGACCGGTGGAGCCGGCAATGACACCCTGTCGGGCGACGCACGCACGAACGTGCTGGTGGGAGGGGTAGGCGATGACGTGCTGGCGGGTGTGGCGGGCAACGACACGCTGAAGGGCGGCGCTGGGGATGACACCTATTTCGTGAGTGACGGGCCCGACGACCCGTTCACCACGCTTTCGATGTCAGGGAACAGCTACATCCTGAACGGGGATCTCAGTTTCACGTCTACGAGCGGGACGTTTAACATTTCCCTCGGCGATCTGACCAATGACGGGCTCGTCGACACCATTAATGTCTCCTATGTCGACAACATCGGGTATTCCGGGCATTGGTGGGGCCTCAGTTTCTCGACCCGGGAGTTGGACCAGAACCTGGTTCCGGGCTTCTACGACGATGCAATGCGCTACCCGTTCGAGACCACTGGCCATCCGGGATTGGATGTCAGTGGTGACGGCCGCGGCTCCAACACGGTCACGGGAAATTTCACCGTAGTCACCGCCGACTTCGATTATTCCGGCGCTTCGCCCCAGGTCCTGGATTTCACGGTGAATTTCGAACATCACTCCGAAGGCGGGCCGGGCACGGTGACCGGCACACTGAAGATCAGTCTGAGCGAGAACGATTCGGTCATCGAGGCGGCGAATAAGGGCACCGACACGGTTTTCTCCTCGATCACCTACGAATTACCGGCGAATGTGGAGAACCTGGTCCTCGGCGGAGACGATGCCATCGATGGCACTGGCAATGGGCTCTCCAATTCAATTACCGGCAACCTCGCAGACAACAGTCTGAACGGCGGTGCCGGTGGCGACACCCTGACCGGGGGCGCCGGTAACGACATTTTCATCTTCGACGCTCCACTGGGTGAAGCGGCCACCATAGACACCATCACGGATTTCGACGGTGCGGGGTCTGCGGCGGAGGATGAAATCCACGTGGACAATGGCGCGGGTCTGTTCCAAAACGTCGGCGTCGACGGGGCGCTTTCCGGGGCAGCGTTCGAATCCGGAGCCGGATTGACGGAAGCCGCAACGGCAGAAGGCCGCATCATCTACGACACGGCGACCGGCGCCTTGTATTACGATTCCGACGGTTCGGGTGAAGCGGCTGCCGTGCAATTTGCGGTTATCGCCACTGTGCCCGCAGCACTGGACGAGTCAGACTTCCTGATTGTCTGAAGGCGTGAGATGCAGTCCAGGCGCGCGCGTTTCCTGTCGACGGCTGCGCAGATATCGACTGGATCGATGCGCTCTGTCCTTTTCCACGACTTCGATCTCGAACCCGGATAGCCCGTCGTGCTTGATCGGCTTGCTGCCCTTGATGCTACCGTCCTCCTCCAGAATCTGGGTCCATGCTTCCTGGCACTCGCGATCCGACAACTTCCTGCTCTCCGCGTCCTCAATCCACGAACCTACCTGAAAGGTGGCGTCGCGCCACAGGACGCCCATTGATGATTAACCTCCCTCGGTGTGCCCGGTGGGAGGTTTGGAAGACTGTCCCCATACGCGACGAGATTGAAACTGGCAAAATGGCAGGGCAAGGGCAAACCGACAACGGGTCCGTGATAATTCAGGGTCAAGCTGGAAGGATGGGCGCCTGGTTGTTTCTTGCCCTCGCGTGGATCGAGGATGTCATGGTGGGCGCCGAAATTAGCATCGCGAGCGGCGTGATCTTCACCACGCCCTACCACAGTGTCGCCGTGGCGCCCTTTGCGGGGTCGGGTACTTACGGAGTGCGTTTGGGCGCTGCCTGGTGATGATCGGCATCCTGCTGGCCAACAGTGAGGGTAGTCCCGGTGTGCCGGCGGCGGTAGAGGTGTTGCGCGCGGGGCGCGCCGCGCTCGATGCCGTCGAGACCGGGATCCGCATTGTCGAAGCTGACCCGTCGATCCGCAGCGTCGGTTTCGGCGGTGCGCCCAATCTTCTCGGTGAAATGGAACTGGATGCCTCGATCATGTGCGGCGCGACGCTGCGCACCGGCGCGGTGGCCGCCCTCAAGGGTTATCTACATCCGATCACCGTCGCGCGGCGGGTGATGGAATTGACGCCGCATGTCATGCTCGCCGGCGAGGGCGCGGCGCGTTTTGCGGCCGGCATCGGCGCGCAGGCCGGCGAGGTTCTGTCCGACGATGCGCGCAAGGATTATGAAAATTGGCTGGCGGATCGGCTGGCACGAATATATCCCGGACATGGCGCGCACGGGGAAACCGGCCGGCACGACTTGTTTCCTCGCGCGAGGCGGCGATGGACATTGGGCCGGCGGCGTCAGCACTTCGGGCTGGGCCTACAAGCATCCGGGGCGGCTCGGGGATTCACCCGTCATCGGTGCAGGGCTGTACGTCGATGAGCGTTACGGCGCGGCCGGGTGCACGCAAACCGGGGAGATGACCATACGCGCCGGCACGGCCCGTGCCGTTGTCGCGTACTTGAAGCGCGGAGCTTCAGTCGGGGAGGCGTGCAGCGAGGCAATCGACGACTTGCGCGCTTTAAAAGGCGGTTATCTCGGCCCGGTCATCGTGCATGCCGTCGATCGCGAGGGCGATCCCGCCGTGCTTGGATTCAGGCTCGCGAAGGAAGCGAATTACTGGTACTGGCGCGAGGGAATGGACAGTCCCGAGTGCCGGTCCGTGGTCAACGCGGGGTGCTAGTTGTTTTTTTCCGCCACCCAGATCGCGCCGTAGGAAAACAAGTATACGGTGATTGCAGCAGCGGCAAATGTCTGCAGGCTCAGCTTCATCGAGGTGATCAGCGACACCAGCTCCACCGCCGGCAATTGCCAGGCGACCACCGCCGACCCCGCGACCGTGGCCGAAAGCAGGAGCAGGTTTTTCACCCACATTGGCAACTCCCTGCGCCGGGGCACCTGCGCCATCACGGCGGAGGCAAATCCCGCGTCGGAAAGATATGGCTCCGTACGCCGCAGTTCGCTGAAGAGATTGTCGATGTCGTTCATGCCGGGCTCCCGCTGCGCCAACTGCTCAACTGGTCCCTGAGTTTTTCGCGTCCGCGCTGGATATGGCTCTTGGCGGTGCCGAGCGGGCAATTCATGATCTCAGCCACTTCCTCGTGTGTCAATTCCCGGTGCAGGTGCAGGTGCAATGCCATGCGTTGCTCCGGGCTCAAGACCAGCATCGCGCGCGCCAGGTCGCGGTGCAGATCGGCGGCCGCCCCCGGGTCATGACCAGCGTCCGGCACATCGGCGTCGTCCTTAAGTTGTTCCTCGGGCTTGAGCGAACGCCGGTGCGCCAGGAAGCAGTGATAGGCGATCCGGTAGAGCCACGTGAAGAATTTCGCATCGCCGCGGAACTGGTGCAGGGACTTATATGCCTTGATGAATGTCTCCTGCGCCAGGTCGTCCGCAAGTGCGTGATCCCATCCTGTGATCTGCCGCAGCGAGTAGCGCAACTGCGACTGATGGCGCTTGACCAGTTCCGCGAATGCCCTTTGGTCATTTTCATTGAGGACCCTGCCGATCAGCGTCCGGTCATCCAAAGACATGGATGCCTAGTTCCCGCCCTTGCTCCCGTTCCCATTGCTCTCCAGCTTCCAGATGAGGAGCTGCGCCAGGCCGATGAACAACGGGATGGCGCCGATAGCCGCCGCCTCCGGCGCGTCAATGACCATGAAGCAGACGATGATGCCCAGCCCGATGCCGACCATGATCAGGCCCTTGTGCAGGTTGGTCCTCGGCGTCTTCGGGCCGGCCTCCTGCTGGAAGCTCGCAAACACCTCCGGCGGGATCTCTTTGCCGCTGGCGACGTAGCTGTTGATGGTGTCATGGATCAGCTTGCGCTTGCGGTATGAAGCATAAAGTATGCCGGCAACGATCATGATCGGCGTTCCGAAAATGAGGGTAATGGCCAGGCCGCCGAGAAAGATTCCTCCCATGGGGAATCTATCGCTGTTGCCATGCCCACCGCCATCCAGTTTTTTGAGTTCCTTGAGGTCCTCAACGAGCGCCCGCCGTTCCTCCGGGGTCATCGATTCCGCGGAATCGCTGAACAGCCCTTCCACGAAGCTTTCGATCTTCTTTTCCAGCCGCTCCTCCAGGTCCTTCTTCTTCGCGGCGTCCTCGTCATCGCCATTGATGTCGATGACGAATGGCATGGACGCGCCGTGCTTATCCTCATCCGGGGTCGTGGCCTGTTCCTGCGCGCACGCCGGGACGGCAAACCCGAGAAGGAGTATGGCCGTCAGCAGCAATTGCTTCATGATCAGTCTCTCCGTATTTGTTCCTAGCTTACTGCAAAGGCAGTCCGCGTGTTTACAGGCTCGGCGTATTGCCGGCCAGGCCGCCGAAATCGCCGGCCAAGGCGATGTTCTGGATCTCCAGTGCCACGGTCGCGGGGCGGATACGGCTGGCGACCACCACGATTTCCTCCATCTCCGCTTCCGTCACCGGTAGCCGGCTGGCGACGACCAGGATTTCCTCCATTCCCTGTTCCGCTTCCGCCGGGAGCCGCTTGGCGACCACCACCATCTCTTCCATGCCTGCGTAACTATTGCCCTTGTTCAGATCATCCTGGGCGGTTGCGCCATGCTGCATGCCGAGGGTGAGGACGGTGCCGAGTGCCATCAATTTTACGAGTTTCATGTCTGTTCTCCGGTGTAAACGGCTGCCTTTGAATTGTTAGATGCCGCCCGGAGAGGCTTTGGATGCAGGCATATTGGAGAGCATGCATCCAATTTATAAGTAATTATAAATCAATGAGTTATATTAATAAGGGAGATATTCAGGCAGATTCCGGGAGGTAGGACCGCCAGTCAAATGAGGGATCGCCAATGACGAGGAAATGCGGGTTGAGCAGGGATTCCCTGGTGTTGTAGCGCAAGGGGTTGAAGCATAGATCGGTAACGATACCGCCGGCCTGCTCGACCACGCACTGTGCCGCCGCGGTGTCCCACTCGGAGGTTGGACCGAAACGCGGGTAGATGTCGACACGCCCCTCCGCGACCAGGCAGAACTTCAGCGCGCTGCCCATGGACATGACTTCGGTGCCCGGGCCGAGCGCCGCGAAAAAACGCTCCTGCTGTTCCGAGCCGTGCGAGCGGCTGCCCGCGACGGTGAACTTTCCGCGCACCGTGGGCCGGGTGCGGATCGCGGTGGCCGGAGCGCCTTCGTCCTGTACAAATGCGCCGCGCCCTGGTGCGGCGGCGAAACAGCGCGTCGTGGCCGGCACGAGCACGACGCCGAGCAGCGGCGCGTGGTTTTCGATCAGCGCAATATTCACGGTGAAATCCTGACTGCCGCCGATGAATTCCTTCGTGCCGTCCAGCGGGTCGACCAGCCAGTAGCGGTTCCATTCCCGGCGGCGGGGGAAGGAAATGCCGGACGACTCCTCGGAGAGGAGCGGTATGTCCGGCGCGAGTCCGCGCAAACCTTCTGCGATTGCCGTATGCGCGGCGAGATCGGCGGCGGTCAGTGGCGAATGGTCACTCTTTTTCTGAACGGTAAAACCCGCGGAATGAACCTCCATGATGCGACGGCCCGCTTCGCGGGCGATCCCAATCACGCGATCCAGCCAATGCGCCGGCGCACCGCCCTGCCCGTTTGTGCCCATGCGGCGGCCATCTTACCCGTGCGCGCCCCTATTAACATGTAAACTGGAAGCATGGTCCGCTGGGAAGACATCGATACCGTCCTTCTGGACATGGACGGGACCCTGCTCGATCTTCATTTCGACAACCTGTTCTGGAACGAATACCTGCCGCTCAAGTGGGGCGAACTGCACGGCCTCGATTTTCCCGCGGCCAGCGCACAATTGCTGCCGCGGTTCCGGAGCCGGGAGGGCACCTTGTCCTGGTATTGCCTGGATTACTGGACGCGCGAGCTGGGGTTGGACATCTTCGAGCTCAAGTCCGGGATCGAGGATCTGATCCGCGTGCGCCCGGGCGCGGACGAATTCCTCGCCTACGTACAGTCGCTCGGTAAGTTCATCGCCCTGGTGACCAACGCGCACGAGAAACTGCTGCAACACAAGCTCGCGCGCACGGGGATCGCGGGTCATTTTGATGCCATCGTTTCCGCGCACAGCCTCGGTCTGTCGAAAGAGGAGGCGGGATTCTGGCCGGAACTTCAGGCCAGGTTCGCCTTCAACCCCGGTCGGACGCTGTTGATCGACGACAACGCCGTCGTGCTGCGCTCGGCCCGGGCATTCGGCATACGCTGGTTATTGACCATCGCTCGACCCGACAGCGGTCGGCCGCCGCGTGAGAGCACGGAATTCCCGGCACTGGACTCCTTTCAGCCGCTCATGCTTCCGGCGCGGGCAAAACAGAGTTCCCAGGCCGGCTGATTGCCACGTTTCCCCCGCCGCTCGAACTTCGTGGCCGGTCGCCAGGCGGGCCGAGGCGCGAAGTTGCCTTTCCCGGCGAGGTTGACAAGCCCCGCATGCGCATCGCAGACGCGCAGCATGTCGCCCGCCAGGTCCGCGAGATCGGTTGCGAGAAACAGGCGCGCGTTGTCCTTCATGCGCGGTACGAGAAGATCCAGGAAGCGGACATTCACGAGCCGGCGCTTGTGGTGGCGCTTTTTCGGCCAGGGATCGGGAAAGAAAATGTAGACCTCGTCCAGCGAGCGTTCGGGCAGTTGATCGCGCAACACGTCCATTACGTCGTGGGAGATGATGCGGACGTTCGAGAGGCCGAGGCTGACGGCATGGCGGAGCAGGCTGCCGACACCGGGCCGGTGCACTTCGACCGCGAGGTAATCGTTCTCGCGGTACCTGTCGGCAAGCGCCGCGGTGCAGTCCCCCATCCCCGATCCGACTTCCAGTATTCTCGGCGCGGCCCGGCCGAAAACACGATCCAGGATCAGGAGTTCAGGCGAATAGTCGATCCCGAAATCATGCCAGTGCCTGTACAGCGCCTCTTTCTGTGCGGAGGTGATGCGTCCACGAATGGCGTAGCTGCGGACCCGCGACAGCCTGGCTTTTTCGGTCGGGGCCACGCGGGTAATGGAAGCAGAGCAAAGATCAGGGGAAAAACTTCCCGTCCATCGGGGAGGAAGCGCTGGCGTAGGCGCGGCGCGGCATGCGGCCGGCGAGGAACGCTTCGCGGCCGGCTTCGACCGCCTTGCGCATCGCCGCGGCCATCAGCACGGGATGCTTCGCCTCGGCGATGGCGGTGTTCATCAATACGCCGTCGCAGCCCAGCTCCATGGCGATGGCGGCATCGGAAGCCGTGCCGACGCCGGCGTCGACCAGAATGGGGAGCCTGGCGTTCTCGACGATCGTGCGGATGTTATACGGGTTGCGGATCCCGAGTCCGGATCCGATCGGGGCGGCGAGCGGCATCACCGCCACGCACCCCATCTCCTCGAACCGCCTAGCCATGACCGGATCGTCGTTCGTATAGACCATGACCCGGAATCCTTCGCGGATGAGCACATCCGCCGCCTTGAGGGTTTCCGGGATGTCCGGGAACAGCGTTTTCGGATCGCCCAGTACCTCCAGTTTGACCAGGGAGTGCCCGTCCAGCAGATCGCGCGCCAGCCGGCTGGTGCGGATCGCGGAGTCGGCGTCATAGCACATCGCCGTATTGGGCAGGATGGTGAAGCGATCCGGTGGTATGACATCGAGCAAGTTCGGCTCGCCGACATTCTGGCCGATGTTCGTGCGCCGTATGGCTACGGTGACGATCTCGGCGCCGCTCGCGTCAATCGCGCGCCGCGTCTCCTCCAGGTCGCGGTACTTGCCGGTGCCGACCAGCAGCCGCGAACGGAACTTGCGGCCGTCGATGACGAGCGGATCCGCGATTTCCGGCGGCGTGTCTCGGGCGCGATCGCGCGCTTCAGCCGCCGCCGATTGCCCGGACGATTTCAACGGTATCTCCATCGCGCAGGTTGCGCGTGGCGAACTGGCCGTGGGTGACGAGTTCCCGGTTCACTTCCACCGCGATACGGCCGTGGAACGCGAAACGGCAAATCAGGTCCGCGACGGTGGCGACGCCCTCGAGCGTCGTCTCCTCCCCATTGATGATGATGCGCATGATTCACTGCAACTTGAAAGGCGAGAGGTACGGCTCAGGACAAATCTATCGTCATGCCCTCGCGCGCGACTTTGCAGACCAGGGAGGCGTTCCGTTCCTTGATGATTTCCTGGCATGCGGCGGAGATGGCATCGATGGCCGCATCGGTGTAATTGGGATCATGATGGTAGAGATAAAGTTCCTTGACGCCCGCGTCAATTGCCGTGTTCACGGTATCGATGTAGCAGGAGTGGCCCCAGCCGCGTTTTTTCTGGTAATCGTCCGGCGTGTACTGGGCATCGTGAATGAGGATATCCGCGCCCTGGATCAGCTTGAGCTCGGCCTCGTATTCCTCCCGCTGCATCTCGGAAAGGAGGCGCTGTTCCTCCTCGCTGAACTCCCGGTACTTCTGCCGGATGGACTTGTCCAGGTACAGGCACTCGTTGTCGGATATATAAAGTATGGTCTTGCCATTCACCTGGATGCGGTAGCCGTAGGTGATGCCGGGATGATGCACGCTCTGGTATGAGAGTGCGATGGGTCCGTATTTGAAATGCTGATCCTTGGGCGGATCCATGTAACGGATCTTGGCCAGCCAGGTTTCCGTGCCCACCGGGAAATACGGCGCGCGCATCTGCGCGGAGACGTGTTCCTCGATATCCTTCCTGCTCGGCCCGGGGCCGAAAAAGGTGATGTTCCAGTTCGGGATGAACGCCGGAACGAAATACGGCAGTCCGCAAATGTGATCCCAGTGATAATGCGTCAGGATGACGAGCAGTTCACGGATGCTCGATTGTTTCAATATCTCGGTGCCGAAGGGGATGATGCCACTGCCGGCATCGCAGACCAGCACATGGTCGTCGACGCGGATTTCGACGCACGAAGTATTCCCGCCGACGCCAAGGTGCGTCGCGAACGGCGCGGAATAGGAACCGCGCACGCCCCAGAAACGGAGAAAGGCGTCGCTCATGCTGGTTCGTATTTGGATGGGTTCAGTCGGAACCGATATTCAGGTAATCGAGCACGACCTCGGTTATTACCCGAATTGGCGTCGGCTTGGTGATGAAGTCCAAGGCGCCAAGCCCGCTCGCGACGGAACGATCCTGGGCATAGTCCTTGGAACTGATCATCACAACTGACGTGTCCTTGTGCAGGGGCAATTCGCGTAATTCCTTCAGAAAGGTGAGCCCGTCCTTGCCCGGCATCTTGACGTTGAGGAACAGGAGATCCGGCCGGTTTTTTTCCAGGTAGGTCCATGACCCATCCGCCGAATCGAATATCCTCAGTTCCACCGCCAGATTCTGCGTCGCCTTTTCAAACAGGACACGCATGCTCGGGCTGTCGTCCACGACGGCCACCACCGGTTTGCGATTAGCATTCATGCCTTTGCGTTCCCTGGCGAAGCTGGCTTCTTGGCATGATTATTATGTCGTTATAAGCCGCTGTTTTTTCAGTCTTCTGGCAGACGGGCTGCATGGTGCTGCGGGGTTTGCGGCCGTCCACATCCGGCGGGTCGCGTCGATTTTACACCAAATCCTCAAGCCCTTGATACTCCGGGCCGGAGGCTGCCGCCTGTCAGACCAAGCGCATCAATTGACTGTCCGGGGTCGGGACCGGGACAATTCCGTTTGCCCGGCCGCGGGGACACGACCGCTGAAATCCGCAATAACGCGGGTGTAGTTCAATGGCAGAACATCAGCTTCCCAAGCTGAGAATGTGGGTTCGATTCCCATCACCCGCTCCATCGTCCGGCCGGGGCCACGGAGCGCCGCCGAACGGCATTCAGCCGTCGCCGGTCCGCGCGTCCTCGACTTTCAGCTGCAGCACCATGAATTCGATCTGATTGGCCCGCAGTCGCTGGCGGATCTCCTCAAACTTTTCGGGGCTTTGATACGGGCCGATGCGCACGCGGTGGACCGCATCCTGCCCGTTGATCACCACACGTTGAATGTCAGCCTCGATGCCGAGCAGTGCCAGCCTGGCCTTGGTCTGGTCGGCCGCTTCCGCCGTCTTGAAAGAGCCGACCTGGAGTATGTAGAGCCCACCTGCTTCGCCGGCCGGGGCGGCTGCGGCCGGCTTCTCCT
Source organism: Gammaproteobacteria bacterium (assembly GCA_016193395.1). Lineage (GTDB taxonomy): Bacteria > Pseudomonadota > Gammaproteobacteria > Eutrophobiales > Eutrophobiaceae > JACPSH01. The sequence continues at coordinate 12,569 of JACPSH010000003.1, forward strand.
CGGCGACCCACTCGGATACGTTGACCTCCCGGCTGGGCAGGATCTTGTAGAAATCAAAAGTCGGGCGCGGGACCGCGGCCGGCGGTTCGCCGGCCTGACCGTCTGCCTTTGCGGCCGCCGCTGCCGGGGCCGCAGCATCCGAGCGGATGCCGATGCGCGCCTGGTACTGATACAGGTAGACCAGGAACGCGACCAGCAATCCGATGCTGAGTCCGCTCAGGAATGCGAGGAAACTGGTCGTGCCGATACCGGGTTTGCCGGATTTCTTGCCGCCCATGTGCTTGTAGTCCCGCGACATCACATCTCCACGGGCGCGGTCACGCCCAGAATGCCAAGGCCGTTCTGCAACACCTGGCGCACGCAGACAATCAGGCCCAGGCGCGCGTTTCTCAACGCGCCGTCCTCGACGAGGATCTGGTGGGCGTTGTAATAGACGTGGAAGTCGTTGGCAACTTCCCGCAGGTAGAACCCGATCTGATGGGGCTCGTACGCCAGCGCCGCCGCCAGGATCACCTCGGGATAGCGTGAAAGGGTTGCCAGCAGCGCCTGCTCGCGGGGTTCCTCGAGCCGGTGCGTGTTCTGCATGGCGCCGTCCGGGTCGTAGTCGAGTCCTCTCTCGCGGAGCTGGGCGAACACGCTGCAGATCCGCGCATGCGCGTACTGTATGTAGTAGACGGGATTCTCGTTCGAGCGGGATTTCGCGAGCTCGAGATCGAAGTCGAGATGCTGTTCGGATTTCCTCGTTACGTAAAAGAAGCGCGCGGCGTCGTTCCCGACCTCTTCACGCAATTCGCGCAGAGTCACGAATTCCCCGGAACGCGTCGACATCTGGACTTTCTGCCTGCCGCGGTACAGCGTGGCAAACTGCACCAGCAGGACGGTCAAGGCTTCCGGGTCGCGACCGAGCGCTTCGAGGGCGGCCTTCATCCTGGGGATGTAGCCGTGGTGGTCCGCGCCCCAAATGTTGATGGCGCGCTGGAACCCGCGATCGAACTTGTCGAGATGATAGGCGATGTCCGGGGCGAAATACGTAGTCTGGCCGTTCTCGCGCACCACGACGCGATCCTTTTCGTCGCCGAACCGGCTGGACTGGAGCCACAGCGCCCCATCCTTCTCGTACAGGTGGCCGCTTTCCTTGAGTTTTCTGATGCAGTCGTCAACGCGCCCGGAGGCGATCAGGCCCTTCTCCGAGTACCAGTTGTCGAACTCGACGCCGAATTCGCGCAGATCGTCGCGTATGTCGCCGAGGATGTCGTCCAGGCCGGCCTTCCACACCCGCTCGAATCGATCCCCGCCGAGGCTGGACCTGCTGCGCGCGATCAGCCAGTCGAGTTGCGCATCCGGCCCGACCTGCCGCGGAAATCCGTCGAAGAGACCTGCCGCGGAAATCTCGAATTCGCGGCCCGAGTCCGCGTGGAGTTTTTCCGCGATGGGCCGGACATAGTCCCCCCGGTACGCCTGCTCGGGGAACGTGAATTCCTGTCCGCACAGTTCCAGGTAGCGCAGCCAGATGCTGACGGTCAGGATGTCCATCTGGCGGCCCCGGTCGTTGACGTAGTATTCGCGGGTGACCTGGAAACCCGCCGCCGCCAGCAGCCGCGCCAACGCGGCGCCGTAGGCCGCGCCGCGCCCGTGGCCGATGTGCAGGGGACCGGTGGGATTGGCCGAGACGAATTCGAGCAGCACGGATACGCCCTGGCCGGCGTCCCCGCTGCCGTAGCGCGCGCCGGCCGAAATGATTTCCGGGATGAGCGCCTGGTAACTGTTGCGGGCCAGGAAAAAATTGATGAAGCCGGGACCGGCCACTTCCACGCGATCCAGCATCGGCGAAGAAGGCACACGCGTGGCGATGGACTGCGCCAGGTCCCTGGGTCTGGAGCCGATATTGGCGGCAACGGTCAATGCATAATTGCTGGAGAAATCCCCGTGACGGCTGTCGCGCGTCCGATCGACCTGGATCGGAGTGTCGGGCAGCGCGGTCAGTTCCCCGCTGTCGACCATCGCCTTGATTGCCTGCCGGAGGAGATTCTCAACCCGCTGTTTCATTGGCATCTCGAAAAAAGGCCGCGCATTGTAGCCCTGGCTGCCGCGATGTAGAAGCCGCGCCCCGCCTGCCACGACATTCCCGCCGCTTCAACTCAGATCCACCGGATCCACGTCCAGCGACCAGCGCACCTGCCTGGCGCCGGGGATGTCCTCCAGTTCCTGTGTCCAGGATCGCAGCGCCTTGTGGAGCGCGGCGCGGCTGTTTCCCTGGACCAGCAATTGAAAACGGTGCCGGCCGGCGCGCTTCTCCATCGGCGCCGGCACCGGCCCGAAGATCTGCAGACCGCCCGCGCGCTGTTCGAGCATCCCGCGCGCCGCATCCAGAAAGCGCTGCGGCGTTTCCGGCCGGTAGTGCTCCGCGCGCAGCAACGCCAGGTAACTGTAAGGCGGCAATTGCGCGTCACGGCGTTCCCGGAGCACGGCATCGGCAAATCCCCCGTAGCCGTGCTCGATCAATGATCGCAGCAGGGGATGGTCCGGGTGATGCGTCTGGATCATAACCGTTCCCCTGTGTTCCGCGCGGCCGGCGCGGCCGCTGACCTGCATGAACAGCTGCGCCATGCGCTCGCCCGAACGGTAATCGGTGCTGTACAGGCCGCGGTCGGCATCCACGATGCCGACCAGGGTCAGATTCGGAAAATCGTGACCCTTGGCGAGCATCTGCGTGCCGATCAGGATATCCGCGTCGCCGGTCGCGATGGATTCGACCATTCTGTTCATGACTCCCTTGCGCCGCGTGCTGTCGCGGTCGATGCGCAGGACGCGGGCCTCCGGGAATCGCCTCGACAGCGTTTCGGCCAGGCGTTCCGTTCCATGCCCGACTTCGAGCAGTTCCCCCGCGCCGCATTCGGGACAGCGCAGAGGCAGCCTGGACTGCAGCGCGCAGTGATGGCACAGGAAGCGGTCTGCGCGCTTGTGCCAGGTCAGCGGGACGTTACAGCGCTTGCAAGTTGCCATCCAGCCGCAGGCGTGGCAGAGGATCACCGGGGAATAACCGCGCCGGTTGAGAAAGATAAGTACCTGCCGGCGCGCCGCCAGCTCGCGGTCGATCGCCTGGATCAGCGGCAGGCTGATCGCCCCGTCGAGCCGCTGATGCCTCAGATCGACAATCCTGATCTCCGGAGGCAGGGCGTCGCCGGCCCGCTGCGGCAGGCGCAATTCCGTGTACTTGCCGGTGCGGGCGTTGTGCAGGCTTTCCATCGATGGCGTCGCGGAGCCGAGCACGATGGGCACGCCGGCGTCGCGGGCGCGCATGATCGCCACGTCTCTTGCCGAATAGCGGAACCCGTCCTGCTGCTTGAATGAGGAATCGTGCTCCTCGTCGATGATGAAAATCCCCGGCTTGCGCAGCGGCGTCCACACGGCCGAACGCGTGCCGAGAAGGACGTCGGCCTGTCCGGCGCGCGCCTGCAGCCACGATGCGAGCCGTTCCGATTCCGAAAGCGAGGAATGCATGAGCGCAACCCTGGATCCGATCCTGGCGCGGATGCGCTCCACCAATTGCGGCGTCAAACCGATTTCCGGCACCAGCACCAGGGCCTGCGAGCCGCTGCCCGCCACCGTGTTGATCAGGTTCAGGTAAACCTCGGTCTTGCCGCTGCCGGTCACGCCATTCAGCAGGAACGGCTGGAACCGCCCCAGTTCCGCCGCGATCTGGCCGGCCGCGCGGGCCTGGGCGGCATTCAACGCCACCTGCGCGGAGACAGGCCGCGGGGCTTCCACAGGGCCGGGTGCAGGAGCCGATTCGATCCGGCCTTTGGCCTGAAGCGATTTGAGCGTAGCGCGACCGATCTCGTGGTGTAAGCGCATTTCGCCTTCGAGGATGCCATCGGCCGACTGCTGCAGCAGGCTGAGAAGCGCTGCTTGCTTTGGACCGAGCCGCGTCCCGCCGTCCGCCTGCGATTGTCCGGCCCTGCTCAGTCGCCAGACCCGGTCGGACTTAAGTTCCACCGTCTTGCCCTTCCGTAGCGCTCCGGGTAGCGCCCCGAACAGGACTTCGCCGATGGGATGCTGGTAATACTCACTGGCCCAGAGGAGCAATCGGAAATGATCCGCGGAGAACAGCGGTTCGTCATCGATGATCGCCCCGGCGGTCTTCAGCCGCCCGCTCGGCAATTCGGATCGCATGGAGTTTCCCAACACGATGCCAATGCGCCAGCGCGACTTTCCAAATGGCACATGGATTCGCGTTCCCGGCCCGGGCGGGCGGGTCATGGCGGGTGGAGCAAAGTACTCGAAGCCGCGCCGCAGCGGCACCGGCAAGGCCACGCGCAGGATGACGGGGCGCGCGTGCGGCATCGCGCGGCGGATCCCCGGATTCAGGCGGTTTTCTGCAACAGGGCCTCAACCTGGCGCAGATCGGCACGTTGCATGGGTTTGCCGTCAATCGGACTCAACGGCCTGATGTTCTTCTGCATGGGGCTGAACACGATCAGTACGACCGGCGTCTGGCCGGCCAGAAAACGGTATGCCGGAAAGTCCCCCACTTCGTTCTGGTTCAGCCTGAGCGTGCGTTCCGTGCTCTGGAACGGCACGCCTTGGTCGCCCAGGAAAAACGCAAGCTCCTCGACGCTGTCGCTGTAGAGATGCAGCACGATCTCGGAATGCCGAGTTGCGTTTCCGGAGAGCACAGGGCCGACCAGCCGTGGCTCGAACTGTTTCAGGAATACCATGGCTTCCAGCGCCGTTCTCCGCAGGCTGTCCAGGGCCGCTGGCTGCGCGTCGCCCTGGAACAGGCGCTGGTAATCCGACAGCGCTTCTTCTATTTCATGATTGGACGGCATCAATTTGTCGGGCCGGGCCCCGAGGCGGAGCGCGGCCTTGCGCTTTGCGACGAGATAGTCGGACACGCCGTCCACGGCGATGATCTTTGCCGCCAGTTGCGCGATCTCCCTGCGCAATCGGTTTGCCGATTTGTCCGCCGCAGTCAATGGTTGGCCCCCCCGCTGGTTCAGAACAGGTCCTCGGTCCCGCGTCTCAAGTCTTCGCCCTGTTCCAGGGCGGCGCTTGGTCCCCCCGCTCCCTCTTCGGTCGAGGGCGCGGTGCCGGACTGAAACACTTCGAAAATCGCGTCCGGATCCCCTGCCTTGGCCAGGCTTCCGGTATGAGGGTCGATACGCACGTTGACGATGCCATCCGGGCGTTCCAGCGTCATCTCCGGGATATCCTGGAGGGCGATGCGCATGTATTCGATCCACATCGGCAAGGCCGCACGCCCTCCGGTCTCGAGGTTGCCAAGCGGCTCGAAATTATCGAACCCCACCCAGGTGACTGTGACAATCCCGGGGTTGAACCCGGCAAACCAGGCGTCGCGCTGGTCATTCGTCGTGCCGGTCTTTCCGGACAGGTCGGATCGGTTCAATTCGAGCGCCCGGCGGCCCGTCCCGAATCTGATCACGTCGCGAGTCATTGAATCCATGATCCAGATGTTCTGCGCGTTTACGACGCGCGGTGCGATCCTGCGTGCCGGGCCGGCCGCGGTTGCAGGCGGCACCGGAGGTTCTGACTCCGGCGCGGCCGCGGGTTCCGCCGCCTGGGCGGAGGCCAGGCCCTGTTCCGCTTCGCCCGAGGCGCTTTCCGCCGGGAACGCGCTCTCGCACTCGCGGCACACCGTCGACGGCGAACTGACGGATTTAATCTCGCCGGTGTCCGTCTCGACGCGTTCAATCAGATAAGGCTCCGTCAGGAAACCGCCGTTTGCGAATACGCCGTACGCCCTCGCCATCTGCAATGGCGAGACCGTGCCGCTGCCAAGCGCCAACGACAGGTTCTTCGGCAGGGTGTGGGGGTCGAAGCCGAACCGGGCGGCCTGCTCGAGGGCCCGCGGGACGCCGATCGCGTGCAGCAGGCGTATCGAAACGAGGTTCCGGGAGTGGGTCAGTGCCTCCCGGAGACGCGTCGGCCCGTAATACCTGCCGCTGTAGTTTTCCGGGCGCCACATCTCTTCCACGCCGGGATCCTCGAAGACCACGGGGGCATCATTGATGATGCTGGCGGCGGTGAACCCCGCATCGAGGGCGGCGGAATAGATGAACGGCTTGAAACTCGATCCCGGCTGCCGCTGGGCCTGAACGGCGCGATTGAAACTGCTCAGGCCAAAATCGAATCCCCCCACCAGGGCGAATATCGCCCCGTCATCCGGACGCAATGAAACCAGCGCGCCTTCCACCGCCGGCAACTGGCTCAATCTCCAGCGTCCCTCTTCATCCTCGATGATCCGGACCACGTCGCCCCGGCGCACAACATCACCCGCGATCTTGGGTCCCGGGCCGCGCGCATTTTCGCTGATGTACTTTCGCGCCCACTCGATGCCGGGCCATTCCAGGGCCACCAGTCCGACGCCACTCAGCCAGGCGGTGGCGGATTGCGATTGGACGTCGGTAATCAACGCGGGATACAAGTCGCCGATGATTGCGGTTCCGCGCAGGAACCTTTCGAAGGTTCCGTCATCGACGGCGCCTTCGGCGAACTCAAGGTGCCGTTCCGGTCCGCGGTAACCGTGGCGCTGGTCGTAGTCGAGCAGGGCAACGCGCAGCGCGTGATTGGCCGCGGCCTGGTAGCGGTCATTGATCGTCGTGATGACGCGGTATCCGGCGCTGTAAGCGTCTTCGCCGTATTGATCGACGAGCTGCTGGCGCACCATCTCCGCGACATAGGGAGCCTCGACTTCGATATTCGGGCTATGCAGGCTGGCGGACAGCGGCTCGATGCTCGCGGCGTCATATTCATCCTTGCCGATCATCTCCAGTTCGAGCATCCGTCGCAGCACGTACTCGCGGCGTTGCAGCGCCCGTTGCGGGCTGCTGACCGGGTTCGTCGTCGATGGCGCCTTCGGCAGGCCGGCAAGCATGGCAATCTGCGCGAGATCGAGATCCCCGAGTTCACTGCCGTAATAAACCTGCGCCGCGGCGCCCACGCCGTATGCGCGTTGACCGAGATAGATCTTGTTAAGGTACAACTCGAGGATTTCATCCTTGCTCAATTCCCGCTCAATCTTCAACGCGAGGAAAATTTCGTTGAGCTTGCGCAGATAGGATTTTTCGCGACTGAGAAAGAAATTTCTCGCCACCTGCATTGTGATTGTACTTCCGCCCTGGGTCTTCTCGCCGGTCCGCGCGAGGTTGAGCGCCGCCCGCAGGATTCCCTGCCAGTCGACTCCTGGGTGCGCGAAGAAGCGATCGTCCTCCGCGGCGATGAAGGCGTCGACCATTTTCCGGGGCACTTCCGCGATCTTGAGCGGCTTGCGCCGCTTTTCGCCGAACTCGGAGATCAGCGACAGGTCGCGCGTGTAGACGCGCAGCGGGACCTGCATGTGGACGTCGCGAAGCGTCTCGATATCCGGAAGCTGCGGGATGATGTGTAGCGACAGGCCGGCGAGCGTAATCGCACCCACCACGAACACAGAAAGGACCAGGCTGAACAGGAACCTCAACATCTTGTGTAGTTTATGCGATCTGCACCCAACATGTGCCTTTCAGGGAGAAAACTTGTCAATTCAAATCGAATTTTGCAACTTCAACAGTTAGACGGCAATTTTCCAAAAATTCATTGACGGTCGTTGCGGAAAGAAGTTAATGTTCTATTATATGAAAGGCAGATAACTCACCACATTCAAAGGAAAAACGCGTGTTTCTATTCACGAAAAAATCGACCCCCGTGCTGGGAATCGATATCAGTGCGACAGCAATAAAGCTGCTCGAACTGGGCCGAGCCGGCAATAGATATCGTGTGGAAAGTTACGCGGTGGAGCCGCTGCCGGCGAATTCGGTGGTCGACAAAAATATAGCCGATGTGCAGGTGGTCGGCGAGGCCGTGGGCCGGGCGGTGAAGAAGTCGGGCTCGAAACTGAAAACCGCGGCTGCGGCGGTCGCGGGATCCTCCGTCATCACCAAGATCATCGAGATGCCGGCGAACCTGTCCGACTCGGATCTCGAGAACCAGATTCAGGCGGAAGCGGACCAGTACATTCCGTTCCCGCTCGACGAGGTCGCCCTGGATTTCGAGGTGGTCGGCCCGAACGCCGCCAACCCGGAACGGGTGGACGTGCTTCTCGCCGCGTCGCGCAGCGAGAACGTGGACGTGAGGGTCGGCGCGCTGAGCGTCGGCGGGTTGACGGCGAAGGTCATCGACATCGAGGCCTTTTCGCTGGAAAACACCGTGAAACTGATCGCGCAGGACCAGCTCGGCGGCGGCGAGGAAATGATCATCGCCCTTGCCGACATCGGTTCCACAGTCACCACATTCAGCGTGTTCGAGAAAATGAAAATCATCTATTCGCGCGAACAGCAATTCGGGGGCGCGCAACTGACCGAGGACATCCAGCGCCGATACGGCCTTTCCTATGAAGAGGCGGGGCTGGCAAAGAAGCAGGGCGGCCTGCCGGACAACTATGTGCCGGAAGTCCTCGAGCCCTTCAAGGAAAACATGACTCAGCAGATCAGCCGCGCGCAGCAATTCTTCTTTTCGTCCAGCCAGATTCCGACCATCGATCGACTGTTGCTGGCCGGAGGCTGCGCCTCGATAGAAGGCATCGCGGAACTGATTGAATCGAAGATTGGCATCCCGACGATGATCGCCAATCCTTTCGCGAACATGTCCGTATCATCGCGCGTACCGGCGCAAAGCCTGAGCAATGACGCCCCGGCGCTGATGATAGCTTGCGGACTGGCCCTGAGGGGGTTCGACTGATGGCGCATATAAATCTACTGCCCTGGCGTGAAGAACTCCGCAAGGAGAAGCAGAAGGAATTCGGCATACGCATCGGCGCCTTTGCGGTGCTTGCCGTCGTCGTCGTAGGTGTAGTGCATATCTATCACGTCAATCTCATTGCATACCAGCAGTCGCGCAACAAGTTTTTGGAAACGAAAATCACCGACCTGGACAAGAAGATCAAGGAGATTGAGGCGCTGGAAAAGGAGCGGCAGCGGTTGATTGACCGGATCCGGGCGATTGAGAGCCTGCAGAGCAACCGGCCGCTGGTCGTCCGGTTTTTTGACGAGTTGATCGCCAGCCTGCCGGAAGGCGTGAGCGTCACGAAGGTTGAACAGCAAGGCGACGGGATAACCATCAACGGAGAGGCGCAGTCCAATGCGCGCGTATCGTCTTTCATGCGCAACCTGGAATCCTCCGAGTGGCTGAAGGATCCGCAACTGGACATCATTCAAAGCAAGAGCACCAGTGGAACGCACATCAGCAGCTTCACGCTTCGTTTCAAACAGGTAATCCCGAAGGCGGAAGGGGAAGAAGACGCATGAGCTTTGCCGACGATCTCAAGAATCTAGACCCAAATAATCCGGGAAGGTGGCCATTCGCGGTCCAGATGCTGGCCGGGGCCGTGTTATGCGGACTGCTCCTGTTTGTCGGCTGGAATTTTGACGTGAAAAACCAGCGCGCCGAACTTGCCAAGGTGGAATCCAAGGAAGCAGACCTGCGCAAGACTTTCGAAGACAAGCAGAAGAAGGTGGCCAACCTGGATGACCTCCGCGAACAGATGAAGGAGATGGAACAGTCGTTCGGTGAAATGGTGCGGCAACTCCCCAACAAGACCGAGGTGGCTGCCCTGCTCGTCGATATCTCGCAGACCGGGCTCGCGGCGGGACTGGAATTCCAGTTGTTCGAGCCAAAGAGCGAGCGCCAGGCGGAGTTCTACGTTGAACTGCCAATCAACCTGAAGATGACGGGCACTTACCACCAGTTCGGTCTGTTCGTCAGCGGCATTGCCGCGCTTCCGCGCATCGTGACTACCCACAATATCAGCATCTCCTCCAAGAAGGCCGGCGGGACCCTCGAAATGACCGCTGTGGCCAAGACCTATCGCGCGCTCGAAGAAGAAGAGGGATGAAGCGATGACGATTTCCAATGCAGGTATGCGTGCGTGGTCGGCAGCGGCGACCCTGATTTTGCTGCTCACCGGGTGCGTGTCCAAGGGCATGGGCGACCTGGAGGACTACACGAAGGAAGTGCTGGCGCGCAAGGGCGGGCGGATTGAACCGCCTCCGGAAATCAAGCCGTACGAGCCGTATGCGTACAAGTCCGCTGATGCGAGCGCCCGCGATCCGTTCGAGCCCTTCTACCAGGTGCGCAAGACGGAAACCAGCGAAGTCGCCGATACCGGTTTGAGCAAGGAACTGGAACAGGAAATCAAGAATCGCAACCGCGAGGAGCTCGAGCGGTTTGAGCTGGACAGCCTGAAAATGGTGGGGACGATTCAGAACGACGATGAGAACTGGGCGGTCATCGCTGATCCGGCCGGGGTCGTGCACAGGGTCAAAGTGGGCAACTACATGGGACGGAATATCGGCAAGGTCGTGAATATCTTCGAGGACAAGATCGAGCTGCGCGAGATTGTGCAAAACTCGCAGGGAAAGTGGGAAGAGCGACAGGCCGCCGTTGCGTTAGTGGAATAAATTCGATGGGGAAAAACACATGATTCAGACAAGGCAAGACATCTCTTTCTCTCTGATTTCGGGATTGGGCAGTCTCCGAAGCCGCCCGGGAGGCGTCGTTTTATCGTTCCTCCTGCTTTTCGGACCGTGCGCGTCCGCCGGTGCGGTCACGCTGGACGGGGTCAGTTTCTCGGCCCTGCCCGGAGACCGCGTCCAGGTGCGTATGCAGTTCTCCGAGGCGCTGCCGGAGAAACCGGTCAACTTCACCATCGATAATCCTGCGCGTATCGCGATCGATCTTCCGGGCGTCGGCCTGAATCTGGAGGAGAAGAGCCAGGCCATCGGAATCGGCATGGCCCACAGCCTCGCCGCGGTGGAGGCAGCGGGACGCACGCGCGTCGTCGTCAATCTGGTGCGGCCGGTGTCCTACGACCTCGACATGGACGGTAACGCGGTGGTGCTGACGCTGGGTACGGGCGTTGGCGCCACGCAGGCGCCTACCGTAGCCGCCGCAATGCCGGCCGAGGGCCGTACGGCGAGGGTGGAGGATATCGATTTCCGCCGTGGCGACGGCGGTGAGGGAAGGATCATCATTACATTGTCTGATCCGTCGATCGGCGTGAACATGGGCCAGGAGGCGGGGCAGATAGTCGTGGATTTCTTTTCGGCATCCCTGCCTTCCGAACTGGATCGCCGGCTGGATGTGGTTGACTTCGCCACGCCGGTCAAGGAAATCGACACCTCCGCCACGGCCGGCGGCGCACGCATGGTGATTACAACCACGACTGAACAGTACGACCACCTTGCCTACCAGTCGGACAATATCTTCACGATCGAGGTCCGCCCCCTGTCGCAGGAGCAGCAGGAAGAGCTCAAGAAATCCAAATTCGGTTTCACGGGCGAAAGGCTGTCGCTGAACTTCCAGGACATCGAGGTGCGCGCGGTGCTGCAGCTCATTGCGGACTTTACCGGGCTCAACCTCGTGGCGAGCGACTCTGTCACCGGGCACGTAACGCTGCGGCTCAAGAACGTGCCGTGGGACCAGGCGCTCGACATCATACTCAAGGCGCGCGGTCTCGGCATGCGCCAGGCGGGCAACGTCATGATGGTTGCGCCGCAGGGCGAGATCGCGGCTCGCGAGAAGCTGGAACTGGAATCGCAGAAGCAGGTGGAGGAGCTTGCCCCCCTGCGGACCGAGTTCGTGCAGATCAATTACGCGAAGGCCTCCGATCTGGCGAACCTGATTCGGACTGAGCAGAACAACCTCCTCTCGGAACGTGGCAATGTGTCCATCGATGAGCGCACCAATACGCTGATCATCCAGGACGTCTCGGCGAGCCTGGAAGCCATCCGCGACATGGTGGCGAAGCTGGACATCCCGGTGCGCCAGGTCCTGATCGAGTCGCGCATCGTGAATGCCGATGAAAGCTTCACCAAGGATCTCGGCGTGCGCTTCGGCGTGGGCAAACGCAGCGGCGATTTCTTTGATGGCACCGAGCCGGTCACGGACGTCGTCGTCGGCGGCAATCTGGGAGGTGGTGTAGTCACCCCGGATGCCGGACCCACCGGGTTCGACGTGGGCGGAACCGAAGGCCTGATGGTCAACCTGCCGGTTCCGGGTGCAACCAGCACCTTCGGCCTGCTGGTCGGCAAGATCGGCACGTTCCTGCTGCAGCTCGAGTTGTCAGCCTTGCTCTCGGAAGGGCGCGGCGAGGAAATCGCGAGCCCGAAGGTCATCACCGCAAACCAGCGCGAGGCGACCATCGAGTCGGGTATTGAAATTCCGTACCAGCAGGCGACTTCCAGCGGCGCAACGTCCGTTTCGTTCAAGAAGGCCGTGTTGGCCCTGCGCGTCACGCCGCAAATCACGCCCGATAATCGCGTACTGCTCGACTTGCAGGTGAACCAGGACACGCGCGGCGCCCCCGACGTATTGGGCGTGCCCCCGATCAACACGCGTACCGTGAGCACCCAGGTGCTCGTGGATGACGGCGAGACCGTCGTGCTGGGTGGCATCTACAACCAGACCGATCGGAATTCCCTCGACAAGACGCCGTTCTTCGGCGATTTGCCGGTGCTCGGATGGCTGTTCAAGAAGAACCGCGTGGAACGCTCCCGCACCGAGCTGCTGATATTCGTGACACCCAAGATACTCAAGGAAAATCTGAGCATTTAGCGTCCTTCTCACCAGTGACACCCAGGTGCGGCCCGTGCCGCACCTTTTTTTTGCCTGCGATCCGGACCGGCGCCCGTAAGCGCCGGGCCGCCCCTGCCGGGAGGGCTGTACCGCGTGTTGAAGAGCATCGGCGCGTGCTTATAACATGAGCGGCCCGCATTGCCCGATTCACCGGAGCCACACCGGACAGCCAGCCGTGTCCCGCGAATCAAACATATTCCTGATAGGACCCATGGGAGCGGGCAAATCCACAATCGGCCGACACCTGGCCGCGGTGACCGGCAAGCGCTTTCTGGACACGGACAAGGAGATCGAGCGCAACACGGGTGCCGAGATCGATCTGATTTTCGAACTGGAGGGCGAGCCGGGCTTTCGCAAGCGCGAGTCGCGCGTCCTCGAACAACTGGCCGCCATGAAAGGAATCGTCCTGGCAACCGGGGGCGGAGCCATTCTGGAGCCGGATAACCGCGCGTTGCTCAAGCACGAGGGGATCGTCGTGTATCTCACTGCCGCCCCGGAAATCCTGGTGAAGCGTACCGCGCGCGACAAGAAGCGGCCGTTATTGCAAACGGACGATCGCCTCACCCGCATCCGCGAACTGCTGAACGATCGGGAGCCGATATACCGCGAACTGGCGGACGTGATCATCGATACCGGACGCTGCACCGTGCGCCGCGCCGTCGACCAGATCTGCAAGGAGCTCGACGAAGCATGCGCGAAATAACCGTCAATCTCGGGGATCGGAGCTATCCGATCCGGGTCGGCCATGGCCTGCTCGATTCGACGCAGGCCTTGGCCGGACTGATCGCCGCGCCGCGCGTGCTGGTCGTCACCAACTCGGTCGTGGCGCCGCTCTACCTGCCGCGGGTCATGCAGGTCCTGCAGTCCTGGGCGCCCGAATCGCACATCATGCCCGATGGCGAGCAATACAAGACCCTCGAAGTCATGAACGGGATCATCACCCGCCTGCTCGAGCGTGGATTCGGACGGGACTCCTGCCTGATCGCGCTCGGCGGGGGCGTAGTCGGCGACATCACGGGGTTTGCGGCCGCCACCTATCAGCGGGGGATCCAGTACGTCCAGGTGCCGACGACCCTGCTGGCGCAGGTGGATTCCTCGGTGGGCGGCAAGACGGCGGTCAACCATCCGCTCGGAAAGAACATGATCGGCGCCTTCCACCAGCCGGCCGGCGTGATCGCGGATACTTCGACGCTGGCGACCCTGCCGCGGAGGGAGTTGAGCGCCGGGATGGCCGAGGTCATCAAGTACGGCCTGATCGCGGATGCGGAGTTCTTCGCCTGGCTGGAGCGGGAGATGGATGCGCTCATGAAACTGGCGCCCGAGGCGCTCGAGTACGCCATCGAGACATCCTGCCGCATCAAGGCGCGGGTCGTCGAGATCGACGAGCGCGAGAGCGGTCTGCGTGCCATCCTCAATCTCGGCCACACCGTCGGCCATGCCATCGAAACGGCTCTCGATTACGGGGAATGGCTGCACGGTGAGGCCGTCGCGGTGGGCATGCTGATGGCCGCCGATCTGTCCTGCCGCGGGCAGGGCCTGGATCCCGAAGTGCCCGCGCGGCTCCGTGCCCTGTTGCAGCGGGCCGGCCTTCCGGTCGAGGCCCCTTCCGGCATAGGTCAGGATCGCCTCCGGCAATTGATGAACGTCGACAAGAAGACGCGCTCGGGGCGGCTGCGGCTCGTATTGCTCAGGCGGCTGGGTGAGGCCATCGTCACGGACGATGTGGACGAGCACCGGCTGCATGAGTCGATGGGCAGATTCCTGCCCGGGAGCGGGCGGAACTGATGGCGCGGCTCGCCCGGTATGCCGCCAGCCCCGCGACCTCGCGCGGGCGCAGCTTCCCCGAGCCGAAGCCGGCTTACCGCACACAGTATCAGCGGGACCGGGACCGCATCATCCATTGCGCGGCGTTCAGGCGCCTGGAATACAAGACCCAGGTATTCGTCAATCACGAAGGCGACATGTTCCGCACGCGCCTGACGCACTCCATCGAAGTCGCGCAGATCGGCAGGACGGTGGCGCGTGCCCTCAATCTTAACGAGGATCTCACGGAGGCCATCTGCCTCGCGCATGACCTCGGCCATACGCCCTTCGGACACACGGGACAGGACGCCCTCAACGAGTGCATGCGGAAATACGGGGGGTTCGAGCACAACCTGCAGTCGCTGCGCGTGGTCGACGTGCTCGAGGAACGCTATGCCGAGTTCTCCGGGCTCAACCTGACCTTCGAGACCCGGGAGGGGATACTGAAGCACTGCTCCCGGGCAAAGGCGCGGGCGCTGGGGGATCTGGGCAAGCGGTTCCTGAAAAAGCAGCAGCCCTCGCTGGAAGCGCAGATAGCCAATGTCGCGGACGAGATCGCATACACCAACCATGACGTGGACGACGGCCTTCGGGCCGGCCTGCTGACCATCGGCCAGCTCAGCGCCTGCAGCCTGTTCGACACGCAATTGCGCGCCGTGCGTTCCCGCTGGCCGGATCTGCCCGAACGCAGGCTGATCCACGAACTCGTGCGGCGCATGATCGATTACCTGGTCAGCGACTTGGTGCGCCACAGCGGGGAAAGGATCGCGGCGCGTGCGCCGAAAAATATCGAGGATGTGCGCAAAGCCGGCCGATCCCTCATCGGTCTCGGCGCGGAGGCGACGCGTCTGCAGTTGGAACTCAAGCGTTTCCTCAACCGCCACCTGTACAAGCATTACCGAGTGCAGCGGATGTCGCACAAGGCAAAACGCATCGTCAGAACCCTCTTCGCCGAGTTCATGGGCAACGGCAGGCTGCTCCCTCACGATGTGCAGGAACGCATCATGGAGGCCGGGCGGGGCACCGGCGGCGCGGGGCGCGCGAGGATCATTGCCGACTACATCGCCGGCATGACCGATCGCTATGCCATAGCGGAGTTTGAGCGGGTCATGGGGCCGGCGCGCGGATTCGACTGAAAGGCCGGAGCGGCAGCAGAACGCCGAGGAACCCGGCGATCACGATCGGCATATTGCCGAAGCGCGCATAGGGCGTGAGTCCTTCAATCAACTCGACCTGGCCGCCCAGTACCGCGGGAGCGAACTGCGGGGAGCGGGCCAGGATCCTCCCACGGTCATCGATCACCGCGCTGATCCCGGTATTCGTCGCGCGCAGCAGGTAGCGCCGGGTTTCCAGCGAGCGCATCCGCGCCATCTGCAGATGCTGGTGCGGGGCGGCGGAGTCCCCGAACCAGGCGTCATTGCTCACGTTAATGAGGATCTGCGATTCCGGCAGGGCCTGGATCACTTCCTCGCCGAACGTATCCTCGTAGCAGATCGAAATCCCCGCGATGGCGTTATCGCCGACGATCACCGGTTTTGCCTGCCGGCCCGCGCTGAAGTCTGACATGGGGATCTGCAGGAAACTGAAGGCCGCGCGCAGCGTCGATTTCAACGGCAAATATTCCCCGAAGGGGACCAGGTGGCGCTTATGGTAGGCGGTTTCCCCGCGGTTCAGCAGGAAAACGCTGTTGAAATATTCGCCGCGTCCGGGATCGAGGTACGGCAGTCCCACGTATAGATCAGCGCCGTTCGCCACTGCCTGGTTCGCGATCCCGTCCAGATAGTCCTGGACCTGATGCTTGAATGCGGGGATGGCGGTTTCCGGCCAGACAATGATGTCCGAATCCCAGTGAGGTTCGGTCAGCTTGCGATAGATCTCCAATGAGCGGAGGCGCTGCTCATCGCGCCATTTCAATTGCTGTGGAACGGCGCCCTGAACCAGCGTCGCCCGGAGAACAACGCGGGTGTTGCGGGTCCATTCCAGCGTACCCGCCGACCAGGCGGCGGCGGCAAGCAAGACCGTGACGATCATGGCCACCAGCCGCTGCCGGCGTTCGCCGGAGCAGACCAGAACGAGGCTCCCGGCCATGATCGCGATCAGCGCGCTGAGTCCGAATACACCTCCAACAACGGCAAATCCGCCGAGCAGCGTGTCGGTCTGGCTGTATCCCAGGTTCAGCCATGGAAACCCGCTAAACAGCCAGCTCCGCACCCATTCGCCCAACGTCCAAAGTGAAGGGATGACGCATAGAAAATGAGCTGTGCCGCCGGCGCGCCCAAAGCGGCTGGAAAGGAACCCGACGCAGCCCGGGAACAACGCGAGGTAGGCGACGACCACGGCAGTCGCCGTGACGGACGCGGCGAGATTCATGCCGCCGAACTCGTACATGCTGATGTAGAGCCAGTTCACGCCGGCGCCGAACATGCCGACGCCGAACAGGAAGCCGCGAAGGAACGCCTCTCGGGGCCGCACCCCGCGCCACAGGTAAAAGAGAACGGCAGGACTCGCTATCGCCAGCAGCGGCAGGTTCCACGGCGCAAAGGCGAACGGCAGTGCCGCCCCGGAGAGTACGCAGAACAGGGGCGGCGCCAGCCGCCTGATTGCAGGAGGGGGATTCAGCGCAACAGCCTCTGTGTGCTACTCCTGCGATCCCGCCCGTTCGAAGCGGAGAAGCTGGATCCGGCGCTTGTCGGCGCGCAACACCTTGACGTTGAAACCTTCGAAGTCGACCGTTTCGCCGCGGGCGGGCAGGTGGCCGAATGACTTGACTATCAGACCGCCGATGGTGTCGTACTCGCCAGGATCCAGGTTCGTCTGGAAATACTCGTTGAACTCTTCCACCGGCGTGATGGCCTGCACGGTGAAGCGGTTCCGGCCGTGCTGGCGGATGTTCTCCTCCTCATCCAGGTCGTGCTCGTCCTCGATGTCCCCGATGATTTCCTCGATGACGTCCTCGATGGTGATGAGCCCCGCGACGCCGTATTCGTTGACGACGATGGCCATGTGGTTGCGGCTGGCGCGGAATTCCCGAAGCAGCACATTCAGACGCTTGCTTTCCGGTATGAAGACCGCCGGGCGCATGATGTCGTTGATGTCGAAGTCGCCCTGGCCGTCCTCGGTGAAACAGGCCAGCAGATCCTTGGCGAGCAGCACGCCCAGCACGTTGTTGGCGTCGTCGCTGACTACCGGGAACCTGGAATGGCCGGACTCAACGACCGTGCGGATAATGTCCGTCGCCCCGGCATCATGCCGCGCGACGACCATGTTCACGCGCGGAACCATGATGTCCCGCACCTGCAGATCCGATACGTGGATGGCCCCCTCGATCATCACCAGGGCGTCCGGATCGATGAGGCTACGCTGTTCCGAGGCGCGCAGCAGGTTGATCAAGGTCGGCCGGTCACGCGGTTCCCTGGACCAGAGGCGCGCCAGACGCTTGAACCATGAAGGCGCATTTTGCCGGTTTTCGCTCATGGCCTTGCGCTAGGAATACGGGTTCGCAAATCCAAGTTTTTCGAGGAGTCGGATCTCGAAAGACTCCATGGTCCGGGCATCCTTCGCCTTTTCGTGATCGAAGCCGAGCAGGTGCAGCGTGCCATGGATCACCATGTGGGCCCAGTGGGCCTCGGGTGCCTTGCCCTGTTCGCGCGCCTCGCGCCGCACGACCGGGGCGCAGATCACGATATCGCCCAGCGGCTCCGGAACGACGCCGGTGGCTTTCGCAGGGAACGACAGCACATTGGTCGCGCCGGAGCGGTGCCGCCAGTGCCGATTGAGTTCCGCCGACTCCTTTTCGTTTACGATTCGAACCGTCAGTTCGCCGTGCGGCCGGCCCCTCCCGAGGGCGGTCCTCGCCCATTTGCGGATGCGCTGCGCATCCGGCAGGCCGCTTCGCCTGCACGCGTACTGGATGTCCACGGTGACGCCGGCGCCCAATCTATTTTCCGTTCCGGGCGCCTGCATCCAGCTCAAAACGTTCGTAGGCATTGAGGATGCGCGCCACGAGCGGATGCCGGACGACGTCCCTGGACTTGAAGAACGTGAAACTGATCCCTTCCTCCTTGCTGAGGATGTCGATGACGTGCCGCAATCCGGACTTGCGCGCGTGGGGGAGGTCGATCTGCGTGATGTCGCCGGTGACGACCGCCGTGGAGCCGAAGCCGATGCGCGTGAGCAGCATCTTCATCTGCTCGATCGTTGCGTTTTGCGCCTCGTCCAGGATGATGAACGAATCATTGAGCGTGCGCCCGCGCATGAAGGCGAGGGGGGCGACTTCGATGATGCTGCGCTCGATGTGCTTTGCGACGCGCTCGAACCCCAGCATTTCGTAAAGGGCGTCGTACAGCGGGCGCAGGTATGGGTCGACCTTCTGCACGATGTCGCCGGGCAGGTAGCCGAGCTTCTCTCCGGCCTCGACCGCCGGCCGCACCAGCACGATGCGGCGCACGCGATCCTGTTCAAGCGCCTCGACCGCGCAGGCGACTGCCAGGTAGGTCTTGCCGGTTCCGGCGGGTCCGATGCCGAAACTGATGTCGTGACTGCGTATGTTCCTGAGGTACAGGCGCTGGTTCGGACTGTGTCCCTTGATTGATCCGCGTCGGATCTGGATGGTGATGTCCGCCGTGCCCTCGTCCTCCGGGGTTTCGTCCGAGCTGGCCGACTGCAGGTACAGATGGACCTTTTCCGCCGACAGGGCCTCGTTTCCGGTAACTTCGTACAGATCCGCGAGCAGGCGACTCGCCATCTGCACGGTGTGCGGCTGGCCGATGACGCGGAAACTGTCCCCTCGGTGGTTGATCTCGACGCCGAGCCGGCGCTCGATCTGGCGCAGGTGCTCATCCAGCGGACCGCACAGGTTGGCGAGGCGCTCGCTGCTCGATGGCTCGAGCACCATGTCCGCTGCAATGGGGTGAACGATTTCCGCGGACGTGTTCAAGTATCGGCGGGCGCCAGGTTCGCGGGCTGCTCGGGCCCGGGGCGGGCCGCGGAAGTCACAGGTTCCCCGCGCAACGAGTTGGCAAGGACAGCGGTGATGCGTACGTCGCTAAACCGCCCGATCAGGGAGGGTTCGCCGGGGAAATTCACCGTGCGGTTGTTTTCGGTGCGCCCGCACAATTCCACGGCATTTTTCCTCGACGGTCCCTCGACCAGCACGCGCTCGATTTCCCCGACCATCGCGTTGCTGATGGACGCCGCCAGCCCGTCGATGCGTTGCTGCAGCTGTTGCAGGCGTTGCGATTTCATCTCGGGCGCCGTGTCGTCGGCGAAGCCTGCCGCAGGCGTGCCGGGCCGTCTGCTGTAGATAAAGCTGTACGACTGGTCAAAACCGATTTCGTCGATGAGATCGAGGGTCGCCTGGAAATCGGTTTCCGTCTCACCAGGGAAACCGACGATGAAGTCCGATGAAATGCTCATTGCGGGCCGGACTTTTCTCAGTTTCCTTATCGTGGATTTGTACTCCACCGCCGTGTGCCCGCGCTTCATCAGCGCGAGGATGCGATCCGATCCGCTTTGCACGGGCAGGTGCACGTGGCTCACCAGTTGCGGCACGCGGGCGTAGGCCGCGACGAGGCGATCGGAGAATTCGAGCGGGTGCGAGGTCGTGAAACGTATCCTGCCGATACCCGGCGCCGCCGCGGTATACTCGATGAGCAGCGCCAGATCGGCGACGCCGCCGCCGTGAATCCTGCCGCGGTAGGCGTTGACGTTCTGGCCGAGGAGAACGATCTCCTTCACTCCCTGTTTTGCCAATCCGGCGATCTCCGCGAGCACGTCATCGAATGGTCGGCTCACTTCCTCTCCGCGAGTATAAGGCACGACGCAGAACGTGCAGTACTTGCTGCACCCTTCCATGATTGATACGAAAGCGGAGGGGCCTTCCGCATGCGGTTCGGGCAGCCGGTCGAATTTCTCGATTTCCGGGAATGAAATGTCGACCACTGCCTGGGCGCCGCGGCGTACCTCATCGTACATTTCCGGCAGCCGGTGCAGCGTCTGCGGGCCGAAGACCAGGTCGACGTGCGGGGCGCGCCGGATGACGTCTCGGCCTTCCTGGCTGGCGACGCAGCCGCCGACGCCGATGACGACCCGCGGGTTCCGCGCCTTGTATTCCTTCCAGCGGCCGAGTTCCGAGAACAGTTTTTCCTGGGCTTTTTCCCGCACGGAACAGGTATTGAACAGGAGCAACTCCGCCTCCTGCGGCGCTTCGGTCAGGATCATGCCGTGGGACTCTGCCAGCAGGTCCCGCATCCTTGCGGAATCGTACACGTTCATCTGGCATCCGAAGGTTTTTATGTACAGCCGTTTTTGCATATTTCCCTGATGTATCAAGGGGATGGGTAACTTACACCGTCTCCGGAACGTTTTCCAGCGCGATTTCCCAGGGTGCCGGGAGGCAGACCTGACGCAGTCGTTGCTGCCGGCGCAGTGCGCTCTGGAAAGCCAGCGCGATCATCGTGTTGTGCAGGTGTGGTGGACACGTCCTCATCCTTCCAGCCACGATCAACCGGGCCATGTCGGCGCGCGTAGACGCGGAGAGGACACATGCGACTCCATGACAACATCGCGCATCAGCGCGATCTCGAAGCAACGCTCCAAGCCGTGCTGGTTCTTCTCAGCCGGCAGGAGGTCGTCAGTGGACTGGTCGAGCGCGAGGCCGGGCCCCGCCGGGACCTGGTTCAGAATCTCCTTCAGCGGCAGCATTCCGCGGAACTGCAGAGAACGCTCCACCGGCTGCACCCCGCGGACATTGCTTTCGTGCTGGAGAACATCCCTCCGGACAAGCGCCAGATGCTCTGGGCGCTACTGTCTGACCCGGAGCGTGGCACGATCCTGCTGGAGCTCGCGGACGCCGTGCGCGAGAACCTGATCGGGTCCATGAGCGGGAAGGACATCCTGAATCTCGCATCGCATCTCGACTCCTCGCAGATCGCCGAATTGATGCCGAAATTGCCGGAGGATCTGGCGCTGGACGTGCTCGGCGCGCTCGATCGAAACAAGCAGAGCAAGGTGCAGTCCGCGCTGTCCTTTCCGCGCGGCAGCGTCGGCGCGCTCATGGAATTCAACATGGTGACCGTGCGCGAGGATATGAGCGTCGACGACGTGTTGAATTACCTCCGCAAATACGAAATGCTCCCGGCCACCCTCGATCGCGTGTTCGTCATCGATCAGGGCGGGATCCTGCATGGCGTCTTGTTGATGCGTGATGTCATCCGCAGCCAGCCGGCCACCGCGATACGGGACCTGATGGACGCCGAAGCCGTCGCCTTCCGCACTGATGATTCGGCGCGTGAAGCGGCGAGTGCGTTCGAACGCTATGACCTGCTCAGCGCGCCGGTAGTCAACCTGCACAATCAGCTCGTCGGCGTCATCAACATCGATCGAATCATGGATTTCAAGGACGAGGTAGCGCAGAAGGACATGCTCAACCAGGTCGGTCTGCGGGAAGACGAAGACCTGTTTGCGCCGGTCTGGAACAGCGCGCGTGATCGCTGGATCTGGCTGGGCCTCAACCTGACTACCGCGTTTCTGGCGTCCCGTGTGGTCGCGCTGTTCGAGGGGAGCATTGCGCAGGTCGTTACGCTCGCGGCGCTCATGCCCATCGTGGCCAGCATCGGCGGAAATACCGGCAATCAGACCGTGGCGCTGATGATCCGGGGCATTGCCCTGCGTCAGATCACCCGCCAGAACTTCAAGCGTTTTGTGGCGAAAGAGATGGGCATCGGCCTCATCAACGGCGCCGTCTGGGGATGCGTCATGGCGGTGGTGGTGTTCTTCATCTACTTCGAGGGATCCCTGTCCATGGTCATGATGCTTTCGATGCTGGCGAGCCTGTTTACGGCCGCGATGATGGGCGCGTTCATCCCGGCCGCGCTGCACCTGCTCGGCCGCGACCCGGTGCTGGGGAGCAGCGTGCTGCTGACTGCCGTGACGGACAGTCTGGGATTTTTCATATTCCTGGGCACGGCCACCCTGATCCTATTCTAGGATGATCCGTAACCCTTTGTACTGCCTGGACTTTTACACATCCGGAGGAACATCCTGCGGCGGGTGGCCTGGGCGGGGCTACCGCGCCGCGACGGAAAAATAGCAGAATGGCGGAAGCATGCCGCGCTACGAATATTATTGTGCAGCGAATCGCCGCAGCATCGAGGTGGAGCACGATTCATCCCTCAGGATCCGCAACTGGGGCGAACTGTGCTTTGCATCCGGAGCGCGCCTGGGGCGGACCCGTCCCTCGACCCCCGTGCGCCGGATCATCCGCGCCGCGCCCGCTGTCGCCGTGGGGACTTCCAATAGCGAACTGCGCGATGCCGGCTTCACGAAACTGGTGAAGCGCGATGAGGGCGTGTACGAGAACGTGACGGCGAGCGGGAGCGAGGCGCGGTTCATGAGGCGCGGAAAAAAGGAAACGATGCCGCACCTGCACAAGAAAATCAGGGACTAACGGCTTCAACGATCGCCCGCATGCAGCCGTCCTGTACGCAACTCAGCGCTGAAGATGCCGGGCTGATTACGATTCCCAACCGGCATATCGTCGGCGAGGAGATACGCAATTCATTCGCCCGGGAAACCGAGCCCATGCCCGCATCTTCTCCGCCTCCAGGGAAGCCGGCATCTCCATTCCGTCACCGCGGTGGGAAGTGCGCCTCATAGAAAAGTCCTGAGGTGGACTCGGCCGCGATCAAGCCGGTCCGGTGCCGCAATGCCTCCAGTTCGTGGCGCAGGAGTTCGCAATCGTATTCCGCCCTGATGAAATGCATGAAGTGATTGCGGACCCGCACGCATGACGAGCCGATGAACAGTAAATAAAGAAGGATGAAGCCGCCGAGCGCGCTGTTGTATTTGTCCCCGAGCTGGATGAGGTAGAGCGCGGGCGGAATCAGGGCAGGCAGGACGTAACAGAGAAGAACCCGGATGCTGACGCCGTAGGCAATGACGGCGCCGGCAACCAGTCCGCTGATGGTGAGAACGATGAGGCCGTTATAAAGGGTGAATTCGACCAGCCGCGCGGGTTCATACGGAACGAGAAGGATCGGCGCCACCCCCCAGAGCACGCCGGACAGAAACACACATAACGCAAACATCGCATGCCACGGTCGAAAATCTTTGCAAGTGGATGTCACCGACCGAAAGCGCCACAGCAACCCGTAGCGAGCGACCGAATACACGATGACCAGGGTCTCCCAGCCCAGCAGCACCCGACGCGGGGATACGTCCCAGAGCAGAAGGCACAGCGCAAGTGAAGCGACGACTGGAAACAGAAAGGTGACGGCGGATTGCGAGTACAGAATCATGACCTGAGTTCGATCCGGCCGGAATTCATCCGTGACATGTGGGGCCGTAAAGACATGTGTTGCGGCCATAACGTTCCCTCGTCTGCGTGATCCTTCAGAGCCGGTCATCACTATAGCTCCGCCGGCGCGCCATTTCACATCACCCAATCACAGTATGTTTTCCCCCCCACAATCAATCCACGCTGCGAAAAATGCTAAGCTTGGCATCATTCCGTCCGTATCCACCCCGCCGATCGGTGCCTCATGAGTTCAAATGATCTGATCCTGGAATTGTTCGGCAAGGGCCTGGGAGAGCTTCTCGTCCTGCATGTCCGTCGGGAAGATGTGTGCCTGGGCAACATTGTCCTGGAAAAGGGCAAGCTCATCGTCAGGGATCAGGGCCTGTTGAGCGGATTCAAACCGGCGCAATTCGCTCCCTGCATGGAGTCCGGAGTGCTCGGTATGGTGGCGGCGTTCAACAACCAGATATGGGAAAGCCTGACGTTCTTCGGTCTCAATTACTGCAACATGCCCCAGGATCTGAGCCGCACCCGGCATGGTGCCCTCACCGCCGCGCAGGACCAGTACGGCGACAGCCTCATCGAGTTCATCGGGAGCGTATATCGCGGCTACCAGTTGATGCTGGATCATCATTTCCTGCCGGTGGTCCTGCTGAAGGAGATTCAATCGAAAGAGGGGTTGCGTGGACTGGCGGTGTGCGATTTGCGCGTCGTGCCGATGGATCTTGCGGTGATCCGCAGAATCAACGACGTGGTAAGAAAGTCCGTCGAGAAGCAGTTGAGCCTGGATGTGCAGGACGTCGAGGTGATCACTGAAGAATTCGACAAGCTCTTCCCCGGGTTCGTTGCCGAACCGGTCATCCAAGCCCGCTCAGAACGGGCGCCCCTGACTGCCCTGGCGCCGGCTCCGAAACCTGCGCCTGCGAAACCCGCTCCTCCCGTCGCCAAGCCCGGCCCGGCCGCAAGGCGTCAGGAGACCTCCTCCGCCCCCGGGCCCGCGACCGCCTCAATTGTCCCGCTACGCAGCGTGCAGGCGGAAAAGGTCGCGCCGGTGCAGGAACTCGCCCCGGTCATCCGCCTCCTGAAAGTCGTGGCGGCGGAGATTGGGGACGCCCGTGCCTTTGAGATGTTCGAGCGCTGGGCCACGGATTTCCTGTCAGCCGAAGTTCGCGCGATGCTCGAGAGGCAGGAGATCTTCAACCAGTCCCCGCGCCGGTTTTTCGATGCAGTGAAATCCCATTTCGAACGCTTT
The DNA here is from genome assembly GCA_016193395.1 of Gammaproteobacteria bacterium. Classification (GTDB taxonomy): domain Bacteria; phylum Pseudomonadota; class Gammaproteobacteria; order Eutrophobiales; family Eutrophobiaceae; genus JACPSH01. The sequence continues at coordinate 37,546 of JACPSH010000003.1, forward strand.
GGCGAAAGGTACTCCATTGTTGAAGAGGCGCCGGACCGTATAGTGCATGAAATCCACGGCTGCATGTACCGTCAGGCGTGTCTCCGGGTGGGAGGAATCAACATGGACAAGTGGGGCACCTGCATGCAGGTGATCCCGCTGGTCAGAAGCAAGGCCGCCGCCGTGGCGGATCCGAATCTCGAATGGGTATGGAACCGCTGCGATCGCCGATCGGATCAACCGTGCCTCTACGAGATCCGCAGGAACAGGGGCGAGGAATGATCGCCTTCCGGTCCGGGTGTGTGGTGGCTATGGGTGGACTCGAACCACCGACCTCAGCATTATGAGTGCCGCGCTCTAACCAGCTGAGCTACATAGCCGTCGATTAACTGTCATACCGGGTCCTGTCACGCTAGGGAACCTCTGAACAAGTTCAGAGGTTCCCGCCATACAGGGACGTATGGCCATTTTCCGATCGCGTAAGCGGTTGGAAAATGAAGGAAAACGAAAACTACGCTTTTCGTTCTGACCGCCACGGATGGCGGGAATGCAGAAATGGCAGGAACACATTTCTGCCGTGCTCTGACAAGTCCCGGATGGACTTGTTCAGAGCTTCCCTAAAAGGTGGGCGATCCTGCGGGTGCGGTCCGGGCTTGTCAAGCACGGCGCCGCTGGCGCCGGGATCCAGGGGCCGCGACTCAGCGCGTTCCGTAAACGACGATGGACTTGCCGGCAACCGAGATCAGGTGTTCTTCCTCGAGGGACTTGAGCACGCGTCCGACCATTTCCCGCGAGCAGCCGACAATGCGTCCAAGCTCCTGGCGCGTAACCCGGATCAACATGCCATCCGGATGCGTCATGGCATCCGGCTCCGTGCTGAGATCGAGCAGGGCGCGGGCGACCCGTCCTTTGACGTCGGTAAATGCCAGATCGCTGACCTTGCGGCTGGTCTTGCGCAACCGGATCGCCATCTGCGAGGCGATCTCGAAAAGCAGGTTGGGGAAGAGCTCATGCAGGCTCTTGAACCGTTCATAGCTGACCTGGGCGATTTCGCACTTCGTCCTTGCGCGCACGAATGCCGTGCGCTTGTGCTGCTCGTCGAACAGGCCAATCTCGCCGAAGAAGTCACCGGGGTTCAGATACGCCAGCACGATCTCTCTGCCTTTCTGATCGTCAATGAGCACGGATACCGAACCACTCACCATGTAGTACAGGTCAGCGGACGGATCGCCCTCCTTGATAATGATGTGCTTGGCGGGGTAGGACCGGAGATGACAGTGCTCCAGAAAGCGCGAAATGGTGACATCCATGCCCCTGGGGGGGATTTCCGGCATTAATTCACGCCTCCACTTTCAATGTGAAAACGGCACGTTCCACGAGACCGGTTTCGGGCGACCGTTTTAACTATGTTACTCTTTCCGACGAAAATCAACCAGTTGGAGTGGTAGATGCAAATCCGTCTGACATGGACCGGTGGAGCGGCATTCGTGGGCGAGACACCGAGTGGTCACAAGATCATCATGGACGGTCCGCCGGAAGGCGGCGGCCGCGATCTCGGGCCGCGCCCCATGGAAACGCTGTTGCTCGGGATGGGCGCGTGCACGAGCTACGACATCGTGTCGATCCTGAAGAAAAGCCGTCAGGACGTTCGCGATTGCCGCGTTGAGGTCACGGCGAAGCGCGCGGAAAAAGATCCCAAGGTATTCACGGAAATCCACGTCCATTTCACGCTCACCGGCCGCGACCTGGGGGAAAAGCAGGTGCAGCGCGCGATTGACCTGTCCGCCGAGAAGTACTGTTCCGCGAGCATCATGATCGGCAAGACCGCCCGGATCACCCACACGTTCGAGATCCGGCAAAGCCCAGAATGACCGCGCGGCCGTACCGGCCGGGGGCTATTCGCTGGAATGAATGAGCAGGCCCACCGGCCCGGTGACGATCATATGCACGAGCGAGGGGAGCCGGTTGATGTTGGTCTTCGCGTAGATGCGTTTCAGGTGGGTGCGCGCGGTGTTGTAGGTAATCCCCATGGACTTCGCGACCGCGACGAGGTCGGGTTGCAGGACCAGCTTGGCCGCGATCCGCGCCTCGGTGGGCGACAGGCTGTAGAGGGAACGGATCACGTCGCGGATGCGGTCGGTGTCCTTTGCCGCCTCGAACACATAAACGATCGAGATCGGCAGGTCGTGGCCGTAGTTCTCATTATGCGAATGCAACGGCGAAACCAGCAGGTGCAGCGGTGAGTTTCCGGTGCTGCGCTCGATGGTGAAGGTATTGCCGGTTTCCTGCAGGACGAGGCGCTGGAGTTCCGCGGTCCTTTCCATTGTGCTGCAACGGAGGTGGTTTTCCTTCAGGAACAATTCGCGGCCATCGCGCAGAATCGTGCCCGCGGACTTGTTCGAGTAGAAGACCTTGAGATTCTCGTTGATGAAAATGATGCCCGTTGAAAGACTATCCAGCGCTTCCGAGAGCGACGCCTGCAGAATGTTCTGATCCATGAGACGGGAGTGGCGCGTGATGTCGGTCATCGTGACGCGCACCGCCTTTTGCCGGGCGGCCGGCCGAAACTCCCAGGAGTAAACGTGACCGGAATGCGTTCCGGTGACAAGGTGCGGGCGCTGGGTGCGCAGGCATGTGGCAATGTGATCGCCATGCGCGGCGGGAAGCGCGCTGGACGCATCGCGGAAACCGGCGATTTTCAGCGCCAACAATGCCTCTTCGCCGACCCGCGCGGTTTTCCCGCCGGCGTCGCAATGCCATTCCACCTTCCATTGAATTTTCCCGCTTTTCGCGTCCTCCACCTCTTCTGCGCGCATTGTTGCGGCGCGATCCAGGGCCAGCGCAATCGTCGTGCGCAGGTCATCCGGCCGCAGCGGTTTATTGATGTAGCCAAACGGGTGCGAGATCCGCGCCCGTTCCAGGGTTGATTCGTCGGAATAGGCGGTTACATAAATGACAGGAATGGCGCGTTCGCGCTGAATGGCGCTGGCGGTGTCGATGCCGTCGCTGCCACGGCCAAGATTGATGTCCATGAGCACGAGATCGGGATTCTGCGCCTCGATTCCGCGCACGGCTTCCGCGCTCGTCCGGGCGTGCCCGACCACCGCGTAACCCATTCCCTTGAGCTGCAATTCGATGACCTTCGCCGTCGTGCGGTCATCGTCGACGATGAAAATTCTCTTTCCTGCCATGGCTGCCCCTCGATTCATAGTGTTGCATGCCGACACGGCACCGTCGACATACTTCATATGGGTGACATCACGCGCGCGGTCGGGCCTCCGGTCCGCTTAGCTCAATCAAATCCTGTGCGGCTGATCGGCGCAGCGGATGAAAAACTCAATGACGCCCGCCGTCTCGTTCCTGCATAGCAATTCGTGTCCCGTTCGCGCGCAATACGCCTCGAAATCGACTGTGGCGTGCGGATCGGTCGCCTCGACCCGCAGCACTTCACCGGGTTTCATCCTGTTCAGCAGGACCTTGGTCCGGAGCACCGGGAGCGGGCAGTTCAGGCCCTTGGCGTCCAGGTCCTGATCGAAGGGAATGGGGGTCTGCGGTGTTCTGCTCATGGCGCATCGAGCCTAGCACATTGGCGCGGGCGCCGAATTGCCTTTGCCAATTGTTATAATATAACATTTGCAATCCGCCATCCGCGCAGTCCCTTCCCATGCCCCGTCAAAATGTCCTGTCACCGTTTCCGCAATCCAGCCACGTTCATGCCCGCTGCCTGAAGGTGGCGGTCGGAAAGGCCGAACAGGCTTGCCGGACACGGGGCGCGCGCCTCACCAGCCTGCGGCGCCGCGTACTGGAACTCGTCTGGCGCAGCCATGAACCAGTCAAGGCCTACGACATCCTGGATCGGTTGCGAGCGGAACGGCGCGGCGCGGCGCCGCCGACGGTCTACCGCGCGCTGGACTTTCTGCGCGAGGAAGGATTCGTGCACAAGATCGAGTCCCTGAATGCCTACGTGGGTTGCGGGGAGCCGGGCCATTTGGGTTCCGGGCAGTTCCTGATCTGCCGGCATTGCGGCGAGGTCGCGGAGATCGACGATGGGGACATCGCCGCGCTGATCGCCGACCGGGCGCGGCAACTGGGATTTGCCAGCGAGCGGCAGACGATCGAAGTGGACGGGCTGTGCGGCGACTGCCGCGCGGCGCGTTAGCGGTCGCTTCAGGGCTTCGCGATGAGACGCCTTGCCTGCTCAACGCTGATCTTCGCGCTGCTCGGCGCGGCTGCGCCGTCGCTGGCCGCGCCCATGCGGGTCCTGGTCAGCATCCCGCCGCAGAAGTACCTTGCCGAGCGCGTCGGCGGCGAACGGATCGAGGTCATCACGATGCTGCGGCCCGGGCATGCGCCCGAGACGTTTGAACCCTCGCCGCGCCAGATCGCCGATCTGGGCGGCGCGACGCTCTATTTTCGCATCGGCGTGCCATTCGAGCGTGCGTGGATCGAACCGTTCGCCACGGGCAATCCGGCGCTGGAGATCGTCGACTGTTGCCGTGCACTGGAATCGCTCTCCGCGCAGGACGGCAATGCCGGCGGCGACCCCCATATCTGGGTCAACCCTCTCAATGCAATCGACATGGCCGATTTGATGTGCGCGGAGCTGGGGCGCATCGATCCCGCCCACCGCGACTATTACAGCGGCAACCTGGCGGCACTGCGCGCCGAACTGCTGCGCCTGCACGCGGACATCCAGGACGCCTTGTCCATGCCCCGCACACGGTACTTCATCATCTCCCACGGTTCGCTCGGCCCGTTCGCCGATACTTACGGACTCGTCCAGATCGCGCTCGAGGCCGGCGGGCACAGCGTCGGTCCCAGGCAACTGGCCGAGATCGTGCAGCGGGCCAGGACAGAGGGTATTCGGGCGATCCTGGTGCAGAAACAGTTCAGCCTTGCGCCCGCCCGGACGCTGGCCGCGGAGCTTGACGCGCAGTTGATTGAAGTCGACCCACTCGCCGAAGACTACATCGCCGGCATGCGCGCCATCGCCGCTGCCGTGGCCGCCGCGACGCACTGAGCATGATGCTGGTCGAATTCGCGAATGTAAGCTTCGCCTACGACGGCGCGCCGGTCCTGGAGGACGTCACTTTCAGCATCGCGCCGGAGGAGTTTTTCGGCATCATTGGTCCGAATGCCGCGGGAAAGAGCACGCTGCTCAAGCTGATGCTGGGACTGTTGACCCCGGATCGCGGCACGATCCGCGTGTTCGGTGAGCCGCCGGTTCTGTCGCGCCGCCGGGTCGGCTACGTTCCGCAGCACCCCGGATTCTCGCGGCAGTTTCCCGTCACGGTGGTGGAAGTCGTTCTCCTCGGACGGCTCGGAACGGGCGCCGGCCTGGGCGGTTTCAGCCGCCTGGACAGATTCAAGGCGATCCAGGCGTTACGCGCGGTTCAAATCGAGGACATCGCGCGCCGGCGAATCAACACCCTGTCGGGCGGGCAGTTGCAGCGCGTGCTCATCGCCCGGGCGCTGGCCTGCGATCCGGAACTGCTGGTGCTGGATGAGCCGACGGCGAACATCGATCTGCGCGCCGAGGAAGACATCTTCGCGCTGTTGCGCGAATTCAACCGGCGCATGGCCATTGTGGTTGTCTCCCACGACGTGGCCTTCATCTCGGGGTTCGTGAACCGGGTGGGCTGCCTGAACCGCACTCTGGCGTGCCACGACACCACGGATATCAGCGGCAAGACGATCGAGGAGCTTTACGGCGCGCCGGTCCGCATGATCCATCACGTCCACGCATGACAGCCTTTCTCCAGTCCCTGGTCCAACACCAGTTCATGCAGCACGCGCTCGCGGCGTGCCTGCTCGCCAGCATCGGCTGCGGCACGGTAGGCGTCTACGTGGTGGTCAAGCGCATCGGATTTCTGGCCGGAGGGATCGCCCACACCGTGCTGGCCGGGATGGGCATCGCCTATTTCCTCGGGGAGTCGCCGATCGCCGGGGCGGTCATCGTCGCACTGATCTCGGCGGTGCTCATCGGCTGGATCAAGCTGCGCTGGCACCAGGAGGAAGACGTGCTCATCGCGGCATTCTGGTCCGTGGGCATGGCGGTGGGCGTCATTTTTATCTCGCGCGCGCCGGGTTATGCGGTCGACCTCACCAGCTACCTGTTCGGCAACATCCTCCTCGTGTCAGCCGGCGACCTGTGGCTGATGGCCCTTGTCGACGCGATCGTGCTGGCGTCCGTGTTGCTGTCCTACCGCCAGTTCCTGGCGACGGTGTTCGACGAGGAGCACGCGCGGTTGCGTGGCGTGAATGTGGAGGCCTATTACATTTTTCTCCTCTGCATCGTGGCGTTGACCGTCGTGCTGCTCATCCAGATCGTCGGATTGATACTGGTGATGGCCCTGCTGGTCCTGCCCGCGGCGACCGCCGCCGGGTTCGCCGGGTCCATCGTGGGCATGATGGGTCTGGCGGTGGCGCTGAGCATGGCGATCACCGTGGCGGGGCTGGGCCTGTCTTTCGCGCCCGACCTGCCTTCGGGCGCAACGATGGTCGTGGTGGCGGGGCTCGTCTACCTTGCGGCGGTGCTGTTCAGGATTTACGGCGGGCGGAAACTGCGACCGCGAGTTCCCTGATCAGCGTCTCGCTGTCGTCCCAGCCAAGGCACGGGTCGGTGATGCTCTGCCCGTAAACCAGCGGCTTGCCGGGGGTCACGTCCTGGCGGCCGGCGACGAGGTGGCTTTCGATCATGACGCCGAAGATGCGTGACTCGCCGGCGGCGAGCCGCCCGGCAACGTCCCGTCCCACGTCCATCTGCTTGTGGTACCGCTTCAAGCTGTTGGCATGGCTGAAATCCACCATGATGCGCACCGGCAGTTTTGCCGCCTCGAGTTCGGCGGCCACGCGGTCGACGCTTTCGGCATCGTAATTCGGCCTGGTGCCGCCGCGCAGGATGACGTGGCAGTCCGGATTGCCACGCGTGGCGAAGATCGCGGAGTTGCCTTCCTTGCGCAATGAAAGGAAATGATGCGGCACCGCCGAGGCCCGCAATGCATCGACGGCGATCTGGGTCGTGCCATCCGTACTGTTCTTGAAGCCGACGGGGCAGGAGAGGCCCGAGGCCAGTTCCCTGTGGACCTGGCTCTCCGTGGTGCGCGCGCCGATGGCGCCCCAGCTCACGAGGTCGGTGAGGTATTGCGGCGTGATGATGTCGAGGAACTCGGTCCCGGCCGGCACGCCCATCTCATTCAGATCCAGCAGGAGCTGGCGCGCGACGCGCACACCCTTGTTGATGTGGAAACTGCCGTCCAGGTCCGGGTCGTTGATGAGCCCCTTCCAGCCCACGGTGGTCCGCGGTTTCTCGAAATAGACCCGCATGACAATGAGCAGGTCCTCGATCAATTCCTCCATGAGCGCGTTCAGCCGTTCGGCATATTCCTTCGCGGCCTGCGGGTCATGGATGGAACACGGGCCGGCGACTACCATCAGGCGGGTGTCCTGGCCCGTCAGGATGTCGTGAATGGCGCGGCGGGCCTCAAAGGTGGTCTTCGCCGCGTCTTCGGAAATGGGGATCTCCTCGCAGATCTCGGCCGGAGGCGTGACTGCCTTGATCGAGGCTATGCGCAAATCATCGGTCTGGTATTTCATGCGGCGTCAGCCGGGAGGCCACGTAAACGGGCGGCCCGCCAGAAGATGGAGGTGCAGATGGAACACGGTCTGCCCCGCGCCCGCACCATTGTTGACCACCAGGCGATAGGCGTCGCCCACGCCCAGTTGGCCGGCAATTTTGTCTGCGGCGAGCAGCATATGTCCAAGCAGTGATTGATCCTCATCGGTCGCCGCAGAGAGCTGCAGCAAGGTTTTCTTCGGCACGACCAGCACGTGGACGGGGGCCCGGGGGTTGACATCGCGGAACGCGAGGCACAACTCGTCCTCATAAATAATGTCTGCCGGGATCTCCCGGCGGATGATCTTTCCGAATATCGAGTCAGCCACTAGATTGGTCCCCGGCCCATGGCCGGCTTGCCGTCGGTCCTGAAGCCGGCGCGCATTATACCGGCTTTGTCCGCGCCAAAAGTGTGCAGCGCGGGCCTCGTTCGCTCTATCTGGGGGCAGCGCAGCGGCGAAAAAAGGTCGGGCACCCCGTTTCTTGTGGTTGAGCCCGATGGTACGGGTTTTGCTCCACTCCGCTGCAATCCCCTGCCAATCCCGTCCCGGCGACTTAGCAGGCTGTTGAAAAACACTGTTTTTCGACAGCCTGTGTCCGGTGCAGGGATGCACCGGCATTTTTCAATCGCGGCAAGCGATTGAAAAATGGAGCAAAGCGGAAATCGCATTTTCGCTTTGCGAGTTGAAAAACGATAGGGAAATCGTTTTTCAACATCCTGTTAGGCAGGCCGTCATCGGAGGAACCATCGTGTACGGAGCGAGGACCTGCAGAACACTGGCCTTCGCAGCCTGCCTCACGGGCCTCGGCGGTTGCGCGTTCCTGCCGCCCGTCATCGAGCAGAGCTACGCCTTGCTGTCCGGCATCAGCTATCTCGCCACCAGCAAGGGGCCTGCCGACCACGCCATCTCCCTGGCGATGGAGCGGGATTGCGCGCCGCTGCGCGTGTTGCTCGGCAAGCCGGCCTGCCGGCCGCTTTCGGATGACAGTAACCGGCCCCTCGTGGCCACGCTGATCGGCGTGCTGCACGCGCCACCCGCCGATTTGCAGCCGCAGGAACTGTTCACCGAGTTCAGGCCTCCGGTTGACCTGCGCATGTCGCTGGAGCCCGCGATCGCGCAAACCTACTGAACCACGGCGCGTACGACTCCTTTTCGCAGTTCCTCCGCGACGAGCATGGTCGCCGCAAACGGCAGCATGAACAGCCATGCGTGGGCGCTGATCGGCGCTGTGCCGAACACGGTATTTCCGGCCGGCGTGTAGACAATGAGCAGCATCAGGACAACTTCGATGGCCATGCCGGCCATGATGAGCGCGTTCCATCGGCGGGCGGATTTGAAAACCGATTCCCTGTCGCTGCGGCACAGATGCACGTTGACCATTTGCATCACAACAATCGCACCCAGGCAGGCCGCCGTCGCGGCCACGTATCCCTCCCCGGGCAGCACGAAGAAGAAGGCCGCCATGGCGGCGACCGCCTCGAACCCGCCAAGGAAAAGGTAAGCCCGTGCCAGCAGCGCAGGCGTGAGCACGCGGTTGTCCCGCGGTCGCGGGGGTCGATCCATCACCCCGGGTTCAGCCTTCTCGGCGCCGAGCCCGAGCGCGGGCACCATGTCCGTACCGAGGTCCACTGCGAGGATCTGCAGGATCGTGAGCGCGAGCGGCACGTTGAAGAAGGCGAACGCAAGGTACGGGACCAGTTCCGGCACGTTCGATGTCAGAATATAGGTCAGGAACTTCCTGATGTTGTCGTAGACGGCCCGCCCTTCCTCGACCGCGCGGACGATGCTGGCGAAATTGTCGTCGAGCAGTACCATGTCGGCGGCCTGCCGCGCGACGTCGGTGCCGGACACGCCCATGGCGATGCCGATGTCCGCGGCGCGCAGCGCCGGCGCGTCGTTTACCCCGTCGCCCGTGGCTGCCACGATCGAGTGGTGTCGTTGCAGCGTGGTCACGATGCGTAGCTTCTGGTCGGCGCCGACCCGCGCAAAGAGCACCTCCGGCGCCTCCAGGGCGGCCCACATCTGCGCGTCCGACATCCGGCGCACCTGGTCGCCCGTGACGACGAGCGGATCGCTTCCGGACAGAAGGCCAATCTCCCGGCCGATTGCGACGGCCGTCTGCGGATGATCGCCGGTCACCATCACCACGCGGATCCCGGCGAGGCGGCAGCGTTCGATCGCCGCCGGGACTTCCGGCCGTGGCGGATCTTCGAGACCGACCAGCGCATCGAGCACGAGATCTTCCTCGAGGCGCGCGGGATCGTAGGGTTCGGGGAGGTCGCGGTGGACCAAGGCCAGGACGCGCAGGCCCTTTTGCGCCATGGAGGATTGCGCCTGCGTGAAGGCCTCCGCGTCCTGCCGCGTGAGCGGACGGCGGCCGGCGGCGTCCGCCACCCAGCGGCACGAGGGAAGCAGCATTTCGAACGCCCCCTTGGCATAGAGCACTGGCCCATTGGCCGTGCGATGCACGGTGAAGAGGCGTTTCCGTTCCGAGTCGAACGGGATCTCATCGATCTTCGGCGCCTCGTCGGGCACGAATGGCGTTGCCATTTCGACCAGGGCGATCTCCATGGGGTCGCCCAGCCAGCGCGCCCCGCGGCGCCCGGTGTCCTTGAGATCGTGGCAACGCCGGGCGCACTCCAGGAACCGCGCCGGCCAACTTCCCGATCCCGACGAAAGCGTTGCCGCATCCACAAAGCCGCCGGAACGGTAGAGGGTCCGTACGGCCATGCGGTTCTCGGTCAGCGTGCCGGTTTTATCCGTGCAGATGACTGTCGCCGCGCCAAGCGCTTCCACGCTGGGCAGCCGCCGGACCAATACGTTTCGCGCGGACATGCGCCGGGCGCCCATCGCCATCGCGAGCGTGACGGTGGGGAGCAGTCCTTCGGGCACGTTCGCCACGATGATCCCGATGGCAAACACGAAATTCGCCCATCGCGAGATGCCCAGCGACTCGCCGATCGCGAACACCACGACGCCGGTGGCGAAAGCAAGCACGGCGATGACGCGGCTGAGCGTCGAAAGCTCGCGCTGAAGCGGCGAAGGCGCTTCCTCGGTCGCCTGGGCCAGGCGCGCGATCCTCCCGAATTCCGTGCGCATCCCCGTCGCCATCACCAGCGCGCGGGCGCTGCCCGAGACGACCGTCGTGCCGGCCAGCAACGCGTTCCGGCTGCGGAGGATGTCGCCGTCCGCGACGGCACCGGCGTTGCGTGCCACGGGCTCTGATTCGCCGGTCACGGTGGCGTTATTGACGCGGAGAGCGAACGCCTCGATGACCCGGCAGTCCGCGGAGATGTTGTCGCCGGCTTCGAGGAAGATGATGTCGCCTGGAACGAGCGCTTCGGCCGGGATGCGCGCGGCGGCGCCGTCGCGCAGGGTCGTGACCTCCTGCGGGAGCAGCCGCTGGAGCGCGAGGAATGCCTCCTCGGCGCGGTATTCCTGCCAGAAGGAAAACAGACCGTTCACGGCAATCACGCCGACGATCGCCAGCCCCAGCGTGCGCATTCCCTGTCCGGGCTCGCCCAGGTCGGCGACGAAGGCGAGCAGCGCCGCCAGCCACAGGATCACCGCGAAGAAGTGCGTGAACTCGCGCAGGAAACGCACCGCGATTGGCGTGCGGATGGCGCGTTCGATCCTGTTGGGACCGAACTCGGCCCGACGCCGGGACGCTTCCGTCGACGTCAAACCGCTCGCGCTGCTTCGCAGGCTTTCGAGCGCGGACTCAACGCCGAGCTGGAAAATGTTCACGGAACAAACTGCAAGCGCGCCGCCCGCCCGGCAAGGCGCCGCCCCGAGTCAGACGAAGAAGAGAGAGGCGAGCCCCAGTATCAGGATCGCCACGGTGGTGGGGACCACGCGCTGGCGCATGGACGCGCTGCCCAGCACGGCGACAAAGCCGCATTTGACCACCGTGTTGCTGACGGCGGCGACGGTGACCGCGGTGGCGGCCGTCGCCAGTTGCCCGCCCTGGCGCGCGAATTCGCTCATGGACAGGGTGATGGCATCCACGTCCGTCAATCCGGCCACCGCCGATACTATATAAAGGCCCTCCGCCGGCGCGTATTGCTGGGTGAGCTTGACCACCAGCAGGACCACCGCGAACAGGAGGCCGAATTGTGACGCCGCGGTAAGACTGAAAGGATTCTTCATCGGCACTTCCATGGTCGGTTCGGTGGATCGGTGCGCGACCAGGCGCCGCCTGTAGAAGAAGATCCCCACCGTCGCCGCAGCCAACGCCATGGTGCCGAAGGGAATCAGTACATGGGCGACGAGCCCGCGGTACACGATGGCGATGGTCAATACCACTCGGGCGAACATGACGGCCCAGGCCAGCAGGATTCCGGCCGCGAACGCATCCGCCGCGCTGGCGCTGGAATCGGTCCGACTCTGGCGCGCGAAACTCAGGCTGACCGCAGTCGAGGAGGCAAGCCCGCCCGCGATCCCCGTGATCGCCGCGCCATGCGCGCTGCCCAGCCAGCGCACGGCGACGTAGCCGATCAGGGACAGCGCGGAGATGAGGATCACCAGCAGCCATAATTTGTAGGGGTTGAGCGCCTGCCACGGGTCGATGGGCGTGGTCGGCAGCAACGGCAGGACGATGAACGTAGCGATCAGCAGCTTGAGGCCCGCGTAGATATCGTCCGTGCCGAGCTTCGCCACGATTCCGTGCAACGGCTGTTTGAACGTCAGCACGGAGGACGTGAGGATGGCCAGCGCGACGGCGAGTTCCGGGTAGCCGCTCATCACTGCCCCGCCGAGCAGGCACACGGTAATCGCGGCGATCTCCGTCGTCAGGCCCACCGAGTCCGGATTGATGCGGCTTTCCAGCACATAACCGGTGATGACCGCCGCGGAAACGGCGACTAGGGAGGCGACGAATATCCACGGCGTGTTGTAGTGCAGGGACAACCACGCGCCGACGGCCCCGGCCTGCGCGAAGAGGATGAAGGTGCGCAGGCCGCCGAAGGTGATCTCGCCTGCGGCTGTTTTGGTCTTCTCGCGCTCGATCCCGACCAGCGCCCCGATGAGCAGTGCGATCAGAAAATTACGGACGACGATCACATCTACTTCAGCCATGTCGCATTCCCTCCCCGTCAGCGGACTTCGTACTCGAAGACCGTGAGCACACCATAATGATCCGACAACGGCACGCGCAGGGTTCCAGTTTCCACGCTTCGGCTCTTGAGGACAATAGCCGCGCTGATCGGCTCGATCCTGCCTGCCAGCGCCTGCGACAGGAACACGTGGTCGATTCGCTGGGCCGGCAGGTGGCTTTCGCGGCCACCGGCTACCAGCGGGTTCGCCGGATCCCATGTGATGCCGTCGCCGCCGCCGCGTGCAAAGGCATCCGTAAATCCGGCGTCGATGACCAGTTTGTAAATGCCGGTGGAACTGTGCGGCCCGGCGTTCAGGTCCCCCGCAAGGATCACCGGCCGGTCGCGATGGCCGTGATCCAGAATCTGCCGGATCTGGCGCGCGCGGATGCGTTCCATCGGGGGGCTTTGCGGGTGAGCGCGCAGACCGCCGGCGGTGGCATGCACGTTGAGCACATCGATTGCGCCCAGGCCGGGGACGGCAACGGAGAACTCCTGGTATCCCTTGCTCGTGAACAGGAGTTCCTCGCGCGGCGCGGCGCGAAACCGGTGCAGGCGGTCCGCGCCGAGCGGATATCTGGACATCACGATGAATTCACTGTGAAGGCGCAGGCTCGGCCCCGGTCTGGCGAAGCCGGAGGCATAGGGGTATACGCTTCGCAAATGGCGATGAAGCTGACGTTGCAGGTGCGGATGAAACAGTTCCTGCAGGCACACGATGTCGGCGCCGACTGCTGTCAGGGCCCCCGGCAGCGCGGCCAGCCGCTCGCGCGTATGCGGAACAGGACGATAAACGGGCCGGCCGAGCAGGCGCAGGTCCTGAATGGCGGCGTTCAATGTCAGTATGCTGAGCTTCGGCACGAGATGTTCCGGGTCAGCGTTTCACCGGAAGCGGTTGTTTACAATGGATTGGCCATTGTCTAATCTTCGAACCATCGCATCCGCATGCACAGGGGGAACCGATGCGCATTCTTTCATCATTCTGCGGTCTGCTGCTGGTCTTCCTGCCCGCGGTCTCCCCGGCAGGCGGGCCTGTGTCCGAACCCCACGCCATGGTCTATTTCCAGGCGCACTGGTCCGGCCAGGCACGGGACACGCGCTCCACCCTCGGCTTGCGGCTTGACCGCAATGCAGTCGTGGAGAATGGCGTGATTGAATATCAGCAGTTGCTGCAGCGGCCCGCCATGCTCGATTTCAGGCTCGGGCGCGAGGGAGTGCAGATGTTCACAATTGCCGGCACCGATTACGCGGAATGGTACCGCGTGCATCACGCCGACGAGACAGCCGGCTCCGCGGAGAGTCCCCCGCCGCAGGCAGCGGAGGCGGAAGGCGCCGCGGAAGCGCAACAGGCGCCTGCGGAAGCGAAACCGGCGCCGGAGACCCCGGAAGGGGAAAAGACCACGATCGGCGGGATCCTCGACAAGGCTCCGGTCGGCGTGATCATGGGCGTGGGTCTCGGCATCTTTCTCGTCTCCGGTCTCGGCGGCTGACCGCGGCGAAGCGTCGCGCCGCCACAGGGTCCGGCCAGCGCCGTTCAGATCCCCAGATTGCTGAGCGTCACCATGATGTCATTCAGGATCGCCGTGGCCCTGGGGTGTTCCGCTTCGAACTGACTGATCGTATCGCGGATGTCCGAGAGCAGGTTCCGGTGCAGGGATTCATCCCCGGGATGCTTCAGGCGCCGTTCCAGATCATTGATGATGCCGTTGAGTTTGCCGCGTGTCTCGGCATCGTTCTTCGCCACGCGGTTCAGTTCGGCGCGCAGCCGCTCCAGGTCCGCCTGCAGTTTTCGATCGCTCATCGATCCTTCTCCGTCCGACATCCGCGCCGTCTGAACCGGATGATATCAACGTCGTCCGCTACCGCACAGGGCTTCTGAATTCCCTGACAATTTGATGCAAAAGTCCATCCCCTGCTAACCGCGGATTTGCGCCGTGGCCGGAGAATTCGACGTGACTATGTTGCCCACAACTTGCGCAGGCGGCGGATGGCGTCCATCCCGGTCAACTCCGTCACCTCCTTGAAGGTCTGCAAGACGACGTCATCGGCCGGCAGGATGACAAAGGGATTCCAGGGGGTTCCCATGACGGTATCGAAACCGAGGGGAATGGCTACGGTGAGAAACGCGCTTTCCATGATGTGCCGCAGGCGGACACCGTCGATTTCCAGCGGGGGGAGCATGTTGCCGATGTTGGTGAGACCACCGATGACGTGTACGCCGCGCAAGGCCGGGTCCCGCCTGATCTGACGGATGGCGTCGAGCGCCATCCGCGTGAGGCCTCGGGTGTCGGACACCAGGCTGTTGATGGTGATGTCGACGAAGATTTCCCGGGCCGCGAAGCCATGGTCGCGGATCAAAACGTCGCTGAGTCGCCGCGCAACCCCTGCGACATCCTCGCACCTGCGGGCAGGTTTCGGAACGCCGCCGTCCAGATATTCAGAGGCCATGATCACCGCTTCGAAGGGACGGATCTTGAGCAGTTCGAGCATCTCCATGCGGGTTTCCGCGAGGGAATTCACGATGGGTTTTCGCCCTCCGGCCTTGGCCGGGTCATAGGCCTTCAGACACGTTTCCTGGACGGCCAGGTTCGGGTAGTCGAAACACAGCGGCACCTCCACCGCGTCCTGGAGGGCCTTGATCACCTCGCCCAGGAATTGCGGATCGTCGCTGCCGCGCTGGCCGATGGTCACATCCAGGTAATGCGCGCCGGCCTGTACCTGCCGTACGGCCAGCGCCTGCAGGCCCGCGATGTCCTCGTTTTCGATGAGCGCGTTTGTGCTTTTGAAACCGGGGTTGATGCGGTCGCCGACGATGATGAGGTCAGGGATGGGCACCGGCGGGGATCTCCCGTGTGTGCTCCCGCGCGGGGAAGCGAATGGCGTTCATGAAGGCCCGCTTGAACCGGGTTGATCCCGCCAGTTCGACGTAACGGCTGCGCCTGGCAATCGCCTGCGCCTCCGCACGATGCGGGCAGGAAACGAGCGCCAGCTTTGCCCCGATCGCGGCGGCATTCCCGATTTGCGCAAACCGATCGATCGGCAGCGGCGGTAACAGCCCGATCGCGACTGCGCTCGCCAGGTTCAGATAGTTGCCGAATGCGCCGGCGATGATCACCTGGTCAAGCTGTTCCTCCCGCAATCCCGCGTCTTCCAGCAGGATGGTGATCCCGCTGCGGATGGAGGCCTTGGCGAGTTGCACGGCCCTCACGTCGTCCTGCGTGAAGACCACGGTGCCCGCCGGCTTTTCACGGTTCTCGGACAGGACAAATTCCGAATGGCGCTTTCCGATCCGGACGCGCGGGTGACCCTCAAGCATCCTGCCCGAGGCATCGACCACGCCGGCAAGATACAGTTGGGCGGCAATATCGAGCACGCCTGAGCCGCAGATTCCCAGGGCCGGGGCGTCGTCGATCGTCCTCAGGGTTGCGCCGTCGGCAGTGATCTCCATGGATTCGATCGCGCCGGGTGCCGAGCGCATCCCGCAACGCACATGTCCGCCTTCAAATGCCGGCCCTGAAGGGCAGGAAAGACTGGACAGGCGGCCCTCATGCAGCAGAGAGATCTCGGTGTTCGTCCCGATATCCAGAATGATCACGGTCCGGCTTTCGCGTTCGCTGGCAATCGCCAGCAGAACCGCGGTGTGGTCGGCGCCGACGAACCCGGCAATGTTCGGCAACATGTGCACATACGCGCCGGGCATGGCCTTGATCCCTACGTCACGCGCTTTCGCGTCTATGGCATCACAGACAGCCGCGACGAATGGCACGCGGCCCAGTTGGCTCACGGGAAGACCGAGCAGCAGGTGATGCATGGCCGTGTTGCCGACGATCACGATATCCGCGATCTGCTCAGGGTAAATTCCATGTGCCTCGCACAGGGACCGCGCCGCCCCGTTGACCGCTTTCAATGCGAGTGCGCGAAGTTCGCCGGGCGCCCCGGGCGATGAAATCGCGTAGCCGATCCGGCTGATGACATCTCCGCCATGGACGGACTGCGGGTTCTCCAGGCCGCAGCGCTCCAGAGTCCGTCCGGTGCGCAGATCCACCAGCAGCGCTCCGACATTGCTGGTGCCCAGATCGACGGCGAGGCCCGGCAGGGGAGCGCCGGAAGGCGGGTTCAAGGCGATGATTTCGCCGAAGCGGACGGCAGCAACCACTGTTCCAGACGGGCGCAACGCCTTCGACAGAGTGCGCTGGATTTCGATATCCATGCGCGACACCGCTCCAGGCCAGCACGCATTCAAGGCGCTTACCAGGCGGCGGTCATCGGGTAGTGGGGATAACCGTGACGGCGCCGGCACGTCGGCGCGGCACAAGCGCACGGCGGGATCGGGTCGGACCCACACATCCTCGCTGGCGACATGCGTGCGCGTCGGCAGTGCCAGGGCGCGCATCGAAACCTCGATACGGCAGTCGCCGGCGAGGAACGTCTGGCAGGCCCGCCGCCAATTCTCCGCCAGTTCCCTTTCGGAAAAGAACTCCCGATCCGGCGCGGACGGCGGATCGACCGATCCTTCCATGACGCGTATGACGCAGGACCGGCACAGCCCCCGTCCGCCGCAGACACTGGCGATACGCACGCCCGCCCGCCGCGCGCAGTCCAGAACGGTCTCTCCCGGGAGGCCGACTGCCACCTGCGCATCCGGCATGAAGGTTGCGCGGTGGCCGGTCCGGGGAGGCGCGATTCGCGGTGTCATGCCGCGCGATCCGCCGAATGCGGGTGCCGGTATGGGCATTGCCGGCGTGCGCGGCAACGCGCGCAACCGCGGTCGCGCCCCCAAACCGGCATCCGATCGCCGAGCCCCATGACCATGGTCAGACTCTTTTCCGGATACAGCATCACGCCGGAGGTGAGAGAAATCCCGATGTCCGCACCGCCCGCCAGCTCGACGACCTTGCGCTGTTCGCTGAGCTCGAATCCGTCGTCACCGGGGTGAAGTACGCCGCTCGACTGCAGGCCGAGGTGTTGCGCCTCCACGCGCACTTGCCGCTCCAGGTGTCCCGCCAGTCGGTACAGCGCCAGGGATCCGACCTCATCCAGGACCACGGCCTTGACGGCTTGGCCGGCGGCGAACCATTCGCGAATTTGATGCCCCAGCCGGCTACCGACAGTGCAGATGCCGGCGGCAAGCCGCGTGGCGCGACCGCAGCGATGCACGGCCAACCGCGAATGCAGTGTGCCCCCTCCGCGTAACCGCAGATGCCCGGACCCGGAACCGGCCACCGGCCAGAGCGCATAACCGTATGCGGGCTGCAGCCAATGCCCGTCATTCATGCGCTCGAGGACCGTCGAAACGGTATCGAGGACGCGCGCACTGCAGCTGCGACGGCCGCGTTCCTCCCAGGCCAGGCGGACCTCGTCGGCGGTCAGGGAAATGCAGGGTGGTGGCAGAACAGGCACGGAGGCTTCAATAGAGTTCCGCCGGCGGCCGGCACGTGCTCAACCCTTGATCCAGCCCTTGCACAGGGAGATGGCCTCCATGGCATTGAGCCCGAAGGCGTCGGCTCCGGTGAAATTGCGAACCGTCTCATCGACCTGGCCGCCGCCGATCATGATTTTGAGCCCGTCCCGAAATCCCGCGGCGGCGATTGCGTCTATGGTCTCCTTCATGGAACCGAAGGCGACGGTGAGAAACCCGCTCAGCCCCACGACCTGTGGCTTGTGTTCGCGGATGCTGGCAATGAAGGATTCAACGGGCACGTCGATCCCCAGATCGACGACGTTGTAACCGTTGATATCCAGCATGAATGTCACGATGTTTTTTCCAATGTCGTGCAGGTCGCCGTGGACGGTGCCGATGACGACCGTGCCTGCATCCCGCATCGATAACGACCGCTGCTGGACAAGTGGTTTCGCCAGACTGCCGATGGCGCTCAGCACTTCACCCGCCAACATCAGTTCCGGCAGGAAATATTCGCCCTTTTCATAGCGGGCGCCGACGATCTCCATTGCTTCTCGGCAGTGTCCGAGCAGCGCGATGGGGTCGTAGCCCTGATCGAGCATCTCGCGGGCGAGACTGATAGCCTCCTGCTCCTGCATGTCCGCGATCCGTTGAATCAACGTTGCGCTTTTTTGTTCCTGCATGTCGACTCCTCTATAACAGGGCAAACCCTGAAGGAGGCATGTTCGGTCTGCGGTATTGTCGGCCGTCGGCCTTTCCAAAACTCTAATGCGCAGGGGTCAGGCCGCGATTGACACAGGTCAAGGCTCCGCCGTGGCGCCCGGGACGGCCGGCGACCAAGCTCGTTGATCGCGATCAAGGCGTGAAAGCACAGACCAGCCTAACTGGGTGATGCAAAACCCCGTTTTGCGTCACCCTGCTATTTGTTGCTTTGATGAAATGGGCGCTTGGGAGGCGATTGGTCTGACCGAGGTGCCGGCGGTGCCGCGCAGGTCCCCGCCCCGGTACGCCCCATTGACCCGGATCAAGTTTTCCGGCCATTCGTCGCCGTACCCTCTGCAACTGCATAAATCGATACTTTCGATCAGGGGGCCGACATGTTGAGCCATTCCGTTCGCGCTGTGCTGTGTCCATGCGTCCTGGCCGCCGCTGCCGTTTTCCTCCCCGTCACTCCGGCGGTCGCGGTAGAGGAGACCAAGTCTGCGCCCGCTGCGGAACAGGCCAAGCCGGCGGCCGGGGCGGAGGAGCACAAGGGGGTGGAGAAGACGGAAAGGGCGTATGAAGGTGCGCCATCGCCCGTCGCGGGGGCCAAACATGTATTGACGCCCGGGGCCCCTTCCGTCACCGAAGAGGAGTTCGAACACGCCAAGAAAATCTTTTTCCAACGCTGCGCCGGCTGCCACGGCGTCCTGCGCAAGGGCGCGACCGGAAAGCCCCTGACACCGGACATCACCCAGCCGAAGGGGACCGATTACCTGAAGGTCTTCATCAACTTCGGTTCGCCGGCCGGCATGCCGAACTGGGGCACCTCGGGCGAACTCACGGCTGAAGAAGTGGATCTCATGGCGCGCTATGTCCAGCATGACCCGCCGGTGCCGCCGGAGTGGAGTATGGAAGATATGAAAAAGTCATGGAAGGAAGTTGTGCCGCGGGCCAAACGGCCCAGCAAGCCCATGAACACACTCAATCTGGATAATTTGTTTTCAGTAACCTTGCGTGATGCAGGCCAGATTGCCCTGATCGATGGCGATACGAAGGAGATCGTCAATGTAATCAAGACCGGCTACGCGGTGCATATCTCGCGGCTGTCTTTATCCGGCCGTTATCTTTATGTCATCGGCCGCGATGCGAGAATCAATCTGGTCGATCTGTGGCTGGAAAAGCCGGATACCGTCGCCGAGATCAAGGTGGGACTGGAGGCCCGTTCCGTGGAGACTTCCAAGTACAAGGGGTTCGAGGACAAGTATGCCGTGGCCGGTACCTACTGGCCGCCGCAATACGTCATCATGGACGGCGACACCCTGGAACCGCTGAAGATCGTCTCCACGCGCGGCATGACCGTGGATAACCAGGAATATCATCCCGAACCACGCGTAGCCGCAATCGTCGCGTCGCACGAGCATCCGGAGTTCATCATCAACGTCAAGGAAACCGGCAAGGTCATGCTCGTCAACTATGAGGACATCAACAACCTGAAGATGACGGAAATCGGGGCGGCGCGTTTTCTCCACGACGGCGGTTGGGACTCCACCAAGCGCTATTTCCTTACCGCGGCCAACAAGTCGGACAAGATTGCCGTGGTGGATTCCAAGGAGGGCAAACTGACCGCTCTGATCGATGTCGGCAAAATACCGCACCCCGGCCGCGGGGCGAATTTCGTGGACAGGAAATTCGGACCGGTCTGGGCAACCAGCGGATTGGGGGACGCGAGCATCGCGGTGATCGGGACCGACCCCGGTCAACACCCGGATCATGCCTGGAAAGTAGTGCGCTCGCTCCAGGGCCAGGGCGGGGGATCGCTGTTCATCAAGACGCACCCGCTCTCAAAGAATCTCTGGGTCGACACGGCCCTGAATCCCGATCCCAAGATCAGCCAGTCAGTGGTGGTGTTCAACACGGACGATCTGGAGAAAGGTTCGGAACTGATACCGATTGCCGAGTGGGCGGATGTTGGCGAGGGACCGAAGCGGGTCGTGCAGCCGGAATACAACAAGGCCGGCGACGAAGTCTGGTTCTCGGTCTGGAACGGCAAGGAACAGAAATCCGCGATCGTCATCGTGGATGACAAGACCCGCAAGCTGAAGCACGTGATCAAGGACGATCGCCTGATCACGCCCACGGGCAAGTTCAACGTGTACAACACGCAGCACGATATATATTGAGTCCCGCATGAAGCCGGGACGGCGCGCAACAGGCGCCCTGGTGCCGCTCCTGGTCGCGTTGGGAACGCTGCCGGGAGGTGCGGTTGCCGGACCGGACGCCGCGCGCGAGGGAGAACTTCTGAACCTGCTGCGCCACGATTGCGGCTCATGCCACGGCCTGCGCCTGGAAGGCGGCCTCGGCCCGTCGCTGACCGTCGCCTCGCTTTCCGGCAAGCCTTCAGGCCTGCTCATCGATGTGATCCGGAATGGACGTGCCGGTACCGCCATGCCGCCATGGCAGGGCATGCTGCAGGACGAGGAGATCGCCTGGCTGGTCGACCAACTGCTGACCGGGGTGCACGCGGATGATTAGCACCCGGCGCGGAGCCCGTCTCCTGCTGCTCGAATTGCTGGGCTTGCTGCTGTTTCCGGTAGCGGCGCACGCGGGCGAGCGCGGCACGGGAGATCTCGGCATTATCGTCGAACGCGCGTCGGGGAGCGTCTGCATAGTCGAGACGACCGGGCGGACGCTGCTGAAGAAAGTCGGCGGACTCGGAGATCTTTCCCACGCCTCGGCGGTGTTCTCGCGCGATCAGCGGTTTGCCTATGTATTCGGCCGTGACGGCGGCCTCAGTAAGGTCGATTTGCTCGCCGGCGCTCTGGTGGGGCGGGTCGTACAGGCAGGCAACAGCATCGGCGGCGCCATCTCCCAGGATGGCAGGCTGGTCGCGGTGGCGAACTACGAACCCGGTGGAGTGAAGGTTTTCGATGCGGACACGCTTGCTCCGGTTGCCGACATGCCTGCCCGGTTCGGTGATCAGGGCGCGCTATCCAAAGTGGTCGGGCTGGTGGATGCGCCGGGGCGGCGGTTTGTGTACAGCCTGTACGACGCGGGGGAGATCTGGATCGCCGATTTTTCCGTGGCCGGTCAGCCGGCCATCACGCGCCTGAAGGAAATCGGCAAGGAACCCTACGATGCGCTGATCACGCCCGATGGACGCTATTACATCGCGGGGCTGTTCGGCGAGGACGGCCTGGCCCTGGTGGACCTGTGGGGTCCGGAAGAGGGGGCTCGGCGCATTGCGTTCGATTATGGTCGTGCCGGGGAGGAACGGATGCCGGTCTACAAGATGCCGCATCTCGAGGGCTGGGCGAGCGCCGGTGATTATCTGTTCGTTCCGGCGATGGGCCGCCATTGGGTTCTGGTGATCCGGCGCAGCGACTGGACCGAAGTCAAGCGCATCCCTGTCCGCGGTCAGCCCGTTTTCGCCATGGCCCGCCCGGACGGCCGGCAGGTGTGGATCAATTTCGCGTTGCCGGACAACGATACCGTCCAGGTTGTGGATGTGAAGGCGCTGGCCGTGATTCATGAGCTCAAGCCCGGCAAGGCGGTCCTGCACATGGAATTCACGCCGCGCGGCGAGGAGGTCTGGATCTCCGCCCGCGACGAGAACAAGGTCGGGATTTACGACACCGGGACGTTCGCCCGGACGGGTGAACTGGAAGTGGACACGCCGAGCGGAATCTTCTTCTCGGCGCGGGCGCACAAGATCGGTCTCTAGCGCGGATTATTCATGAACGAATGCGACATGAGGCGGCCGGGTCCTGTCACCGGGTACTGCCATCCGTGCTCGCTCCACCCATCCCCCGGTGGGGCCCTTTCGCTGCGCGCGAATGGCAGTACCCGATGCCACCCGGCCGTTTATCGAAATGCCGTTCATGAATAATCCGGGCCAGGAGACGCCGCCATGAAGCAGGTACATGCAAGGGGAAAGCTGCCGGATCTTGACCGGCGGCTGCTGGACGGCTTCCAGAAAGATTTTCCGCTCAGCGCAACGCCGTTTGCGGATATCGCCGCGGCGCTCGGCGTTGCGGAGAAAGTCGTCTTGCAGCGCCTGCATAGGCATCTTCGGGACGGCACCGTCAGCCGGATTGGTCCTGTTTTCAGGCCGCATACCATCGGCGCCAGCACACTTGCCGCAATGTCCGTACCCGCGGCCGAACTCGATGCGGTTGCCGGGCTGATCAGCGGTTACGCCGAAGTGAACCACAATTACGAGCGGGAACACAGATTCAACCTGTGGTTCGTCGTCACCGCGGCGGACCCGCAGCGGCTTGAGTCGGTGCTGTCCGATATCGAGCGCCAGACCGGCTTCGAAGTCCTGCGCCTGCCGCTCGTGGAGGACTATCACATCGATCTCGGGTTTGCCCTCCAATGGAACTGAACGCCAAAGCAGCGGAGACCGCGGTGCCGCTGACGGACGAGATCGACCGGCTCATCATCTCCGCCATCCAGGACGGTCTGCCGGTCACCCGGCGGCCGTATGCCGCCGTGGCATCCGCGCTCAACCTCGACGAGGCGACGGTCATCGCGCGCATCGCCGCGCTGACTGAACGGCGGGTGATCAAACGCTTCGGCATCGTCCTGCGGCATCACGAGCTCGGCTACCGTGCAAATGCCATGGTGGTCTGGGAC